>JALCNL010000022.1 GCA_022649055.1 Megasphaera sp.
ATCAGTTGATATAGACGAAGTTACAGCTGTTATTTCATTACCAACTGCCAAAACAGGTGTATAAAATATCCCCAAACTTATAACGGTGCTTAGCATAACTTTTTTCATTTCATTTTTCCTTTCCGTTTCCAACATACATTATTACGATTAAAACTTTCAATGACATGGGGAACCAGCTGCACATATCATTAAATCACACGTGCTGTATTTCATTATTATCAATATGCTAGTGAATTAGAACTTTTGATTTAATACAATCCACCGAAATGGTTAACATACAATCTTTTAACGATGGTCACTACCAACATATATGCAGTAACTGTTGTCAAGAGAATCCCCCAATAAATAGTATTCAAGGGAGCTAATCCTATGTCCATGCCAAATGATGTATAGGGAATACAAGAAAGTACAACTATACCCGCAGTAGTAAATACTATTAAAGGAAAGGATGCGCGGCTTTGAAGAAATGGAATTTTCGGTGTACGCAACATATGGATAACCATAGTCTGCGTCCACATAGATTCAATAAACCAACCCGCCTGAAAAACCGCTACATAAAGTGCTTTCATGCTTGTATTGCCATCTGGAATTACCGAATAAAGAATTCCATTGGATACAATCATCGGACAAATAAAAAAATACATAACTAAATAAGTAGTTATATCAAATATTGAACTTGTCGGTCCTAGCCAAAGCATAAACGATTTAATAGATGAAGCACTCCATTTTCGAGGAATTTTTACAAACTCCGGATCGACATTATCCCAAGGAATTGCCGTACAAGATAAATCGTATACCAGATTCAATATAATTAAATGTAAGCTTGCCATTGGTAAAAAAGGCAGGAACGTACTGGCTACCAGTACAGAAAATACATTGCCAAAATTTGAAGACGCAGTCATTTTAATATATTTTATCATATTGGCATATGTTTTTCTTCCTTCAATAATGCCTTTTTCTAAAATCATAAGATCTTTTTCCAATAAGATAACATCAGCTGATTCTTTGGCAACATCAACCGCTTCATTCACGGATATGCCGACATCTGAAGATTTCATAGCCGCAGCATCATTAATACCATCTCCCATAAAACCGACAGTATGTCCATTGTTACGTAATGCCGTAACGACTCGTACTTTTTGTTCTGGAGACAATTTAGCAAATACATTACTTCTTTCAACCATTTTTTGAAGTAATTCATCATTCATTTTTTCAATATCACTGCCTAGCAAAATATTTTTTACATTAATTCCTACTTGTGCGCAAACACATGATGTCGTTTCAGCATTGTCCCCTGTTAATATTTTAGTATCTACGCCATATTCCCATAGTGCCTTGACAGCTTTCGCGGCAGATTCTTTCGGCGGATCAAAAAACGCCAGATAACCCAGCAGTACCATATCATGTTCGTCTTTAACACCAAATTCTCCTACAGGGGCCGGATTTGTTCTTTGTGCTACTGCTAACACACGCATGCCATCCCGATTTAATCGATTTACTACTTTTTCTATTTCTCGGCGCAATTTAGCAGTAAGTTCCGTAACCTGTCCTTCAAATTCTACATAGGAGCATATGGATAACATTTCTTCTACAGCGCCTTTGGTAATCATCTGACTTTTTTTGTTTTGATCTTCTACAACAACACTCATCCGACGGCGATTAAAATCAAAAGGAACTTCATCCACCTTGCAATATTGGTTAAAACATTCCTGCAGCTGTTCTTGAACTTTTGCTTCTTCATGCATTCGATTGATAATAGCAATATCCATGAGATTTTTTAATCCCGTCTGAAAATAGCTATTTAAAAAAGCATGCCGTAATACGCGAATATCTTCTTTCCCATGAGCATTTAAATGATATTCCAATACAACACGATTTTGCGTCAAGGTTCCGGTTTTGTCTGTACAAAGAATATCTATGGCTCCAAAATTCTGAATCGAATTTAAGCTTTTAATAATTGTCTTTTTCTTTGACATAGAAACTGCCCCTTTGGACAAACAAGTCGTAACAATCATCGGCAACATTTCCGGCGTTAGTCCCACTGCGACAGAAATTCCAAAGAGAAACGCATCTATCCAACTCCCTTTGGTAAATCCATTGATGAAAAATACAATTGGCACCATAACAAGCATAAAACGAACAAGTACCCATGACACAGAATTAACTCCTTTTTCAAAACTCGTCAGCACCGGCTTCTTAGCAATTGCCTGTACCATTGTTCCGAAAAAAGTCTCGCTACCTGTTACAATAACAACAGCCGTTGCTGTACCACTGATAACATTACATCCTCTAAATACAAGATTTTCATATTCTGTCAGATTATCTTTTTTCCCATGTAACATCATGGTATATTTTTCTATTGGTTCACTTTCTCCTGTCAGGGAAGCTTGGCTGACGAACAGATCTTTTGCCTGCAAGATTCGCATATCAGCTGGAACCATGTCACCCGCTGACAGATGTACAATATCCCCAACTACCAATTCTTCGATTGCTATTTCAGAAAAATCTGTTTCTTTCCGATTAACAGCAACTGTTGTCGTAATCATTTCCAAAAGCTTAGAAGCAGCTGCACCACTTCTCGATTCTTGCACATATCGCAGAACACCAGAAATTATTACCATTGTTAATATGATTACAACCGCTGTGACATCTACATCATCCGGTTGATTTTGCCATACAGGCAAAATAATATCGGTAAAGGATGATATCACTGCCAAAAAAATTAAAATTGATGTAAATGGATTAATAAACGCTTTTACTATTTTTTTTAGAAAAGACGTCTTTTGTCCACATGTAATCTTATTATCACCATAAAGCTCACGATTTTTTTCAACTTTATCTTTGGAAAGACCATCTACATTTGTACCGAGCGTAGAAAGAAGTGTTTGTTCATCTCTTCTCGCTGCATATAATAATCTTCCTTCTATTTTTTCCCATGCTGTTTTTATATTCTTCTTTTCATTTTTTTGCATTTTTAATTACCTCACATTATTTTTTTCTACGGAAATTTCATCCTCTTATCCAACTTTATAAACAACGCATAGTTAACTATTCCTTTATCCACGAACTTAGATATCAAATAGTCATCAGGAACATCCATTGTATACTCCCTCCTTTTACTGTTAAATTATCTATTTAAACATTGCATGCAAATGGAATTATAAAGTTTTCCATCCGATACCAATGACGCTTTTATGTATACTTAAACGAGTAATCAACTTTTCTGCAATGACATTCCTCTTTCTGCCGCGACAAGAAACCACGGCTTCAACTTCAACTTTACCACCAATCATATCGTTACTCTCCAACTTTACGAGTTTCAGCCGCGCTTCCGTAATGTAATTCATAATCTTTTCTCGTATGAATATTTCTTCCGTTTCCATGCAAATAACGGAAATGCTATACATGTTTTCAGTTTCGTCAAAACATTCCAGTGGTTCCAGCCAATTAGCAAACGGGCGCAATAACAGATTTACCAGAAGAAGAACAGCAGTTGCTGCAAAAACAACAATATATTCCCCCGTACTTGCAAGAACGCCGATTGCAGCTGAACACCAAATTGTCGCAGCTGTATTCAACCCGCGTACGCTGGTTCCATCCTTAAAAATAATACCGCTGCATAAGAAACCTACTCCAGATACAATTTGTGCGGCTACTCTGGATAAATCTGCAGACTCTGGTTTAATAACCATTGAAAACAAAACAAACACGCAGGCGCCAAGGCTAACTAACGTATTGATACGTACTCCTGCCGGATGACCCGTCAGTTGACGCTCCACACCAATTATGATTCCTGATAATACAGCCATACCTAATCTTAGTAAAAATATTGTGAGCATTATAAACAGCTCCTTTCATAGATAATTATTTGTAAATATTAATAATTATCATTTTCATAAAAAGGCATAAAAATTCCACGGTCCAAATGTTCTCAATTTTAAGAACAAATGAAAATGCAACATTTTTTATTCGCTGCCAGACCGTGGATAATTACTATTATTTGTTTTACCAATGTTAAACAGACTCAGATCGGCATCTGATACTATTTTCCACGAATCTGATTTTTTGTTGTCTACCACCATCATCCATTTTTTTCACCTCTTCTTAAATAAAAAATCCCATATCCCGGCACAAACCGTAGATATGGGAAAAACATGCAACCATATTTCATGACACACAAAAATATGCCATGCCACCGTTTGAGCTTTAACTCTACAAGGCGGTGAAACTGTATTAGATGATACCTTGTTTTTCGATAACACCTGTTCAAACCTTCTCATGGTGTCTCCACCACTCCGCGGCAACAGTCCATATCCTTGTAGGAGCCTTACTTACCGGAACAATATTAAATTTATGTTTATTATATGATGTATATTTTTACTTGTCAATACTATTTACACTTTTTTTATAAATGTTCAGTGTAAAAAAACAATATTTTTCATATTCAATTAATTTGTATATTATATTGTTGTCAACAAACGAGACCCTAGATATACTACAAAAAACCAGCTACATCAAAAAAAGATATAGCTGGTCCAAACAGATTAAAAAGCATGTGTAAGCGTAGCTTCAATTTTTGTATTATGAGAACCACTGGGAGCATCCTCAGCATCCCGCAGTGTTTTCTGATCTTTATATACGACTTCAACACTATCATTTTTAGTCAATTGATGCGTAATGCCATAATAAAATCCACGGTTGTTATTATCGAAATCACTTTGCTGTCCCATATCGGCATATGGTTCTACCCGAAATGCCGTAACATATACTGCTGTCTTATCATTGAAAGCATAATTCCAAGTTACGGCATATGCTTTATTATCTTGATCCGCATTGGATTTAGCTAATTCTGCCGTAAAAGTGCTTTTTTTAAATTTATACACGGCATCTACAGCCCCATTCGTCGTGTTTTGACCGGAACCATCTGCATAGATATAACGTCCTAATGTAGCGCCGACCTGCATTCGTTCATTTACATCATAGGTACCATGTATTGCATATAGGCGATTATCGGCAGACCCATCATTATCCTCCTGCACTGCAACGCCGGTTAAAGCAATATTTCCTATCTTCCCTTCCACTGTTAGCCCATCAACAAAATTACGGATTCCTATATTTGTATCTGAACGACTATATAACAAGGCCGTCGTTCCAATCGTCATATCCTGCCTCCCGAGTTTATAAGAAAAACTTCCTTTTTTATACGTTACTCCAAACAGATCTATTGCGATAACACCTTTTTTATTCACATCATAGGCTTCGGTATTAAAATCACCTAAACTTGGCTGGGTAGCGTATTGAGCACCCAGACGGGCATATAGAGAAAATCCAGGAGATAACTGTTTTTCAGCATTTAAGCGGAGACTATACATTAATCCATCCATGTGGGGAGAATCCTCCATCGTATCACGTTCATATTTTATCGAAACATCGCCGGACCAAGTTAATTCCCCTGGAGTCATTTTTTCTTCCGCAGCTGCCTCTGTATCAGGCGATAAAGCAACAGCTGTTGCAGTTGTTTCATTACCTAATGCAAAACCAGGCGTACAAAGTATCCCTAAGCTTATAACAGTATTCATCATAATTTTTTTCATTTCATTCTCCCTTTCAGTCTGATAGTCGTTACCGATAAAATTCAAAAATATATCCGTTGATTATTTCAGAATAAAAAGCCGTCTCTTATTCAGAAACAGCCATTTGCTTTAATACGGTTCCTTTCTCTTATGGGTTTTCTGAGCTGTTCTAATTTTAAAAATCATTTTCTCCATAGGAATTTCAATTTTCTTGCGTTTTCACCGTTGTTTCGAGTCATTCTGTCATTTTATGCGGTTTCCTTTTCCAACCTTACCCCATAGGTACATACTTAAAGCGATACCTGCGTCTTTAATTCCAAAATTCTTTTTTACCATTACAATGCCTCCTTTTTAATAATAATGATAATCATTATTATTAAAATTATAATTGACTTTTGTCACAAAGTCAACATGTAAATTAAGATTAATTATCAATTTATATATATCTTTTTATATATATTACTATTATTGTTCTCTATCTTTATATTTGTAATTTATCTTATTTATGATATATTATATTGTATGTTTTTTATATTGCAAATATTTTATTTTCACTTATAATATGAAAATTATTTTCAATATAAAAATACCTCTTAGCTATTTTTAACTAAGAGGTATTTTTATATTGAACATCTAACGACGATACATTTCCGCCAAACCAATGTCTGGATGATGATATTGATCTTTTATCTGAACATGTTTACCGTGAACCTTAATCGCGGCATGTGGACACCAATGAACACATGCCATGCAATAAGAACAGTCTGTGCCTATATGAATACCTGTTTCATCTAATACAATATTGTCATTGGGACAAATTTGTTCACAAATACCACATTCTACACAAATATTTGTATCAGCAGAAACTGCAAAATATTTTTTTGCCCTTTTATTAATAAACCCAATATTAAAAATTGAACCTTTAATCTTATAGGTAATACTGTCTGAATTTTTTCGCTTTTGCAGAATATCTTGAGATATATCTTGAATCCGTTTTTCCTCCTCCTCTAAATACGCAAGTTTATATTTAATATTTTTTCGTGATGCGATCGTACTACTACAAGGCATTTTTAACACATTACCATAAGATAAACGGCAATTTTTATGCAAAAGAATATTTTTTAAATTATAAATAGCATTTCCTTCTGATCCGCCACATGTTGCAATCCCATAAATATACGCAGATGGATTAAAACGTGTGTATTCTACAAAAACACGCATCGGATCTGGTATGTCGAAGAAAAAGATCGGGAAAATAATCCCAATTCTTCCATCGTAAATTTTTGTTCCATCCCCCATCAAATCCGAGATATGTATTGCTGTATCGCCGGTTAAAATAGCTAATTTTTTTGCGACGCTTAAAGAATTACCTGTTCCGGAAAAATAGAGAATCATATTGACTTCACCTCAGTATATGATATTTAAACACCGTATCACTTATATGTTTTATTATATCATGTTACAGGAGAATTTATATAAAAACATTTTGTTATAATCCGATTATCTTTTTGTTCAGCATATCATTTATACCAATAAATATAATATCAAATGCGCTCTCGCCATAAATTTACAAAGTAAGAAATATATTAAATATGTTCAATATTGTTTATAAAATTATATAAGTCTTGTCAATAGACAAAAAACAAAACGGTGTCATCGAATATACTCGACAACACCGTTTTACCATAATTTATTTATTATGGACCACTTTATTCAAAACCAGTACCACGGGAACCGTAATGACAGCTGATACAACGGCTTCTGGAATACCGTTAAACGTACAAATACCAAGAATAATGTTAACTACATTATCCAAAGGAATATCACGAGCCGCTGCAAAATCTTTTGCGTAAATTACATAGATACCACCCATAACCCCGATGGTATTAATCATTGATCCTGCCAATGCTGCAAGTGCCATACTTACAGATTGCTTAGTAATGATTCTACTCAAAAAATGATATATATAATAGGCGCCAATGCCAATTAAAACCCGAGGCAAAATAGAAATAACAGGATTTAAAAAAGCGAAAGACAAAATTACAGGAGAGGTAATGGCTTGAAAAATACTAAAACAACCAAACATAAACCCTACCATGGCGCCTACCCTTGGACCTGCGACTAACGCTCCTATAATCACGGGTACATGTAAAATTGTTGCTTTCATCATTGGCAGCGGAACAAAACCATATCCGGTAAGCCCCAGCAACATCGTAATACCGGAAAGCATTCCCACAATAGTTAATTCTCTTGTCGTAAATAAAGGACGTCTTACAGGCGCCGCCGTAGATTTCATACCTAGTTCTTTTTGCATATTCGATTCCTCCGTTCTTGTTCTCAACGAGATACAAGTCGCTAATTATTAATGCATGCCATCACAGTTATAATTTAGTCCGGTTCCCATGATACCGACTGAATCATGTATTTAACTGTAATCATTTTTGCACTATGCGTAGTATAGCACACAAAATAGAGCTTGCCAATAGTATGAGATAAAATTTGTGAAAAAAAACACAAAGGTAGTATAACAAAACCCCCGCAATAATAAACTGCAGGGGTTTATATTCTACTTAAGCTTCAACCGGATATACACTTACCTTACGATTAACCTTACCGGCACGTTCAAATGCAACCTTGCCAGCTGCCGTAGCAAATAACGTATCATCCTTACCAATACCTACGTTAGTACCCGGATGGAAATGAGTCCCGCGCTGGCGTACGATAATGTTGCCGGCTTTTACAGTAGAACCGTCATGACATTTAACACCAAGACGCTTAGATTCACTATCACGGCCGTTATGTGTACTGCCCTGTCCCTTTTTATGAGCGAAGAGCTGTAAATCAAATTTAAACATTGTGTCCACCTCCTGACTTATCTGTTCAGTACGACGTACGAATCATACTGCCGTACAATTTGTTCTAACCCTAAAACCAAAGTCTTTAAAATAACTCGTGTCTCGTCAGTAACGCAATCCACATGAACATTCAAAAAACCATCAGCTATCTTATAATCAACTGACTCCTGCTGATACTCCATCAAACCCAGCAGCGCGGTCTGTGTAACAGCTGATATAGCAGCACACACAATATCACTGCCTGACTCACTATAGTCTGCATGGCCCGACACAGAAAATCCATTGTTTTCATGCAATTGATCATACTGCAGCGTAATTGAAATCATTATGCTTCAATCTTTTCAATAACGACTTTTGTAAACGGCTGACGATGGCCTTGACGACGACGATAATTAGATTTTGCTCTGTATTTAAATACCAAAATTTTCTTTTCTTTGCCGTGTTCTAAAACTTTAGCTGTTACTTTCGCACCTTGAACGACAGGAGAACCAATCTTCACATCTCCATCGTTGACAACTGCCAAAACTTCATCAAAAATAACTTCTGATTCGGCGGGAACAGCCAATTTTTCGATAAAAATTTTATCGCCTTCAGCAACACGATACTGTTTACCCCCGGTTTTAATAATAGCGTACATAGTGACACCTCCTCATCAATATACTCGCTGAATACGGCGCCTTACGGACTTATCAGCCTCTTCATGCGGCTTACCACAGCCACTGTGCTATGCTATGACCTATTCATTTTACCTTAGTAATAAAGAATTGTCAATATAAACCGTATCATTTGCCAGAATTTTGAAAATAATCTGACAATCCTTGGCAGATGCTTTCAGCAAAATTTTGTTGCTGGGCTTCTGTGTTTAATGTTTTTTCTTCATTGGGATTGGAAATAAAACCCAATTCCACCAATGTCGCCGGCATATTCGTATGCAGCAGCACATAGAAATTTGCAGTTTGTACACCACGATCCGGAAATGCCGTGGCGTTCATGTTTTCTTTATGAATATATTTTGCCAATCCTAAATCATACGGCGTTTTATTATTATAATACGCCGTTACACCTCCGACATCAGGAGTGGAATACGAATCAATGTGAATACATACAAACGCATCAGCACCAGCCGCATTTGCTACATCACAACGAGCCTGTAGTTCTTCTACTGCCCCGTCATTAGGTGCATATACATCAACGTCTGTCGTACGTGTCATAATTACCTTTGCCCCTGCCTGTTCTAAAAGCTTTTTCAGACGCATAGAGATTGCCAGTGTAATATCTTTTTCTTTTGAAAAAGCGCCTAAAGCTCCGGAATCACTGCCGCCATGCCCGGGATCAATGCAAATAATCTTATTCTTTAAGCCAGAGGTTAAACTATATGAATTATTCAAATTATATGCGGGAACCGCGTATGCCGTCACGTTTTGATTATCAGCCGCACTGTTTTCTTGGTATTGTTGTTTAGATTGCCACTGTCTCCATTGTTTTACGGTTCCAGACTTATCATTTATATCAATGACAATACGGTTCGGTCGACCATTTTTATAGTCACTGCTTAAAGAAAAAATTTTAATATCGTTTTTGTTTAAAACCTGAGGCACACGAATATTGATATCCGTAGCATACATATGTTGTGCCAACGAAATCTGTGATATAACATTTTTATCCCCCGCATAGGTGCGAGCTACTCCATCAGCAATCTGCGTATTAGGCAATGAAATAGTAATATATTTTCCTGTATTATCCAATACAGCTTTAGGCTTTACTGTATTTGTCACTTCCAGCACGGTTCTGACAAAAGGAACTTCTGCATCATTTCGGGTAACAACCTTGACATTCGTTATTGTACTATTCGCAGCATGCACCGGAAATAACGGGCAAATGCACATAATGGCCAAAATCGGAATTAATAATAGTTTTTTAAACAATGGTATCTTCTCCTTTTTGGGTTTCTTAGCTTTTATATTATACCATGTTTTTCTTCATTAATGAAATATAGAATGCCCTGTTAAGAAAGTATTTCGTATTTATACTTGCCTATGTAATAATTTAATTTCTTCCTGCATTTTTTTTTCTGCTTCTTTATTTCTTATAATTTCTAGCGTATATGCCATACCTTCATCCGCTCCTTGCGGAAGACAGTCTAATGGAATACGGATTTCATGTTCCGCCGCATCATCAACGATAATATATGCATCCTGTTCCGTGATCCTGTCTATACTGCCAATGAATTTCATATCAATGCTCCTTTTCTGCATTAAATTTGACGCCATCACTGTATATGGTAACAATACCGTCCCGATCTATACGAAAAATTTGTACAGATTCTTTTTTTAATATCTGTAATGTTTCTGTATGAGGAAAATTATATCGATTGCCGGCACCACAGGAAATAATGGCTGCCATAGGACGAACAGTCTTGATAAAAGTGACAGAAGATGAAGTTTTGCTGCCATGATGTCCTACTTTCAGCACATCGGATTTTAAATGGCTTCCGTAATCAGCAAGAAGACGTTTTTCAGCTTCTTTTTGCGCATCTCCCATAAAAAGCATAGAAAAATTTTTATATGTTAAACGGCATACGATGGAATTATCATTAGCAGCTCCGTTTCTTGTTTCATTTTCTGTGTTTTCCGTTGAAATAAGAGTATTCCTCGGAGATAGTACTTCAAATCGAATACCCTCTCCTAATACCACAATGTCTCCTTTACGTAAAACGCTGCGTGAAATATTATATTCCTTTATATGTTTTAAGTAATTGCGATACATGGCATTATTCGAACTGACTCCGTTATCATAAATTTGATGAATTTTAAAATTTTTAAACAGCGCGGACATACCGCCTAAATGATCACCATGAGGATGTGTAATAATAATAGACTCAATTTCCTTCACGCGCCGTTCCTGCAGCTGTTTGATTAAAGATGCACGGCTGTCGACATCACCGGTATCAATCATCATATTTTTTCCGCGATATTGTATAAGTGCCGCATCCGCCTGCCCTACATGTAAAACAGAAATACAAACCGTATCACCTGCTGTATCGAATGAAGAGCCTCCGGGATGTACCCGACCGCATCCTGCAATTACTATAACCGCCAATATAAGACACATTTCTAAAAAAAACATTAGAAACTTCCGGTGCGGACAACCCATTATACAGATTCCATTGTTCCAAACAAGTTTCTATCTTTTAGTGCGGTATTTCCAGCCATTTCTAATTCTTTTATGACATGTGGTACCGCATCAGCTACTTCGCAGGGAGAATATCCATACGGTCCATATGTATTATAACAATAATCGCCGGCAGCCCCATGTATAAAAACACCGGAACAAGCCGCTGCACACAAATCCGGCATTCCATCATGTGCCGCAAAAGCGGCAATCATACCAGTCAAAATATCACCCATACCGCCTGCAGCCATTCCTGCATTCCCTGTCGGATTTACATATGCCGTCTGCGCATCAGATGAAACAATAACTGTCGGCGCACCTTTTAACACAAGTGTCACGTTCCATTCGTATACAAAATGTTTAGCTGCTTCAATAACATCTTTTTTTACCTCTGCAATAGAAACACCGCTTAACCGGCTGAATTCAGCAAGATGAGGCGTCATAATAATACGATGCCCATATGTTGAAATAAATTTTTTTTCCGAATGAATAAGATTTAACGCATCCGCATCAATAATAATAGGACACGTTGTATTTCTGATAACTTCTTGTATAAACGTTTTAGTTTTCAAGTTTTTCCCCATCCCAGGACCCATGGCGATTACTGTCCATTTTTTAGCTTCTTCTAGAATCTGGAGTGCGTCATTTTCTGAAAACTCGCTGCCACTGCCAACACCTCTGACCATAATCTCCGGCAATTTTCCGATGCAATAAGGCGCTGTTTGTTCAGGTACCCGAAGAAATATTTTTCCTGCACCTGCCCGCATGGCTCCGCGGCACGTCATGAGAGGTGCGCCTATCATATCCCGACTGCCGCTGACAACAGCAATCGTTCCATGCATTCCCTTATGACTATCCAGCGCCCGGGGAGAAAGAATATGTCCGATATCCGCTGTTTCCAGAAGATATGCCGCATTCTGTTCTCGATTTCGTAATAAAGAAACAGGCATCCCAATAGGATCCCATACAATAGAACCACAGCATTTTTTTCCAGGATAAAACTGCATTCCTTTCTTTAATGCGCCAAAAGTCACCGTCATATCGGCATATATGGGTTCTCCGGCATTTTCTTCACCATTGCCGCTTATTTCTCCCGTGTCAGTATTAACACCCGTGGGAATATCAACAGAAATAACCTTAATTTTTCCATTCTTTGCCGCGTCATTAATACAGCGCACAAAAAATGCCGTCGGATTATGCAATTGTCCATGAAATCCGGTTCCCACCATAGCGTCAACTATGATATCCGCCTCTTTCAGACGCTGATGCAGCCGTTGGCTGTCATCACTTTCTTCTGTATAATTTTCTATCACACAAGGGCCTTCATCTGCCATGGCATATAACGTCTGCAAATGATGATTTGCTTCCGTGCTATACGACGCTTCATTGCCTAAAACATATACAAAAACATGTGCTCCTTCAGCCAGTATATGACGGGCAATGACAAACCCATCGCCTCCGTTATTTCCTTTTCCGCAAAAAACGATAACCATTTTGTTATGCCAGCTGATAATCAGATTTTTCGCTTTTTCCACAACAGCATGGCCGGCGTTTTCCATTAAAACCACAGGTGCAATTTTATATTTCCCATACATTGCGGTCTGATCCATATGGTGCATTTGGTCTGCTGTACATAATTTTTTCATATCAAAACCTCCTGTAATTAATTACTCCCACACAACTTGTGCTATGGCGTATTCACCATCATGACTAATAGAAAGCGCCGGCTCATGGTTGGAATAGTCAGCCGCTGTTGCTGCATAATAGCCATATAACTTGAAATAAGGTTTTCCTAAATCTGTATGGCATATTTCAACATCCGTCCATTTCCCCTGTCGAAATCCAGTACCTAAGGCTTTAAAAAACGCTTCTTTAGCTGCAAACATAGCCGCCAAAGAAGCATACCGGGATGAACCGCGGTTTTGGCAATATGCCAGTTCCTGTTGTGTAAATACTTTTTCCAGAGAAGTTCCGCGGCGGACAGCCAATTGTTCCATCCTGCTTATTTGTATAATATCCACACCTGCATACATAAATTTTCCTCCTGTAAAAAACCGCAATCCCAATGCATATTGAGATTGCGGTTTTTATTTACCATTTTTGCTTTCGGATGCATACAGCAAGTCCTTCTAATATCACTCTAAATGTATTAAAAGATATCGTTAAATCCGGATAAACAGAATTTGCCACTTTATAAGATATCGTAACACAACAATTCTGGTAATCATACATTAAACCATGTAAATTGGATTCAAACGTATATTTACTAGGCGGTACATTAAACTGCGGCATCCGTTCTTTACGCAGGCCCCGCAGCATCCTGTCTATAAGCGCAGCTTTTGGTACCTCCTGCTTCAACATCTCTTCAACAAAATTATCTAATACAGACATATGCGCCTCAGTGTTCATCAAAGAAGCGTGCATGGATGGCTTTTACAGCTTTTTCCACATTTTCTTCAGAAATTAAACAGGAAATACTGATTTCTGAAGTGGAGATAATTTCAATATTAATATCATTTTCTCCCAATACACCGAACACTCCCGCAGCAATTCCGGGATGTCCAGCCATACCGGCACCTACAATGGACACTTTAGCCATTTTATCGTCAATAAGTACGTTGTCAGCGCCTAATTCCTTGCAGAGATGATCCAGTACTTCTTTAGCTGCAATCAAATCGGAACGGGAAATAGTAAAAGTAATGTCTGTTTCCCCCTCATTGGCAACCCGGACACTCTGTACAATCATATCCACATCAATATTTTTATCCGCAAGTTCAGAAAATACTTGATATGCATAACCCGGTTTATTGGGAATGCCTAATACTGTAACTTTTGCCACATTTTTATCATCGGCTACGCCGCGAATCATATACTGTTTGATTTCCATGGAATATGCCTCCTGAATCATGGTTCCTTGATGGTCATTAAATGTAGAGCGCACATGAATAGGGACATTAAACCGGCTGCCCATCTCTACTGCCCGTGGCTGCATAACGCCAGCTCCCAGTCTCGCCATTTCCAACATTTCACCATATGTAATTTCTTGCATTTTAACAGCAGCAGGTACAACACGCGGATCCGAAGAATACACTCCATCTACATCTGTATATATTTCACATACATCAGCATTCATAGCGCCTGCAATAGCAACTGCCGTCGTATCCGATCCACCGCGGCCCAACGTTGTAATATCGCCTATATCAGTAATTCCTTGGAATCCGGCAACAATAACGATATTGCCGTTGTTCAAAGCATTTAAAATACGCTCTGGCTGTATATCCAGTATACGGCCTTTATTGAATGCGCTGCTTGTAGTAATTCCAGCTTGTGCCCCCGTAAAGGATATTGCCTTATGTCCGGCTTCTTGAAAAGCCATCGCCATCAGCGCAATAGAAATTTGTTCCCCCACAGAAAGAAGCATATCCATTTCGCGTCCTATAGGTTTACTGGTAACTTCATTAGCAAGACTCACTAAATCATCAGTAGTATTCCCCATAGCTGAAACAACGATGACAATCTTATCATCTGGTTGTTCCCCCTTCAACACACGGTTAACGATAACACGCATTTTGTCAGGTGTCGCTACTGAGCTTCCGCCAAATTTTTTCACTATCAATGCCAACTTGAATCCCTCACTTTTACACATACCTTCACGTATGCATAATTGATATTTTAGTGCTTTTAACCACTTATTACGATAATAGCATGGTATGTAATAAATGTAAAGTAAGAAAAGTCTCTCTTTTATTAAGAAAAAACAGGCTTTTTGCTTAAAGTAAAAAGCCTGTACCATTCGCAGATGAGTAATCAGTAAGCCGAGTTTTGTTCTGCTTGCGCAGCAGCAATCATCTGTCTAGGCGTAACATTGCTGTTACGCTCAAGCGACACAACCCGGAAGATCAGCGGGCCGCTTCATCCCTTCCCTATTCGGTCTTGCTCCAGATGGGGTTTGCCTAGCCGGTAAGTTACCTTACCGCTGGTACGCTCTTACCGCACCGTTCCACCCTTACCACGTACGTGGCGGTACACATTTCTGTGGCACTGTCCCTAAAGTTGCCTTCGCCGGACGTTATCCGGCATCCTGCCCTATGGAGCTCGGACTTTCCTCCAATATTCACATACTGGCGATTGCTTTTCATACTCATCCCAATTAGATTATCATAAAATGTCGGCCCGGTCAAACAGATTTTTTACTAATTTCAATCAATTCCCGCAAATGAGTTACCGCCGATGTTATGTCTGGTTGTGAAACAATGGCACTAATCATAGCAAAAAGACGAAAACCTTGTTGATATAAACTGCTAATGTTTTCTGTCTCTATTCCACCAATAGCAACAACCGGAATCGGGCATTCATGCAATGCATAGGAAACAGCATCTGCCGTCACAACCGGATTGGCATCTTTTTTGGACTGTGTAGGAAACATAGGTCCAAAACCCACATAATCCGCACCATCGAGAACCGCTGCATGAATCTCTTCAACCGTATTAGTAGATACTCCGATTATCATATCCGGCCCTGCTATCTTACGTGCAATGGCAAACGGCGCATCATCTTGTCCGACATGAATACCATCAGCACCGCAGGCAATTGCCAGATCAACGGAGTCATTCATAATAAACGTCACCCCATGTTGGCGGCACATTTCCGCAATAGCTGTTCCTTCTGCATATTTTTGACGCCATGTCTTATTCTTCTCACGATATTGAATAATTTTTACGCCTGCATCTATAACGGCTGCTGCCGTTTCAAGATTATTCCGACCCAATGACAGTGATTCTCCTAAAATAGCATACAAAGGTTCATTTTTCAGTTGCTCCATCTGTTTTGTTCTGCTCATGATATTCTTCCTTTCTCCCTGCACGAACAATCATCTTTAGTGTATCAGCAATGTTTAAAAATATCGCAGCTGGTCCTATCTTCTTTCCAAGCAACCTCCCAGTTTCGTTCTATAGACGCAGTCTGTAATCTTTGCAGTAAAACAGTCATAGACGATCTTTCTGTACCAAAATGACCGCCATCAGCAATAACAATGCCTAATTTTACCGCTTCCTGCGCTTCATGATACTTCACGTCGCCTGTAAGATATAAATCTGCGCCGGCCTGCTTAGCCTGCTTAAGTAACGATGCTCCCGCTCCACCGCAAAGAGCTACTTTTTTTATTGGCAAGCCTTCGCTGCCGGCATATGATAATATTTGAATATGAAGAGCACGCTTTATTTTTCGCAATACGATACGAGCTTCTTCCGGTTCATTCAGGCTGCCAATGCGGCCCAACGCATACGTTCTGCCTTTATTGACCATAGGATATATGTCAAAAGCGGGTTCTTCATAGGGATGAACCATCTTTACAGCGGATACTACAAGGCTGAGTCTCGATTCGGGAATAATGGTTTCCACGCGGATTTCTGCAGTTTTCTCTAATCTGTTGATTTCTCCAATAAAAGGATGTGTTCCTGCCAGCGGTTTAAACTGTCCTTCACCGGAAACGGAAAACATGCAGTGGCTGTATTTCCCGATAAATCCGGCACCGGCTTCTCCCAAAGCCTGCCGTACGGTATCTTCATAATTTCGGGGAACATATACAACAAACTTATATAACGCTTCTTTCTTTACCGGAATAAGACCTTCCACCTCTTTCAATCCAATTTGCTCAGCCAGTATATCATTAACACCGCCTTCGGCACTATCCCAATTTGTATGCGCGCTATACACCGCAATATGATGAACTAGGAGTTTTTGCAATAATCGTCCATCATATGTATCCGTACGGATAGCTGCGAGTTTATTAAAAATCACAGGATGATGACTGATAATAAGATCTATATTGTGATGAGCTGCATAATCTACATTTTCCATCGTTACATCAAGCGTTACCATAGCGGACTGAATCTCATCATCAGGATTTCCCAGCAGCAATCCCGGATTATCCCATGATTCTGCAAGTTCCGGTGGAGCAAAGGATTCCATAAGACGAATTATTTTTTGCAATTGTACAGCCATTTTTTTTCCTCCAATACAGTAATATGTGCTTGAACTTCTTTTATTTGTTTCGTTGCATCAAATTTACTTTTCTGAAGCCCTGCACGTATCACCTTATATTTTTCAATCAACTGGCAAATCAACGTCGACAACAACGGACCTTGCTTTTCCCAATTCACCGGACCGATTTCATATTGCCATTCCTCCAAAGACGCTCGGTGTCCTGGGACAGCATATATGATTTCGTATAAATGATTATCCTCAAAGACAAGCCTTTCGTTCTCAATATGCCAATCTATTTCATATATATAACGCCGTACGTGAGAAACATCCCTCATCGGCTGAATGATTAAATAAGACAACGTACTGCATATATCCGGTGCTTCCGACAGCAATTGACAAATCAACAATCCTCCCATGCCACAGAAAACGATGCCGTCTACTTCACCGGGCTGGATACACTGCAATCCATTTCCCAACCGACAAGAAACACGGTCAAGCACCCCTAATTGAACAATATGTTCTTTAGCCGCTGCCAGCGGCCCAGGAGCTATGTCTACCGCTATAGCCTCCGGGGAAATTCCATTGACACAGGCAATAGCAGGAATGTATCCATGATCTGTCCCTATATCGGCAATACGGGTGTTTGGTACCACTAAAGATAATGCTGATGCTAAACGCTTAGATAACCTCATAGAACTCATCCTGTCTGAAATTTGATATCAAAAAAGCTATTTCCAGAGGAAATAGCTTCTTTTATTCATGGTGGGCCCACCTGGGATCGAACCAGGGACCAACCGGTTATGAGCCGGTGGCTCTACCGCTGAGCTATAGGCCCGGGCCGTAAGGTCATCAAACCTTACTCGAATAGTATACGCTAATAACACCGAGCCGTCAAGACTTGAATTTATTATAAAAAATCTTTAATCTTTTCGCGCTTGCCCCAATTACGTAGTTTACTAAGAGCTTTTCCTTCAATTTGGCGAATACGTTCCCGCGTAACATTGAAATGCTGTCCGACTTCTTCTAAGGTCCGCGGTCTGCCGTCCTTTAACCCAAAACGAAGATATAGCACTTTACGTTCACGTTCTGTAAGACACGAAAACACATCTTCAATTTGTTCTTTCAGTAAAATAAAAGAAGCTGCATCATCAGGAGCAACCGCTTCCTGATCTTCAATAAAATCACCCAAATGAGAATCCTCTTCTTCCCCAATAGGCGTTTCCAAAGAAACCGGCTCCTGGGCAATTTTCATAATTTCCCGCACACGTTCTACAGAAATCCCCATTTTATCAGCAATTTCTTCCGGCAACGGTTCTCGACCTTTATCCTGCAACAATTGCCGGGAAATCCGGATAAGTTTGTTGATTGTTTCCACCATATGCACTGGAATTCGAATAGTCCGTGCTTGATCGGCTATCGCCCGGGTAATTGCCTGCCTGATCCACCATGTAGCATAGGTACTGAATTTATATCCTTTACTGTAATCAAATTTATCTACCGCTTTTAGTAGTCCCAGATTCCCCTCCTGAATCAAATCCAGAAACAACATCCCCCGCCCTACATAACGTTTTGCAATACTGACAACAAGTCGCAGATTAGCATCTGTCAGTTTCTTTTTAGCAATAACGCCGACATGAATATCATCTTGTTCCGCTTCCGGCGCATTTCCCTTTTCGATTGCTTTTGCCAGAGAAATTTCTTCATCTGCCGACAACAGCGGTACTCTACCTATTTCTTTTAAATACATGCGAACCGGATCATCTATATTAACCCCTTCGGGAACGGTCAAATCAACTGCTGACAAATCCGTATCCGATAACTTTTCATTATCTTCTTCATCCAAATCCTCATTTGGATTAACCTGATCGACTTCTCCCAGTATATCAATGCCTTTTTCTGCAAAGGTTTCATACATTTTATCAATCTGGTCTGGTGTCAACTCATCCTCTTCCATGACATTCATGATTTCAGTATATGTCAGATTTCCTTTTTTCTGACCTTCGGTTATTAATTGCTGGATGTGGGAGACCGCTAATAATTTACGTTCTTCCTCTGTTAATTGTGAAATATCCACTTTGTCCTTTTTAGATGACTTTTTTTTCGTTGATTTTTTCATAGATTTTGTATTCTTTTTCCTTATAATAGTATCTGCTTCCTCAGCAATATTTATATTTGCGTCTTTCAATTCCGCTGTTTTCTTCATTTTCACCATGATGTACAGCTCCTTCCTCCCTTTCATGACCACTTCTTCATTTCTTCTTTTATTCGCTTGCATTCAGTCAATTCTTCAACAAACCGCGTGTCACCACTGTGACTGAACGCAGCAGCCTTTTTACTGTGGATTTCATACCGCTTCTGCAATTCTGCCAAGCGGAACCGTTTAACGTAATCCATTAATACGGCTTCATCCATAGGAATATCCTGCAGAACCATAATACGAGCCAATTCCTCGGACTCCTCAGGGGTCAATTTCTCTTGGATGTCCGATTTTGTGTACATCCCTTGGTGTCCATAAACATTCAATACTATTTGATAAATATTACGGCGTTTTTCATTCATAAAAAATTCTACATCAATTTTAGCTTGAATGCGTTCGCAGGCTTTAGGCTGTTCCATCAGAAAACGGAGTATGTTTTCTTCGGCTACAGCCATTGTCCCGGTTCCCCTGGCAGCCATATTTTTATCTGAAATGTCCTTAGATACATGGACCTGTAATTGGCCGGTTTCAGGGTGTTGCGCGATATATTTATTAAACTCACTGCGAACAGCACTTTCATCAATTTGAAGTTGTCTTGCTGTTTTCGTCAAAAAAGCTTCTAGTATAATTCGATTATCTACCGCTGCCAAAGCGGGCATAATCATTGTCGTTACTGCAGCTTTCCCTTCCAGCGTGCTGCTGTCATACTGCTGCATCGCCGTCTGAAGCATGTAATCGAGTACATTCGGAGCATCATTAACAGCTGTCCGGAATGCATCGGGTCCTGCACTGTTAATGTATTCATCAGGATCCTTCCCCTGCGGCAGTGAAACAACGCGAATACGCATTCCCATGCCCCGAACAATTTCCATCGCACGCAACGTTGCCTTACGACCGGCAGTATCCATATCATAGGATAAGATAAGTTCTTTTGCCTGCCGCTGCAGGATGCGGGCTTGCTCAGTGGTAAAAGAGGTTCCCAAAGAAGCCACTACATTAGAAATTCCTCGGTTATGAGCCGCAATAACATCCATATACCCTTCCACCAGGATAACATTTTGTTGTTCATAAATAGATTTATGAGCAATATCCATGGCGAATAAAAGACGGCGCTTGTTAAATATAGGAGTTTCCGGAGAATTTAAATATTTTGGCTTACCGTCATCAAGAACACGGCCGCCAAAGCCTACTATTCTTCCCCGACCATCCTTGATGGGAAAAATAACACGATTACGAAACGCATCATAAAAGCGGCCGTTTTTTTCCTTAGCTAAGCCCAGCGTTACCAGCAAGGTTCCTGAAATTCCTTTTTTCATAAATGCTTCGGTCAATTTATTCCAACTGTCTGGTGCATATCCTAGTTTAAAACGAAGGATCGTGTCATCGTCTAAATGCCGTTTATGAAAATAATCCAGTCCCGTTGTACCATAATGTGTCTTCAGCAAACAATTATGGTAAAAATTCCCAGCCATTTCGTTCACTTCATATAATTGCGCTATTTTCCTTTCTCGTTCGATTTCTTGCGCTGACTTTTCTATAACCGGAAGCGGAATATGCGCTCTTTCTGCTAATCGGGTCACCGCTTCGCCAAAAGTCAAATTTTCTTTCATCATTATAAATTTAAATACATCTCCAGAAGCATGACAACCAAAACAATAAAAAAATCCCTTATCGGAGGCTACACTGAAAGAAGCTGTTTTTTCGTTATGGAAAGGACAGCAGGCCCAAAAGTTACGCCCTTGTCGTTTCAGCGAAACATAATCAGATATAACGCTGACAATATCATTAGCCTGCCGAACCTGTTCAATAAATTCATTGGAAAACTTCACATCTATCACCTGATAAAGAAATATATTTACTGCCGAATATATATCATTCTTTATAACATATAAAATTCCTGCTTTCTAATTGTATTTAAATAGCAATTGAAATATTACATTTCATAATATTCAACGAGGATATTTCCATCATATATACTTATTCCATAAATGTTTCTAATATCCTTTTTTTTATAACAATCTTTTTCTAATGACGATACCGGCAATATAAAAAAATTATATCCACTGTTATCATCATATCGGGACAATTCTTAACCATGAAATTATCATTCCACATATAGATTTATTGCAAAGCATTTTGTATAATAGATATGTATAAAGTATTGGAAAAAGCATGGGAAAGAGATGCACATCTATGATTGAATTTACAGTTGGATCACTTACAAAACGCACTTCATTATTAGGCGCTTTGCGTCATAACGGCATATCGGCAACAATGCGCAGAAAGATCAAACACAACGGCATCTGCAAAATTAACGATATCCCTGCCACATGGCGTGATTTTGTCGTACAGGGTGATAAGGTGAATGTAGATTTGCCGATCACACAGTTTTTTGATCCGGAACCTATGGACCTTGATATTGTGTATGAAGATGACTATTTATTATTAATCAATAAACCTCATGGTCTTCTCATGCATCCTACGTCAGGACATGCAGAAGGAACCTTAGCCAATGGTATTATCTATTATTATCAGCAGACAAAACAGCATTGTGCCTTTCATCCGATGCATCGTCTGGATAGAAACACATCGGGTATCGTTATGCTGGCAAAACAGCCGCAGATACAGTATGCATTTTCCCGAAAACATCTATTCTATAATCGATTTTACTTAGCCATCACAAGCGGATACTTTCCCTCTTCTCAAGCAACCGTTCATTTTCCTATCAGCAGAAGCCCGGAAAGTATTGTAAAACGAATTATTTCTAAAGACGGAAAACCTGCATGGTCTGATTTTAAACGTATTGCCGCCAATACAGAATACAGCTTGATACTAGTTACCCTGCACACAGGCAGAACACATCAAATTCGTGTGCATTGCAGTAATTTAGGATATCCGTTGCTCGGTGATGATTTGTACGGTGGTTCCAAAGAACGAATCAACCGCCAGGCACTGCACGCATATTGTGTACAATTTACTCACCCTGTAACTGGTAAAATAATTAATATTATATCTCCTGTCCCGGCAGATATGCAGAAATTAATACGGGAAGCCGGATGGGAGAATATGGTAAAAACTACGCTGGGAGGAATTACAAATGCCATTAGTGACAACTAAAGAAATGTTCAAAAAAGCGTACGAAGGTAAATACGCCATTGGGGCTTTTAATGTAAATAACATGGAAATTATCCAAGGCATCACAGATGCGGCAAAAGAAGAACAGTCACCTGTAATTTTACAAGTTTCTGCAGGTGCGAGAAAATATGCTAAGCATATATATTTAGTAAAATTAGTAGAAGCCGCACTTGCTGACTCTGATGATTTGCCGATTTGCCTGCATTTGGATCATGGTGACAGTTATGAGCTTTGCAAAGACTGCATTGACGGCGGATTTACTTCCGTTATGATTGATGGTTCCAAATATCCTTTTGAAGAAAACATTGCATTGACTAAAAAAGTAGTAGCCTACGCACATGATAAAGGAGTCGTAGTAGAAGCAGAATTAGGAAAATTAGCCGGCATTGAAGATGCCGTAAATGTAAATGTCCGTGACGCGACTTTTACCGACCCCGATCAGGCTGTAGAATTTGTAGAACGAACCGGAGTCGATTCTCTAGCTGTTGCTATAGGCACAAGCCACGGTGCTTACAAATTTAAAGGTACTCCGTACCTCGACTTTGAACGGCTTGAAAAAATTTCAAATATGCTGCCGGATTATCCGCTTGTATTACATGGAGCGTCTACTGTCATGCCTGAATTTGTAAAAAAATGCAATGAATTCGGCGGACAAATCCCCGGTGCTCAAGGTGTCCCTGAGGATATGCTGTTCAGAGCGGGAAAAATGGGCGTCTGCAAGATAAATATAGATACAGATCTCCGTCTTGCTATGACGGCTTCTATCCGCGAACAACTCATCAACGATCCATCCAACTTTGATCCGCGAAAATATTTAGGTCCAGCGCGTACAGCCATTAAAGGCATGGTTCAGCATAAAATGCGGGATGTATTGAATTGTTCTCATAAAATTTAAAAAGCATTTGAATGACATTGATTTTTTTGATTATTTATGTTACACTACTTTAGTGTGTTGTAGATTGAGGAGGTGAATCAATTGCCGCAAATTAAGTCCAATATTAAAACTATGGAAAAAGACGCAGTTCGTCATGCAAAAAATTCTCAGGTTAAATCTTCTGTTAAAACCGCTATTCGCCGCACTGTAGAAGCTATCTCTGCAGGTGACGCTGATAACGTTAAAACAGCATTTAACAAGGCCAGCAGCGTTATTGACAGCGCTGCATCCAAGGGCGTTCTCCATAAAAACAGTGCAGCTCGTAAAAAATCCCGTCTAGCATCGAAAGTAAATGCTATGGGAAAATAATTTGAATGCCGACACAGCCCCGTATTATACGGGGCTTGTTTTATATCTATTATCCGGAGGTCCTATGCTATTCCCGCAGCCTGAACAATGCAAACATTTTATGAAATTATTTCCCCCTATTTTTTTAACACAGATAGCCCAAGTTGGAACTGCTGTTTTCAGCAGTATTTTCAGTGGTCAGGCCGGTACTATAGATTTAGCAGGTGTCGCAGTCGGTGTAAATATATGGTATCCTATTTTTGCGGGTGTTTCCGGTATATTTTTTGGTATAACCCCTATCCTCGCACAATTAAGAGGCGCTCGAAAATTGGAACGCATCCCTTTTTATATCATGCAAAGCATTTATATTGCAGCTTTTTTCTCTTTATTTATACTTGCCGCAGGATATCTCGTAATTGATCCTTTTCTCTCCTGGCTGACGCTGGAACCACCTGTACGGGAAATTGCCAGTGGATATATGCATGCGCTTGGTATTGGCGTATTTCCTCTATTTATGATAGCGACGCTGCGAAATATAGTCGATGCTCACGGTAAAACCCATATATCCATGACAATTCTCTTACTATACATGGCTATTACTATCGTGTTATTCCGTTTATTGATTTTTGGCGGTATGGGCATTCCTCCCATGGGAGGAGTTGGCGCAGGATATGCCATTTCAATAGCAGCCTGGATTTCATTGTTTGTTTTTATTATTTTATTTCAAAAATTGGCCCCCTTTAACTCCTATCATATTTGGACACGCTTAAGACCGGTGATGTTTATTTTATGGATACAGCAATTACGTTTAGGATTACCTATTTGCATTGCCATATTTTGTGAAACAAGCCTTTTCAGTATCGTAGGCCTGTTGATGAGTGAATATGGTACTGTATTTCTCGCCGCCAATCAAGCGGCTATAAGCTACTCTACCCTTACGTATACTGTACCCTGGAGCATCAGTCTTGCTGCTACAATTGTTGTTGGTTATGAAGTAGGAGCTAAACAATATAAAACAGCGCAGCAATATGCCGTACTTTGTCAAATGACTGCTTTAATTATTGCCTGTTTTACCTCTGCGGCAACATTTATTTTTATAAACCCCATTGCATCTCTTTTCACATCTGATACAACTACGTTTATACATATTAAAGCTTTTATAACATTTGCTGTTATTTTTGCCTTTTGCGATGCGATGGGCACTCCAGTTCAGGGAATACTGCGCGGATACAAAGATGTAAAAAGCATTACATGGATTGCTTTTATTACCTATTGGATCATTAGTCTGCCCTTGGGCTTAGGACTATCCCATTGGACTTACTTGGGAGCATATGGATACTGGGTAGGTTTTATTATCAGTCTGGGAATAGCTGCAATTGCTTACAATACACGGTTATGGGGCCACACAGCATATATATATCAACAAAAAGGAGATCAGCCTAATGATTGAAAAAAATAAGCTTCACTCGTATGCTCTTACACTATTAAAAAAAGGAGTTAATTTGCAAAAAAAACAGATACTGGTTGTCAGTGCCCCCGTAGAGTCCAGTAAATTTGTTACCATATTAACAGAAGCAGCCTACAACTGCGGTGCTTCACAAGTAATCATAAATTGGCACTGTGATGATACCACACGATTGCAGTATGAATATGAAGCATTAGAAAAATTTAATCATGTTCCAAATTGGCGCCGTGAATTCAGTCTGCATTACTACCACAAAGGAGCTGCCTTTATCAGTTTGATTTCAGCAAATCCATATTTAATGAGCCATGTAGATCAGGAAAAAATTTTTTCTTGGCAAAAAGCACAAAATGCAGCTTTAAAAGAATATATAGATGGAATGATGGCATCTAAAGTATCGTGGCTCGTTGCTGCTGTCCCCAGTACCACATGGGCAAAAATTTTATATCCTGAAATGGATGAAAATAGCGCTTATGAAAGGTTGTGGAAACAAATTTTATCTTCCTCTCGTGCCGATGGAATAGATCCGTTACATGACTGGGATAAACATCTGGCTTCTTTGGAAAAACGCCGTAATTGGCTCTCTGATATGCATTTTAACAGTTTGCATTATACAAACAACCGGGGAACAGATTTAACGGTCGTGCTGCCCAAACAACATATCTGGCAAGGGGGTACGGAAGAAACAACTTCACATATTCCTTTCAATGCAAACATTCCTACTGAAGAAGTATATACGGCACCCTTATCCACAGGAACCAGCGGCATCGTCTATAATACAAAACCGCTTGTCTATAATGGCAATGTCATAGATAATTTTAACCTCACTTTTTGCGATGGACGTATTATCCACCTGCAGGCGGATAAAGGGGAATCTATACTGAAACAATTAATAGAAGTAGATGACGGCGCTTCTCGTTTGGGGGAAGTAGCACTGATTCCTTACCATTCTCCTATTTCACTTTCAAATGTACTTTTCTACGAAACTTTATTCGACGAAAATGCTTCTTGCCACTTGGCTTTGGGAAAAGCATATCCTACATGCCTGGTAAACGGTTCCGAATTAAACGAAAATGAACGGAAATCTGCAGGTATAAACGACTCTATGATTCACATAGATTTTATGATTGGTTCCGAGGATTTGACGATTATCGGAAAAAAAGAGGATGGAACGGAAATCCCCGTTTTTATAAATGGAGATTTTGCAATTTGATACGTTGTATATAAAAACACGTATTAGAAATATTGTAGTGACCCCCATAAGCTAGATTTCTAGGTCTAACTTATGGGGGTCACTACATAATCTGTTATTTCTAATACGTGTTTTTATATACACATGAGAAAATATTATAAAATAGGACCTAAAAACTTCTCCATCTCTCTTTCACTCATCCCCCCCGTGTGCTGTGATATTATTTTACCTCTTTTATCAATAATAAAAGATATAGGAATCGCATTTACATGATAAGCTTCCGATATACTATTCAAATCTCCTCTGTAAATAGGTATTTCAAATGAATTGTTCTGTAGAAATGCTCTTACATCCCCCTCATTTGAATCCATATTAATTACCACAAAGTTTATTTTATCCCCATATTTTTTATATAGTGCATCGATATGAGGCATTTCTTTTACGCAAGGTGGACACCATGATGCCCAAAAATTAAGAAATACAGGTTTATCCATATATATATCCCGTAAGCGCAGCTGTTGACCATTCCCCCTCACCATTTTCAATAGGATATCCGGTGCTGTCGTCTCCTGTTCCACCTGTGAAATTTGCTTAGCTTGCTCCCTTTTTTCTGTATCTGTAGTACAACCAGTCATTATAATCAATATGGCAATAAAGATTCCTAACAGTATTCCCTTTTTAACCATCTGCTTCCCTCATTTACAAAATTTAAATACAATAATTTAATTATATCATGAAAAATTTAAATCTTCTATACGGAATATAGAAGATCTTGTTTATACACTCTTAATTACTATTGATTAAAAATTATGACATTTAAAAGCAAGGTATGATACATACGTAACATATAAAAAAGCCTGCTCATCTATAGCATCTAAAATGAGCAGACTTTTCTTTTTACATCTTAAAATGCATTGTGAGAATATTCATAATACAAAGCATCTAATTCATCCATTTTTGCATTCATGGTAATCATCAAATCGGAAGCTTCATCATAATTTTTTTCACCTAATGCTTTTTTTATTCTTGAGAAAATGGATAATCCTTTTTCTGTATCACGACCTAATTCAGTACGTAAGTTATTGATTTTTGTCCAGCGTTCCACTTCAAGTGGATTTGTATCGGCATCCGTATGGAGAGCTTTTGCAGTAATAACCTTTTCCAAATTATCAGGAATAATGCGATATTGAAGTTCCAATGCCCACCGTGTCAAAGCCCCGATTTTAAAGGAATCCATTAACCTGGCAGGGAAAGCTTCGCAAGCAAGTTCTGCTTTCTTTTCTGGATATTCGGATAATGCTTTAAGATTTTCCCAAACAGTCGCGGGAGCCTTGCCAAACTTAGAAACCAATTCTTCTTCATCAAAGTTTTCAAATACATCAACTTCTGAGCGATATTCGCGATCTTTTTCAAGATATCCTGTTTCTTCGCCCTGTTTCTTGGAAATTTCCGCTAATAATTCCGTTGTATCTTTTTCTTTTCCCAACGCATATTTAATACCATCCAATGCTGCTAAATAAAATAAAGCAAGAATCAAATAGGTATTTGAGAAAGGATTCGGAGCACGTACTTCGAACCGAGTAGCTTTCGGATTATCCATATCACGGATTAATCCAGCAAGAACTGTACGATTCCGCGTCGGAACGTCCGGTGTTTCGCCGCCTAACGCGGTTACAATACAAATAGGAGCTTCAAAACCTGGTTTTAATCGATTCAAGGAATCGGTCGTAGCAGAAACAAACGGATTGATTACTTCATAATGTTTTAAAATACCCATAATCGTGCCATAACCAACAGAACTCAGAAAATCTTTATTCATATTATCCGGACTGAACAAATTAACAAATTTTCCGTTCTTTAAAATGGCACCCATGCCAACGTGCGTGTGTTCACCACTACCGGCGACTCCAGTAATCGGTTTAGCCTGGAATGTAACTTCAAGCCCATTTTCACGAAATACTTCACGGATAATAATACGAGCTTGAATTTCATTATCGGCAGCCTGTACCGGATCATTTGCGTATTTCCAATCTACTTCCAATTGTTCCAAAACAAAAATCAATTTGCCGGAATCATCAATTTGCGCTTTGATACCGCCAACTTCTTTATGACCCATTTCTGGTTCCAGTCCATACTGTTCCAAACGTTCCACGGTCTGTTCCAACGCAGTCCGAACCAAGCCATGAGTACGCTGCCAGTATTGTTCCTGCATTTTCTGAGAAACAGACAAAAGACGGGTTGCTACATCCTGACTAGGTGTTTTTACCCAGAATTCCAATTCTGTAGCAGATGTGAAAACGATTTTTGCAATATCATCCGGGTTTATATTAATTCCTTTAATGCCATGTTTCTTTATCAAAGACAATACTTCTTCGCCTACATAATCTACCGTATTACGTAAAATTGAACGAGAATCTATATATCCAGTCGCATGTTTTAAATAGCAAGGAATTCGAAGAGTCCCAACCGGCTTTCCTGTCACACAGTCAATATTTCCGTCATTATAATCTACAAACCAATTAACTCCCGGATCAGCTTTCATATCCACACGGGCTTGATCCAGCGTAGCGATACCCGGTAATACGACAGATGAACCATCCGTCTGAATAGCTGTAGCATTAAAGAATTTTTCATATTCATCAAAGAATGTGGAAATAGGGATTTTTTCATCCGTATCGTTCCCGGCCAAATCAATTCCCACCAGAGATACAAATTTGATTTCAGGGTGTTGTTCTAAAAGTGCAAGAACACCTTCCTTACCATATTGACCGGCAGGAATAACATAAACTAAACCTTCCTTTGACATACAATCTCCTCCTTTTAATAGCTAAAGCTTGCCTTTAGCTTTCTTTTTCCAATACATATGCAGTTATTGAAAAAAAGAAAAAGACTTCTCCCCCTTGCAGGGTTGAAGTCTTCTTTGACTTAGTGACATGACTTATTCTATTTACAAATCATGCTTAGATATTACAATCAATTAGTAAATTTGTCAATACATATTCTTGATAAATTTAACTATTTTTTTGTAAAATATCTTTAACTGCTTGTGAAACCATACGGCCATCCGCCTTGCCCTTCACCAAGGGCATAACGATTTTCATGACATCTCCCATCTTTAATGAAATCATGTCTTTTCCAACTAAGGCATCCATAACAATCTGGTGTAATTCATCAGACGTCAACTGCCTTGGCATATATTTTTTCAATATATCCATTTCGGCTGTTGTCTGTTCGACCAAATCATTCCGACCGGCCTTATTAAACTCTTCTAACGATTCTTGTCTTTGTTTCATTTCTTTGGCAATGATTACACCTACACCCGTATCATCTAACTCGATTTTATTATCAATTTCTGTATTACGGATTGCAGAACGAATCATTCGAATAACAGACAGTGCTGTTTTTCCAGATTCTTTGGCTTTCATTGCTTCTTTCATGTCCTGTAGCAGATTTTCTTTAAGAGACATTCTATCACCCTTCTGTCTTTACCAAAAGATTATGCTCTAAATTTCCGTTTCCGTGCTGCTTCGGACTTCTTTTTTCTCTTTACGCTTGGTTTTTCATAATGTTCCCGTTTCCGTACTTCGGAAAGAACACCTGCTTTTTGGCAAGAACGTTTGAAGCGGCGGAGCGCGCTATCTAACGTTTCATTTTTACCAACTTTGATTTCTGCCATCTGATCTCCCTCCCTCCAAAATTTTGTTAGGGAGTGCTTTTATATTGCACACATTAAAATTATACTCAAAAAGAGCTATTTTGTCAATCCTGCCGGTATGTACCGTAAACAAATGGGATACCTTTAGTCTCGTATAAATTGTTCAAAAACATAGTTTCCATATGAAAATCCTAATTTGCTGAGACGACAGCCGGAAGATATGGGAACCAAAAGCTGCTGCGCAAATAATCGTTCTATGATATCTCCAAATTCAGTTTCTACGGTCGTTGAAAAAAGGGTATGAAATTTTTCATAATCAATACCGTCACACATACGCAGCGCTAAAATACAATAATCTTCAGCAGCTCGTTTGGATGTAATGGAAACGCTTGTCTCAACGACACTGCTTACACCAGCGTTATGTATATATTCAGGGATATTGGCAATATTGGCAAATCGCTTATTCTGATAAAAAGAATGCGCAGATACGCCAAAGCCAAGATATGGCGAATATTGCCAGTATTTGCTGTTGTGACGCGATCTAAACCCGGGCAGGCAATAACTGGATATCTCATAATGTTCAAAGCCTTCTGCCGCCATATTTTCGTGTACAAGTTCAACCATAGCCTCTTTTTCTCTCTCATCTGGCAGAAATACCCGCTGGTGGCGTATATCGTCCCAAAGAAGCGTATGCTCTTCCACTATAAGGCTATAAATGGATGCATGCGTAATCGGCAGCTGTGTCAGTATCCTTAAATCCGTATATACATCTGCCGCAGACTGGCCGGGAAGTCCAAACATCAAGTCTGCGGAAATATTGGATATACCGCCCTCCCGAATAGTCATCACAGCATGTTTTCCCTCTTCTGCCGTATGAATACGCCCCAATCGCTGCAGCTGCTCATCTGAAAATGACTGCACTCCCAAACTGAAACGATTGACCCCAATAGAGCACAAATCTTGTACATACGTTTCAGTTATATTATTGGGATTTGCTTCTATGGTAATCTCAGCAGAAGAATTCACTGAAAAATGATTTCTTACAGCACCTAAAATAGATTCTACTTGCTGTGCTGTCAGTAAGGATGGAGTCCCTCCCCCTAAATAGATTGTATCCGCCGTTTCGCCAGCACCGGCCGCATACATAATTTCCCGGCACAATGCTTTTACATAATGCGAGAGGAAGTATGATACACCGCCATAGGAAGGAAAATCACAATACCGACATTTTTTTTGACAAAAAGGAATGTGAATGTAAATGCCAAGCATTATTTATCTACCTGTAGTACAGCCATAAACGCTTCTTGTGGAATTTCAACGTTCCCCACTTGCTTCATTCGTTTTTTTCCTTCTTTTTGTTTTTCCAATAGTTTTCTCTTGCGTGAAATATCTCCGCCATAACATTTAGCTAATACGTCTTTACGCATAGCGCGAACATTTTCGCGGGCAATAATTTTATTTCCTATCGCTGCCTGGATAGGTATTTCAAAAAGCTGCCGCGGAATAATGCTGCGCAGTTTTTCAACCAATGCCCGTCCGCGCCGTTTAGCTGAGTCTTGATGAACAATCGTACTTAATGCATCAACGTTTTCTCCATTAATCAAAATATCCAATTTTACCATCGGCGACTGTTGATATCCGTGTAATTCATAATCTAATGAAGCATATCCCCGTGTAGATGATTTTAATGTATCAAAATAGTCATAAATAATTTCACACAAAGGTAGATCATAAACTAATGATACCCGTGTCTCATCAAGATAATCCATGCCTATATATTGTCCTCGGCGATTCTGGGATAACTCCATGACCGTACCAACCATGTCCTTCGGAATAATAATCGTAGTTTTAACGAAAGGTTCTTCCATATGATCTATTTTAGTCATGTCCGGCAGCAGCGAAGGATTATCAATCTCCTGCATAGAACCGTCTGTCAAATACACATGATAAATTACAGAAGGTGCTGTAGTAATAAGTTGTAAATCATACTCCCGCTCCAATCGCTCTTTTACAACATCCATATGCAATAAACCAAGGAATCCGCAGCGAAATCCAAAACCTAAGGCAGAAGATGTTTCCGGTTCAAATAATAATGCAGCATCATTCAGATGTAATTTTTCCAACGCATCCCGAAGGTTGTCATATTCATTCGTTTCTATCGGATACAGACCGCAATACACCATCGGCGTCGCCCGGCGGTACCCGGGCAAAGGTTCCGTTGCTGATTTTTCTACCTTTGTCACGGTATCTCCCACACGGCAATCCCGGACATTTTTCATGCTGGCAGCCAAATATCCGACACTTCCGCATTCCAATGAGTCAACAGGACGCATTTGCGGTGCAAATATACCAAGCTCCGTAATCTCAAAGACTTTTCCGGACGCCATCATTTTAATTCGTTCTCCCGTTTTTAAACTTCCCTCTACAATACGGATATTAGCAATAGCACCTTTGTATGAATCAAAATGAGAATCGAAAATCAATGCCCGCAGCGGTGCATCGGCAGCATCTTCCGGTTCCGGGATGCGCTGCACGATAGCTTCCAGAACATCATCGATGCCAACTCCCGTTTTAGCACTGACAAGAATTGCTTCTGAGGCATCAATCCCTATGATATCTTCGATTTCTTTGGCAACTCGTTCGGGATCTGCACTGGGCAAATCGATTTTATTGATAATCGGTACGATCTCTAAATTGTGTTCCAGTGCCAAATAAACATTTGCTAATGTCTGAGCTTCAACTCCTTGTGTCGCATCGACAACAAGAAGAGCTCCTTCACAAGCGGCAAGACTTCGTGATACTTCGTAATTAAAATCGACATGCCCTGGCGTATCAATCAGATTAAGTATGTATGTATTTCCATCCTTAGCA
>JALCNL010000023.1 GCA_022649055.1 Megasphaera sp.
TTCTCAATTTACGAGGTAAATAAGGACAATTCTGCCAAATCCTAGTTATTGTATTAAGTATTGCTACCGTTCATACTATCCTCAAGAATATAGTGACTCCCCCTTGTTCCCCATGATGTACAATCTATTTTTTAGATATCAATATAATCTATGTTGACCACAAATTAGAAAAATTGCTTTTTATCAAGGAAAAATTTCCAAGCTTTCCTTTCTTTATTTTTTTGTCAAAGCTTGCGTATCAATAAATTTGCATGAGCAAAATTTAAGCGAATGGGAACAGTGATCTTGCGGGGGTAAAACTGTATAAATTTAACCTGCCTCTAGAGTGGCCGTACTATAACATCAAATTGTTACGTTCGATACTGAAATTTTGCTAATTGTTATCAAGAAAAAAAACGATGCTGTAAACTTTTTATAATCCTCAACGGCTTTACGAATCTTGTCTTTAATATCAGCAAGTTTATCTTCCTCTAATATTTTGCATTCGCCAACAGTCATTGCCATTCCATTTCCTAGACGAGATGGTCTTTTGAATACCTTATCATTGTGAGTCTTTTCATATTTTTCTCGTAAATAATCCCTAACTTCCGAATACATATCACTATTTCCACGTTTATCACCTTGTAAACTTGTTTTTAGACAAATACGGAAATCTACTGAATGTTCCAATATATTTATATTTTTAAATTCAAGTTGTAAGTACAATTCATAAGGCATATTCCCAAAGGCTTTTGTCAAAACAGAAATTATAGCATTTGATCCACACCACATTGCATCAATACCACCTGCAGAATTAGCAACATAACCATATTTACTCCACCCCAGACCGCATTCTTTTTTTTAAAAGTTCGATTTTTGAAGATCATCATAAAATCCATAAACTTGATACCATGTCCAATTTTTTACTGCTTCTGTTTTAAATTCTTGTGCTCTTTTTTCAAAATCATCTAGAAATTCATAATAGTCTTGCCAAATTTGATTTTTTATTTTTTCTTTAAACGGGTTTAAGATTTCAAGCATGGTTGATCGATCAATTATTTCGTACCCTGCATCTTGTATTGCTGAATAATCATTCTGAAATCCTATCTTATAATACAATCCTTTAACTTTAAAACCTTTATCTGTAAATTCATCTTCAATTTCTTTTGTGTACCTATGCAACTGATCATTATGTTCTTCTGTATAGGTTTTATCCTCAATGATCAATTCGTATTTTTCATTAATAGTAATCAATGCATCAATATGTTTATACTGTTTGTTAATTTTAATTTTATTAATTGTTTCATTCTCTAGTGCAGGTATAGCAGTACAAAGGAATTTCCGTGCACAGGATTGTAAATGGGAATCTTTTTCGGCAGTAGAATCAGCAAAAGAAATCAACCAACAAAGAAAAGCATCTTGTGATAATTCACTTGTTGCATAAGTAAATAAATTGTTCTGTAGTTTCTCCATGTTATACGTCCTTTCTCTTCAATAAACGTATTGCTTTAACTGTCCAAAAATTATCCGCACCGTTTTCTAAAAAACAGCATCATAGACAGCTTTATATGCTTGTTGAAGTCCCTTAACCGCAATTATTATTTCAGTAATCTTATCATTAGATAAAGAAAATTGATTTGTCATAACATCTAGAATTTCTTTTTCCTCGTTACTGAGCTTTTCGTCACAGATAATCATGCCATAGATTTCAAAATAAACGATTTTTTGAATATCAACTGACTGGCCCCCAAAATATTGTAGAAGATGTTCAATAGTATCAGTATCAGGAATTTCGTCTATACCTAGTTCTAGTTTATAATTATTAACCACTTCCTGTTCATCTTCCGTATATGCGTGATCACTATTAGCTACTTTATAAACAAGTTCAATAAATTTTCTCTTTGCTTCCTCTGTCAATACGTGTAAAAACATAAAAACTACCTCCCATTTATTAACTAAAAAATGATTCATAATCTTTCTCAGATTTCATTATTTTATCTTCAGCTACGCCCATTGATTTAGCCAATTCCGCTGATTGCCTTATCCTTGTTTCGGAATCGATCGTCTTATTTAATGAAATATCGATGCTTATATGCTTTTCTGTGTACTCTTTCTGGACCGTTATTACTAATTCTTGTAACAGCTTTTGATTTGTAGCATTAGTAACCTGAATGCGATCATAAAATTCTCTAATCAATTTTTTTTCATTTGGAGTCTGTAGATCATATAGAAGCCAATCCGTTATTTGTTTCAAACACTCTTTCACTACAGGACCATAGCGTATTATCATTTCTTGAACTACTAACATCAGTAACCGAGCCCACGCAATATAATTTAAATGAAGAATAAAATAAACAACATTTTCACCATGAACCAGTGCCCGTACTTCTGCATCAGTAGCATCTATTAAACAAAACGTTGCATTACCAACAATCAACATAATTCGTAAATCCGCATGTTTTGTGGTTGGCAGGCAATCACCCCAATCATTTCCTTTATCATAATGAAAACGCCATGCCCAAAGAGCACGGATTAGTAATTCTTCAATAACAACTGGTATCGCCATTGCCCCGGCAAAGCGCAAATCATATCCGTTTTGAAATACCTTTGTCATAACGGTAGCGAAATCATTGCGATACGGTCCGACTTGAAAACTACCAAAATCACACATTTGAAATAATTCCATAAATGGGATCGAAACGCCACTTCCCCGACCGTTTTCAGAAATACGCCCCCCAGAAGAGCCTGCCATATCTGACATAATATGCCCCAACCAGTTGCAAAATCCCGAAAAAATTTTTGCAACAAAATTTTTCCCTTTTAGAGGCGATTCTGTATCGGCGGTATCAATGCGAATCAATTGCCCATCTGATAAAAAGCTTGATGTATTCATAAATTGATCCAAAATAGAAAAAAATAAACCTATTGGATCCGGTGAATGCGAGAGCGATTTAAAATGATGATTCTTGGGTGTCATCTGGAACGTATCATCAACATCAGCCATAGAAACCTGATCATAATTTACAGGGAACTCTCGTTCTAAAAAACCAATTGCTGAAGCAATGCTATTTTCATTATCAGGTTTTGGTGACCATCCACATAATGAAGCAAACTTTTTTACTAGGCCATCAGCAGCAACATCACTGATCTTACCTAGTTGACTATTACCCGGCATACCAACGAATATACTATCAATAATGCCTGCTACTGCTCCACAAAAGACTGCAATCATGTAGTCATACTTATCACAAGATGCATCCTTCCATTCTTCTTCTTTTACAATCACAGAGGATGATAAATCTTTAGTCAATTTTTTCACCCATATATTTCGATAATGATTCAGCTATATTATTCATAATCATAAAGTTATGCTTATCATCAGTTGAAAATTCATGATGATCATACATATGGCGAGAAACAAAATTATCTAGAATATCACAAATACCTGATTGAAGTTCATCTGTAATTTTTGCATGTAGTTGATCAATTTTGATAATTTCTTTTTTATTTTTCTCAGTTTTTGATTGTATCTCTCTAGTTTTTTCCTCAGCTTCTTTAGCAATTTTTTTATTTTTACTGCTAGCCATTAATCCTCCACCAATTATGCCAATTCCTCCAATGGCCCAACCCACAGGACCAGCCATAGCCAACAAAGCTTCTCCTGCAGCCATACCGCCACCACCAGCGACTAACGCACCACCTCCCAACCAAGCTAATGCTGCATTTGTTGCAGCTACTCCACTTAATGTACCAATTGCAGCACCCGTAGACGCTGTACCAAATGTTGTAGCTACCGCCATTGCAGCAGATGGTCCAAAAGCTGCTACTCCAGCACCAGCTAACGCACCACCTCCCATCATCTCTTTTGTTATAGTATCATCATCTTCACTTTGCTTTTTAATATCATCTATTGCTGAATCAAATTTTTGTAAACGAATTTCGATTACCCCTAATATTTTTTCAATATCATATGGTTTATTTCTTATTGCTCGAACATAGTCACGAAATTCGACTAATACATTTCTTGCTTCCATACGTTTACTATGCAATACTTGTGCTTTTTGAATCACATTCTCAAACACTGCCTTATGTTGATATCCAGCACTTTGCAACGCTGCCAAAGCTACGTTTTTGTACTCTGAATTAAACATACAATCAAATCTCCCTCCATATTTATAATTTATCGAAATTAAAGCATAAAATTGACAACTTGTCCTTTATATGTGCCGTTCCATAAACTCATCAAAGTCATCCGCGCATTCAAAGTGATCATCTTCACCCAATGCTTGAAAATGAGCTTTACCACAGTTAATTTTTGCCTGTTCTGTCGGCCTTAGTGCGGCAGAACTCATATTACCTTTTGTTTCCAAAACAAAGTAAAGTTTTTTTTCTCCTTCTATGTTGAGGAGTACCGCCCAGTCCGGGTTATAAGAACCTAGCGGCGTAGAAATTTTAAACCAATCTGGAAGCTTAGCATACAATTCCACATCTTTATTTTGTTCAAAACGCGTAGCAAAATCTTTTTCGTTTTCGCTGTCATAAACAACATAGTTAAACAGCGAACGGCTACTTTGTATCATGTTTTGTTCTAGATATCCTGATAATTCTTTCGTCTGGAATAATTCTTGTGCATAGTAAGCATCGTCACCAATTTTAATATATTTGATACCATCAACAATCATGCGTTCCATGACGGAGCGAATAATTGTCGCCGTAGCATCCATAAATGTCTGCGGATTCTTCTTAAACAAGTCGAGACGATCACATTTCAATAACAGCCGCACTAATGTCTTTCGAGTTAAGTTTGTTTCATTTTGCAAGTATGTCAGAATATCTGGTAACGGCGCATCACTTTTGGTAGCATAAACTGTGCGGTGTTCCGTCTCTATTGCATCAATTCCCGATTCTTTAACTGACAAATCAGCTTTCCTATAAATCAATTTACTAGAACTTACTGCTAAGTCACTGCGAATGGCATCACAACATTTTTGTATCAGTTCTTCTGTATTGAAACGAACGCGATATGTCGTCTTCCACTTAATTTTATCCCACAAGGCTTTAAAATCTTCGTTGAGGAATATTTCCTTGTTGAGATGAACTGCCCGTTTTTTATCGGCGTTGCGAATTTGTAATTTCCCGGCAGCCTTCTTGCAAATAGCTTCGACCTGCGGTGCCAACTGTGCCATCCCCAATGGCAAATTCAACGTATGTTCCCACAAAGCCGTGCGCAAGCCATTCTGAATAACTCCGGTAGCGGAAATATAACCTTCCTTCACAAACAATTCGTAAATCTGCTTAGAACTATCCACACCTAATGGTACAAATGTACCATCGGTTTGCAATACAGATACATTTGTAAACATATGGGATTCCAGCACACCAAACCGTATACCATCATCTTCGTATTCTTTTTGCAGTTTATCAGCAAAATCATTATAGCTTTCGTTGGCCATAACAGTCAGACGATTAATAGTAAAACCATGTTGTCGTTCACCGTTCTGATTTACACAAAGTCGCATGCCACGGCCAATTTCCTGACGTTTTTTTACTTCACTTTGTGTTTCATTAAGTGTACATATCTGAAAAACATTGGGGTTATCCCAACCTTCCCGCAACGCAGAATGAGAAAAAATAAAACGGAGCGGGTTTTCAAAGGACAGCAACTTTTCTTTTTCTTTCATAATCAAATTATATTCTGATTCATCGGCGTTCGTTTTACCACTAGTGTCTTTTACATGCTTCTTATTATCAATGGAAAAATATCCACCATGGGCCTGTTCCGCGTCGTCCATACCGTTATGTATTTCCTTAAATAAGCTATTGTATTTCGGTTTACGAATTAGCTCCTTATAATTTTTTTCAAAAAGTTTAGCATAAATACCCTTTTGAGGTACACCGTCCTTATCATAATAACGATAATTAGCCACACGGTCGATAAAAAACAAACTGAGAACTTTAATACCCTTCGGATTCAAAATAACTTCCTTGTCCAAATGTTCCTCGATAGTTTTACGAATTTGCTGTTCTTTCAAAAGTAACTCATCTATATCACCAACAGCTTTTCCTATGCGTAATATATCAGACTTGCTGGTAAAATCCACATATTCGTCGCCTTGCCCACAATAAATATCATTAACGATATAACCGTCATATATGTCACGATAACCTGAAAGTTCATAAAAATCGTCACCTTGTCGTACTGTAACTGCCGTACGTTTAATACTATTGCGTCCCTTTTTATCAATCACAATTTTAGCAGTAATTGGACTTTTCTTATTGTTTACTGATTGGAGCTGCATGTAGGCCTCGTTATGGGAATCTTTCGATTCAAAACCAGCTACTTCAATTTCTTTGACAAGTTGTAAGTTATAACTGTCTATTGCATTTAACTTATATACGAGGTTATGCTTTTCAACATGAGTTGCAGAATAACGGAAAATTACTAATGGATTCAAAGAAGCAATAGCGTCTTTTGATTTTGGCGTAGTATCAACAGATTGTGGTTCATCAATAATGACAATAGGATTTGTTTCTTGGATAAGTTCAATGGGGCGTAAACCATTTAGTTTTTCTGTAGTACGATGAATGAGATTTGCTTTGTCTTCTTTTGTTGGATCTTCAAAACTCTTACGAAAAGCATCAATATTAATAATCATAATCTGTACAGTATCACTAGTAGCAAATTCACGGATTCTATTCAGACGACCGCTGTCGTAAATAAAATAATCATAGGTCAAATTATCATACAAGTTTGCAAAATGGTTCTTCGTGATTTGTAGTGTCTTAAAAACGCCTTCTTTAATAGGGATGGACGGCACTACAATAATAAACTTCGTGAATCCGTATCGCTTATTTAATTCCAATATGGAACGGATATATACATAAGTCTTACCAGTACCTGTTTCCATTTCAATATCAAAATCCAGTCGGTTATCTGCCAGATGTTCTGACGGAGCCAGTTCATTACGTATTTGCACTGCTCGTAAGTTTTCTAAAATATCTTCTGGCAATAGCTCCAAACGATTGCCAATACCAACATGAACTTCACCTAATTCCATTTCTCGTGACATATAATCGGAAATCGAAAAATTTGCTTTTTGTATAGATTGTCCTTGAAACAAGTCGACAACAGCTTGTACCGCATTTTCCTGATAGGATAATTGCGAATCAAATTGTAATTTCATTATCCCATTTCCCCCTAAATCGTCGTGAAAGCGTCTTTATCAAGACCAGCATTCTTCAAGATTTCCTTACTATTCGTTTTCGTCTGATCATCAATAAAGCCATTATCGTAAAATACTACTTTCCAAGTTTCCGGCTGATATTCCTTTTTTAAAGAAGTCATTCCTTCTGCTACATCTAGTGTAATATTCGTATCCAAACAAATCATGAGCGCCCCATCACCAATAACATAAACTTTCTTACCATTAACATCATGTTCGACAATCGGATATGTCAGGCTCAAACCCATCTTCAATATAATTTCATAAACAACATCCATCTCAGAGCGACCAGCAACAATATTGTCAACCGCAAATTCTAAAGCGGTATTTAATGTATCAGCATCAGCCTGCCATTTTTTGATATTGGATGTATCAAGTTTGAAATTTTTGAATCCTATATCTACGTTGTTACTCTTCTGTGGATTTTCTGTTTTTATTTGTTCCCCTGTAAGACGAATACGCTCTTTACCGATTTCACAAATATTTTTAAACCCACGTTTATATGCATCAGAAGATGAATCTGTTTGTTCTGGTAATTGTACCATAATATATCTACATTTATTTGAGTTTTGTTTATTAAAATACATAAGAGCATCGGCAGCCGTTGCTGAGCCAGAAAAAAAATCAAGAATAGTATCATCATCTTTCACATTTGCCATTTTTAGAAATCTTTCTATCAGAGTAGGTGATTTAGTATAATCAAACGGCACAAAACCAAATAAAGTTTTTATTGCATCAGTTCCATTTTCTATATTATCAATCCATGTATTAAATTTTTTTGTCTTTTCTGCTCCCACTTGTGGCTCATAAATTTTTTCGTATGGAATCCATGACCCATCCTTTTGTTTAACAAATTCTATAATACATTGATCCTCTGCATTTTTCATGGTTTCTTTTCCCCAACGCCAACGGCCTTCTGTATTAGCATCTAACATTGGGTAAACATCACTTCCATCAGGTGCTTTGATAGGATAATACAGATTAGGTCTATTTTCTCGACGGCTATTAGAACCCCATTTTCTTAACAATTGAGTTTTATAATTTTTTCCAGAAATAGTGTCATATTTTGGATAAGTATCTTCACTTTTCGTTTCTTCACCTGCTACAAAATTATCGATTGATTTTGCATAGCATAGTATATACTCATGAATAATTGCAAAATATTTGCTATCTTGTCTTCCACCTCTTCCCTTCCAATTTATTTGCGCTACAAAATTATTTTCTCCAAAAATTTCATTGCAGATTGATTTTAAATTTGATTGTTCATTATCATCTATACTAATAAAAATAACGCCATCCTCTGATAATAAGTTTCTTGCCAGTCTTAACCTCGGAAACATCATAGTTAACCAATTAGTATGATATCTACCACTAGTTTCCGTATTTGTGCCTATCACATTTCCATGATTATCCACTTGACCAGTAATTTTTTTATAATTTTCAATACTGTCTTTAAAATTATCTTGATAAACAAAATCATGTCCCGTATTGTATGGCGGATCAATATATATCATTTTTATTTTATTATGATAACTTTTCTGCAATAATTTCAGAACTTCCAGATTATCGCCCTCGATGTACAGGTTTTGCGTTGTATCCCAATCTTTACTTTCTTCTTTACAAGGCCGTAATGTTCCCACAGAAGGAGTCTGAGACAAGCACAATGATTTTCCCTTTCCATTCCAGGTAAAATTATACCGTTCTGTGCTATCATCAACATAGTCGCCAAGCAATTGTTTTAATTTATCAAAATCTACTTTCCCCTCCTCAAACGCTTCCGGAAAAAGTTGCTTCATGCTTTCTATATTTTCTGCCTTGATATCTAAGGTTTTACCATCTAACTGTGCCACGTATTCAAACCTCCTAGTTTAATTTTTGTAATATATCTTCTTTTTCCTGACATAATTTCCTGATTTGCATATTTAATTCCACCTTGCGGTTGAACTGCGTTTCCTTTTTTAATCTGCCTCGTAATTTGGCCAATCGTTCATCAATAACAACTACCTTTGTCTGTATCACCCGTGCAATCTCACCTGAAACATGAACTTCGTGACCTACCAATGTTGCCGCGCGGAAACAATTCACGATATTGTACATATCGCTGTAAGTATCATAGAAATTCGTTGTCCGTAGATGTTGCAAGGATAGATGATGCCACAATGTATCATTTGATTGCAGCCAAGCAACAGATATGAGTTGATTAAGAACGTTTTTGTTAGTATCTGCCTTATTTTTAGTATAAGTCGCTAACCACAACTGATATACATTCGTATAGTGAAATATTAATACCACCGGATAGGGAATACTACGTAAGATAAGTTCTGCTAACCGTTCTATTTTATACTGTTCACGAAGTACAACTTCCATAACTTCAATTTCCGGATATTCTCTTTCTTCATCAGTGTACGGCTGAATATTGCAATTTTCCCATTTAAGAGAATATTGCCATATGATTTTATCTACTACTCGGCTAAATAAGTTTTCATCGGCACAGTTCATAGCTATATTTTTAAAAAACTGCTTCTTGAATACTGTTTTCCCAACGGCTGCTTTTAAAGGCATGTGCATTTGTTTATAAATATCCATAGGCTACCTCATTTCAAAATCAAAAAGGTCACCAGTTCAAAATCTTCCGTATTGTTGTCAGTATCATCTAACAATGTCGTCCCCCCTTTATGGAACAAACTAGCAATCCCAATTTCTTCTTTTTTGCCAACTATGGTACTAATAGCCTGTTCCAGTAAATTCGAATATGCCTGCATTTGGCTACCATTGCACGTCTGCTCATTAAAAGATTTTACTAATGCATTGTCAACTGTATGGGTACGGGAACATAACTTTTTCATATAATCTAGGATTTTTTTAGCATGGATATATGTCAATTGTACTATTCCATTTTCTGTAATATATATTAAATAATAAGGAAATAAACCATTTTGTTCTTTCGTCTGTTTTTTTCCATGAATCTGTCTGAGTACAAATATTACACCTGATTTCACTGTATCACGAAAATTATTATCAATATGAGCTAATGCATACAGTCCTACCGGGGCATGTTCAAGTTCCTTTTTATGATATTTGAGATATTCCATTAAATCAATTTTGAAATCATTGAAAGTCAAATCTGTAATTGATATTCCTTCTGATATATCTTCCAAATCGACAACTTCATTACGAAGACGTTCGAGTTGTTTCCTTCGATACTCCAAATCTTTCATTTCTGAAGAACTTTCTGTTTCAATGATATTTTCTTCGCCTGTCGCTGATACATCTACCAATACCATCCGACCCTTGACACGTTGCGCTAAATTAATATATGAATCTAAATCTTTAGTTGGCCAAAAATTGACAAGCTGAATAACATCATTGGTTGAACCAATTCGATCAATACGACCAAACCGTTGAATAATACGGACTGGATTCCAATGGATATCATAGTTTATTAAATAATCACAGTCTTGCAAGTTCTGCCCCTCAGAAATACAATCCGTTGCAATAAGGACGTCGATATCATTTTTTACTTCCGGAAATATCTGATCTTTATGTTTAGAATTCGGCGAAAACAAGGTAAGTACCGTATTCAAATCGGAAATATGAATATTTTGCTTTTGTGTTTCAGTCAATGGCAATGTAGAATGGTTTTCACCAGAACCAGTAATCATCGCTGTATAGATGCTATGCTTAGCTAAAAACTCTGCCATACAATTATAGAGGTACTTTGCCGTATCAGCAAAAGCCGTAAAAATTAGAATTTTGCCATTGCCCGTGTTGATAGGATGCTGCCGTTTATCTATAATCAGACGTTCTAATGTATGTAGTTTATTATCCCTATCCGGTGTTACCATTGTCGCAATATCTGCTATTTTCTGCAACTTCTGATAATCATAGGAAAGATTTTGTTTCCATTTTATTAAATCCATATCTTGCAATAACACCTTCACCTTATTACCAAAGGTCAAATCCTCTAATTCCGGATCATCGAAATTCAGGTGTTCTATTTGAAGGGAAGCATCGTACTGATCTTGCTGTTTGTTTATCATCTCCAGTGCTTCTTTAATGCGAGAAAGAATCGTATTCACCGTCAGTTTAAAGGAATGAATAGAACTTTCCATCCGCTTCAGTAAATTGACCCGCACCAGAGCCACAAGTTGAACTTCACGGTCTACTTGGCGAAAAACAGAATGTCCTTCTGCAATAGGTAAATCATATCGCTGTTCGTAAGCAATTCTCTTATCTGATCGCACATAATACAACGGCGAATACAATGCCAACGTCAACTGACGGATAATGCGGTTTACAGTACCGATATCGGGAAATTCTTTTTTCGTATCGATATCGGGATATATGTTTACAGGTTTTAATCGTTTAGGAAATTTCCCAATCTCATTGAGATCATAATATTTTTCAATATGGCGACGTGACCTAGCAATAGTAAGCAAATCAAGCAATTTAAAATAATCAACATTGACCATTTCAACAAATCGGTCAGATGTACGTTTTCCATCAGACAGCTTAGACCACGTATTAAATACAGTCTGCGCTTTTTTCAGTGTATTTTCTATGTTCGGCAGTCCTTCACCAATCAAGGCATCATACTTTCCTTCAGTAATAAAAGCTATCTGATTCTTAATATCATTCATACGATTGTTGACTGGTGTCGCAGACAGCATGAGAACCCGTGTTTTGACGCCGGCTTTAATAATATCGCGCATAAGCCGTTCGTATCGTGTAACCCTGTCCTTTACCGGCGTGTTATTACGGAAATTATGACTTTCATCAATAACCAACAAATCATAATTGCCCCAATTAATCGTCGCCAAGTTAATAGCGCCGGAAAAACCATGGTCACGACTTAAATCCGTATGATTCAACACATCATAATTAAAACGGTCATCAGCAAAAATATTCCGTTTATCGTTTTGTGTATATATTGTCCAATTTTCTCGTAGTTTCTTCGGAGCTAATACTAATACGCGATCATTGCGCAATTCATAATATTTAATGATAGCAAGTGCCGTAAACGTCTTCCCAAGACCTACGCTATCAGCAATGATGCACCCTCCATATTTTTCTATTTTATCGATAGCTCCCATGACACCATCTTTTTGAAATTGGTATAAAGTATTCCAAATCTTGGTATTTTTGAAGCCCGTCCGTGATTTAACGATAGTATCTTCTGATAATTCATCTAACTGATCATAAAACAGATTATACAACGTGATAAAGTAAATAAAATCCGGTGGATTTTCTTTATACAAAATTTCCATTTGCTGTAAAACCTGTTTCTTCACATCTTCGACCTGAGTCTGATCATTCCAGAGCATATCAAACATCATCTGGAATCCTTGTGTCATTTCAGTGCCATACATACACGTATTGGAATCCAACCGGGTAGATGGCGTAATTCCCAACCCATCTGTCGTGAAATCCACTGTACCATTAATAGAAACGTTGTCGCCACCGTTGTCTATATATACAAGTCGGGACTGAGCCGTATTTTCATGACGCAGTGCCTTGATTTCTACTTTATCTCGAATCCAATCAGCACACTCTTTGGAAATCGCTGATTGAGTCAATTTATTACGTAGCTTTATTTCGAACTCATTACCAGATATATTCTGCGGCACTTCAGCTATATCATGATGCTCAATATAGAATTCCCGTTGTAACTCGTTCCGTAACTTTATATATGTAGGCTTCATAAAAACAAAACGCATAGAGTTAATATTAGCCAGTTTTTTCTTCAACGCATCATACGCATATATCGTAAAATAAGCTGAAATTACAGAAATCTTCGAACCCCGCTGTATGTTGTCTCGAAGTTCATCTATAACTTTTCCATGTTGTTTATTATCTAAGAATTTTGGATTCCTCATTATTATACTCTCGTTTCATAAAATGAAAACATCATGCAACATTATGTGAATTATGAAAATTCAATAATGTTATCACTATATCTTTCTTTGCCAATATGATGTATATAATCTACGCAAAAAAATGATAGCTCTATACTATTCATTTTGTAAACAGATATTACTATATATGAAACATGACCTTAAAAATAACCGATAATACAAAATTTTACTTTTTATAAATCGTCATATTATATTTTTACAGTTTACAATATTTAAATCATTAAAAATATATTTATAATTTTATTGTACTTCTTACAATTAAAAATTTCTACATTTAACCGCTAAAACAATAAAAAAAATTCTCTTTTTATTCAAAAATAATCTTCTGTACCAAGAAAACAACTAACATCATGATAAATCACGAAAGAAAGGAAGTGTTCATCATGGAAGTGCTTAAAATAGAAAAGGTTGTGTTACATGTATCCGAAGTGGCCAGTTTATTGCAATGCAGCAGTTTAACCGTATATAAACTGATACACTCAGGAGATTTATCCGCTTATAAATCAGGCAAAGCTTGGAAAATCCGGGTATTCGATTTGGAAAAGTATCTACGATCTATTAAGCCTTATCAAGATTCAAATTGATTACTACCGATTTACTGCTATGAATTATGCGTTCTATATATACACATACTATCTTATATTTACCTAACATAGTAATGAGAAAAAATACAGAAAAGAGGTACCTCATCATGTTTGAAGCCTATGGAGATCTCGTAACCGTCGAAGAGTTCGCTGAAATGCTGTCCATCGGAAAAAATGCCGCTTACACGCTATTAGCCTCCGGTAAAATAAAGTGTTTTAGGCAGAATCGCATATGGAAAATTCCAAAGGAAGGAGTCATACAATATATTCGGGAACAAAGCCATTTAGCATAAAATCAAAGAATATCGTATTACTAAAAAAGAGGAATTGAATATATATGGGCCTTGGTTATTTCCAAGGCTCATCCTATTTGTCATTTTTCCTTTTTTGACTTATATACTATAGATATGACTTAGCAGTGTTGCGAATGACATCGCAATCCCCTGCAGAGGAACATAGTAACATAGAAAACAGTTGGCCCGGATTCATAACTGTTCGGGCTTTTTGCTGCTTTGATTTAGGTAACTCATATTTTACATATAGTATATAAGGAGGAACTCATCATGAAACAAGGACAAACGTTACAGGAAGTAGGTACGGAACTTACCCGGCAGCGAAAGAGTCGGAAAGATTTTTTAGCCAATACGCGAAATTTGGAGATGGAGACAACAGACGGGGTATCGAACCTTACGGTACTGCTTGGGAATACGGAAAAAAGATATACCGTAGGACCTATCGCCCATCAACAGATCGCATCGCGGCTGCAGATTCCCTATCGGTACTATCAGAAGATGCAAATGGAATTTCCTATGCTGTTGGATGAAAGCGTGAACGGCTGGTTCCGACAGAGTCCGGAACAGCGCATGGTCCGGGTGCTGGATGACAGCGTCCGGGCGTTTTTATCCGACCGATACCGCAGGCTGGATCATTTAGAATTATGCAGTGCGGTGTTACCGGTGATTCAGGAGATGAAGGGAGCTGAAATCACGAGCTGTGACGTAACTGATGCCCATTTATATCTCAAAGTCATCAACCGGAAACTGAAGGAAGAAGTCGCGGTAGGAGATGTCGTACAGGCCGGGTTTGTCATCAGCAACAGTGAAATTGGGCTGGGAAGCTTACGGGTAGAACCTTTGGTATTCCGCTTAGTCTGCAAGAATGGCTTGATCGTCAAGGACTACGCCCAGAAAAAATATCACGTAGGGCGGCAAATCAATGAACAACAGAACGATGCCTATGAACTCTATTCCGATGAGACACTGGCACAGGATGATAAAGCTTTTTTCATGAAAGTACAGGATATTGTTCGCAGTGCCGTCGATGCGACGAAATTCCACCTCTCTGTCCGTAAGCTGCAGGAAGCCCGGCAGATTCCACTCACCCATAATCCGGTAGAAGCGGTGGAAGTACTGGCAGATACCTTTCAGCTCAATCAGAACGAACGAGGAGATATACTGCGCCAATTGTTCTTAGGCAAAGACTGCAGCCGGTACGGCCTGATCAATGCGGTGACCGCTGCCAGCCAGTTATCTGATTCGTATGAACGGGCTACTGAACTGGAACGGATTGGCGGAGAACTCTTAGCCTACCCGGTTCCTAAAATAAAACTGCCGGAAGGGAAATCCATCGCTCCGATGCGAAATGTGACACTAGAGCTGCCGCGGCTGACGGTTGTAAAGTAAATGCGTTTTATTAATAGCAATACTATAAAAAAACTATATATACGTATATCTTTCTGGATACCAATGGTATCCAGCGCTTTTTTGTGGGGAGGAAAATAAAATGAAGCATGTAGAAACAACCCGGCACCAACTGACGGAAGAAGACCTATTGGCTGCGTTTGTACCGAAAGGCAGTGCCAGTCATCTCCTGCAGGAATATCAAAGTTTATACCATATCTTATTGCATACATCGGATACACAGCTGCAAGCGGTTCCCGGTATCGGACGGAGAAATGCAAAAAAATCAACTGCCTGCGAGAAGTAATAAACCGGGTTCAGGAAGAACGGATCAAACCCATAGAAAGTATCGATGGATCGTCTGATGTCATCCGATATTTCCAATTTTTAGAAGACCGGCAGCAGGAAGAACTTTGGGCCTTGCTGTTAGATACGAAACACCATATTCTGCAGAAGAAGCAGATCACGATCGGTACTGTCAATACATCCCTGGCAGCCCCAAGAGAAGTATTTCATGCCGCCGTACAGCAGATGGCATCGGCAGTGATTGCTGTCCACTGTCATCCGTCGGGTGATTCCTCTCCCAGTATACAGGACACGGCAGTGACAAAACGGTTATTAGAGGCAGGAAGCCTTATAGACATCCCCCTGCTCGATCATATCATTATCGGGAAATATGGTTCCTACAGTTTTCGGGAATCTATGAGAACGTTATGGGAAGGAGACGAATAATATGAACCAGCTGCAAAAGATAGTAGACGCCAATATGCTAGGACAAATTACGCTGCAGGTCGGACGCGTCTCCGTAGGCCTGATTCAGACAAAAACAACACGGCAGGTATATATTGCCGTGCAGGATGAAGAGCATGAAGTGAGGATAGTACCGTTTCCCATAGTAGTACCTACACCTGATACAGAACGATCTATTCCTCACACCGACCTAAAAACCATACAGAAAGAAGGGAAATAATATGCCAGCCACACAATTTATTTGTCCGGATGGACAGCGTATTTCCATGCTGCAATGCCTGACAGCCTGTCCGATACAAATACGCTGTATGTTCCTGCCGACACTCCGAGCGATTGCTAAATCCGTGAACCGTCCCATAGCAGAACCGACGGTAACAGAACTCATTGCCGGAGTGCGGGAAACCTATTTAAAGAAAACCACATCCTATGCCGTGTCGCCCCAGCGTGTTCTCTATGCCCTGCAGGGACAAGCCGTTCATACCTTGCATGAACGGTGTACGCAGGGCGAAATATTAAGTGAGATTCGATTGAAAGACCAGATTACCAGCGGCCAGTTTGATTTGTATGGCAAGATTTTAGATACACAGGAAGGTGTATTGGGAGATTTAAAAGTTACCAGTTCCTATAAACTGATGAAAGCGTTGGGGATTTATAAACAAAAAATTACAACCGGCGAAGTCTATAAGACTGGATTAAAAAAGGGACAACTAAAATACAGGACCATTCTCTGCAAGGACGGCGTACGACACGTATGGGATTGGGCCGTACAACTTAATTATTACCGGATGCTCTTAGAAGAAGCGGGATTTCCTGTAGAACGCATGTATATCCAAGCTTTGTGCCGGGACAGTGGGCTGCGTATTGCCGCGGAACGGGGCATTGATCAGTCGCTGTATATCATTCCTATTTATAAAATCAGTAACCAGTGGATCGAACGATATTTTAGAAAGAAAGCCGCGTTACTGCAGCAGGCCAGAGAAACGCATAGGCTGCCGCCTATCTGCTCGTCCCGGGAACGATGGCAGGACCGAAAGTGTCTGGATTACTGTGACGGCAGGGAGTTCTGTCCCTATAGCCAAAAGCTGCAGCAGTTTAGAAAAGTTGGATAACTCACATGATAACCCCTTTATTACTAAATAAAACGAAGGAGAAGTACTATGCCTAATTATGTACAAAACAAAATATATATCACCAGTCCCCATATAGAACGAATATGGAAAGCAATCAAAGGCCCGAACAGCGTACTGGATTTTAATCGGATCCTTCCCATGCCGCCATCTCTGCAGATTGAATCGAGCAGTGTGATGACACTGTCGTTTTCGGCAGAAGTATATCGGAAAGACAGCATTCTGTTGGATGAACTGCGTAACCGGTATGAAAAAGAGCGGCATACGCAAGAGTCGATAAAAGGATATCTTCGACGACTGGAAAAGCAAAAACAAATAGACCGGGATCTGGGAGAAACTGCCTATCAAAACCAAAAGCAGTATGGCTATACCGATTGGTATAGCTGGTCTGTCGCACACTGGGGCACTAAATGGAATGCCATGGATGCTACAATCACAGCGCACACCCTTTCGTTTCAAACAGCATGGTCGGCACCGGTCCCTGTTATCCAAAAACTAGCAGTAATGTTGCCTGATAGTTCTTTTACGCATGTATGGGCAGATGAAGATATGGGTACCAACTGCGGATGGATGCGCTATATAAACGGGAAACAGCAGGAGGAACAATTGACTGTCGATCATTCCAGCGAAGCGTATGAGATATATGAGACCTGCTGGGGGAAATCGCCTTGCTTATATACAGATGATAAGGGGCACAAGAAATATTATGGATGTGAAGGCTGCCATAACTGTGATGCCGCTGTATACCGTTTCACCCATTTCACCACATGAATCAATAGGAAACAAAATCATATAATGACTCTGCTTTTTGTGGTGAAATGAGAAAAACAATAGTATGAGTAGGCTTCTATCTATTACAAGGAGAGTGAATGAGTATGAAGGCTTTAGCAAAAAAATTAATCGCCGTCATGAAAGACTGCGGGTATGTCATGAAAAAAGGAGAAAACACGTATCATGGGTATACGTATGCTACCAGTGCCGATGTACTGGAAAAAGTCAATGCCGCCTTTGTCCAGTATGGAATTGCATCGGCAGCCGTACCGGAATTACTCCGGTTGGAAGATATTACAACCGCAAAGGGAAACAGAGAAAAACTAGCAACCGTACGGATGGATATCCAGCTAACAGATGTGGAATCGGGGGAAACGGTTCAGATCACGGGACTCGGCAGCGGGCAGGATTCCGGAGATAAAGCCGTGATGAAAGCCCAAACGGCAGCCATTAAGTATGCCTATCTACTGAGCTTTGCCATCAGCACCGGGGATGATCCGGAAGCGGACTGCCATACGGATGAAATGACAGCGGCACCAGAAGAAAAGTCTGCACCTCATCACCGGATGCAGCCGGTTCCTAGTCGCTCCCGAACAGCAGTCAAACAATCGGTTTGTAGTGTCTGCGGTACGGTAATTACGGAAAAGGTACTCCAGTTTTCCAAAGATAAATACGGCAGAGCCTTATGTATGGACTGCCAGCGGAGTGCAAAAGGTATCGCGTAATACTAAAACAGCGTATGTATGCGGATATTCAGCAGATATATGCGAACCTAATGTACAGAAATTATGAGATAATATAAATAATAAATAAGATAGGTATCGGGTTCTTTCCGTATAATGAGTCAAAATCAGAAAGCAGCCAATCCTGCTTTCTGATTTTTATGTATGGGACAGAAAAAAAATTGATGTCTCAACCGGAGGTGATTACGTTGTATGCAGATAAAGATATTGTATTTAAACAGATAGGTGCCAAAGTTGCCTATTACCGAAATATCCGACATTTGACGCAGAAAGAATTGGCAATATTAGCACACGTCAGTGCCAGCTCCATAGGACGGATTGAACGGGGAAAATATAACCATAATATACCAATGTCCATTCTGATTGATATTGCTAATGGTCTTGGGATAGACATTGCTCTGCTGGTTACCTTCGAAGAAAAAGAAAAACAGATCTGGTGGGAAGAAGGCGAAAATATAGGCGCAAAATAATGTATTAAGGTGAAAAATCATCAATGTTGTGGTACGTAAGTATTTTTGGCTATAGGAGAAATTATATTATGATAAACATAAAACCAAATCGTATGATGAAAATAGGAATTATTATATTTGCAGTGTTAACTTTAGGAATTATTGGGTATGCAGCAAAAAACGTTGTGAGTAACCAGCTTTTACCGTCCAGTCCACAATATGTAGTATCACATGCTATAGATGCCTATAAACAACATAATCCCACTACATTTAGTAATTATGTCGATATTAATTCTGTTGCTGCCAGTGTAAATACCAGCTGGCATGCGTATGAAAAAAATAGTTCTAATAAAGCGTTTATTTCTTGTCCAGCAAGTACCGCGCCTGGTTTTACTGGATATATTAACAATCTTGTTAACGGAAGCGCAAAACTTATAAAAAGTTCTAAAACTAATATAGGTATCGATTATATTTTATTGAGTATAAGTGACTATAAAATTACCAATATAAAAAATACGGCAGATGATGTAAAGTCATTTGATCTTGTTGCCAAATCAACAGAAAATTCTTCTATTGTCATTCCCATGACAATAAAAAAAAGCGGAGATGATTGGAAAATTAGTTCAATAAATGTTACCAATCTGTTTGCAGCATATGATAATGAAGTTAAACGACAAGCAATAGAATTTGGTAAAACAACAAAAGCTTACCAAGACAAATTAACCGCTATATACGGTAATGTAAATTCCGATACAGATATTGGGCCATTTATAGAAGAACGGACATATGAGGATATGATAAAACGATATGACGACACTGAAAATCTGTTAAAATCAAAACTTGATAATTATAATAAAGCAATCGCGATATTGAATAACATTCCAGATACAAATGAAGTAGGAAAAATATATAAATATTACGCTTTAGATATTTTAAATTATGGAGTAAAAAAGGCTACTATCCAAATAGATGCCGTACGAAAAATTAATGAAAATTATAAAACTGCCTATGCCCACCATGACTCTGGCATTCAGGAAACGTTTACATTAAACAGCAAAAATATAGATATCTATGGGGATGCTGATAAGTCTATTAAAAAATTGGGTCATGTACAGGTGATATTGGGTAAACTTAAAACTATTGATAATTTAATGAAATGATTTTTTTTACGTATAATTAAATCAAAACGTTTGCAAAAAATATTAAATTTAATATAAATTTGCCTCCTGAAAAAATACAGGAGGCAAATTTTTTTTATGAAATCAATCATCCACCAATTTTGTAAGTCTAGTGTTTGTTTATCAAAGTCATACATAAAATTTTATTTATGAATAATAATACATCATTACAATTAATTCCATGCTGCAATTTTTAAAATTATTTATTCTAAAACTGCGGCACCCTTAAAAATTTCTTGTCCGTTTCGTCCGTCCTGTCCACCATAATAAAAGGGTATGCTCCCTCCTACAGATAAGCGATTATTTTCTAATATTACCGGACAAGGGAAAAATATGCCTCTATATAACGCCTATTTCGTATAGTCTATTATAGACAAAAGCAAGCATAATATACATCATATATTGATCAGTGACAACGTCATAATTACATCACCGATATTCCATCTCAACGTATAATAATACCATTCTCTACCAAAACACTATTCGTAAAATCAACATTATGCTGCAGTGCAATCTTTTTGGTAAAAAACATTTTTCTTCTAAAATCTAAAATATCCATACTTTCAGCACTACCATCCTGTTTCTAACAAAGGCCACAATTCTGAACCACGGCATACAAAACTACTCCACTTAATTTGTTGAAAGCAAAGTAATTCTGTATGATTACTGTTTGGTTCTTAATAGAAATATAAAAACACTCTGTCTAAAATCTATTGATGAATATACCTCTGGAAATTTATTATTTCCAGAGGTAATCATTTGCAAAATAGTTGTATAAAAATCTCGTGCTCTGTACTTTATAAGCTACTAAAAAACTGATATATATGCCTTCTTTTATTTTACCGGACAGGACGGCCGAAATGGACAAATAGAATTTATACAGCCATCACTGCAGTTTGTTAAAGACTTCCATCATTAAAACAATTTATCAACTATTTAACTTTTGATTCTTGCTAGATTCGTCCACTTATGAAAAACAAGAATTGCATGTCAGCTTGTACGAAATATGCTGACCTTACTTCTTAATGATACCCAGCGTCTTTCTCGGCATATATTCACCTTCCGTCTTAACGATGCCCAACATTATATCGCTAAGAATCTGGAAATACAATGCATGGGTCTCTGGTAATTTATCATAAAATCTTTTACAGAAATTACGATTTTCTGCATACTCATTTGTCTTATTAATAAATGCCTGATAGTACGGTCCTGCAAATTTAACAAAACGATTGTATCGTTCCGGGTCCATATCACATAACTGATACGGTTGGGGAAGCGGGATAGTTTCATTAGGATACTCTTCTTTACATAATTGATATACCTTTTCAGTTGTGTCCAATTCTCCATTTTTTTGTACTTTAACATATTCATAGCATCGCAATTCTTGTAAGTGCTGAAAATATTCTGTAAAGCCAAACGTTACCTCTCCATTTTTTTTCGTATACTGATGCATAGCATAATGAAAAGCCAGCACCAAAACAGGGAGCGCGATTTCCATTAATTTTATAATAGTATCTTCTAATCGTCTTGCTAACGACGGTAAATAATCATCAAGTAATCTCTTTAAATTATTATTGGGGTTATCTTCTTTTTCTTTTTGCAAAACAAACCGTTTTATACATTGTACAATTACTAATCTTGTTTTAGGCAAGGGAAAAATCATAAGTAGCTTAAACAATGTTTCAAAGTAATTACAGTATGTCTGATTTATTGTATTCGTAAAATCAAAAGCATTAATAAGGTAATTTACATTTGTAAACCGCTCCACCGCACATTGGTTAAACAACATAATGTACTGCGATGATGTTTTTCGTTGTAGGTACTGATTAGCAGCAACTACATTAGCCGCCGCTTCTTCTGAAATAGGCGCATGTTGAAAACCATTCAAAAATTTTTTGATATTGGTCAAAGGTATTTGTATCTTATCCGTTCCTTCCTTTTTTATATACGGATTATGCTTAGTTGTCGTAGCCGTAACAAGTCCCAGAACAATACCAAAATCTAATGCCGATTGTACTACAGACCGTCGTTTTTTATCACAGTTTCTATATATCATGGATTGTAATAAAGAATGATGATACTTCGCCTTATTTCCAGTATAATATTGTGCTTTACTTGATAAGGTACGACCACCTATATTGTAGTATTTCGTAATAGGATGTTCCGTACCCACACGCGGACTATATAGTGTTTGTGTATACACGTAACTCATAATCATAACATATTTTATTTCATCAAATATTACATCTCTAATTTGATTCAAGTCTTCACTGAATAATTTCCATAGGTTTTCAGCAGGATCTATTTTTATCATGGGCATTAACGCTGTAAGAGAATCATACATACTTAATCCCGTATTATTGGGCATATATTCCGTTAATATGCTGTCTTTAAAATAAGAGAAAACAGCATCAGCTACATTTTCTGATGTCTGCGCACCGTTAATATACTGATTAAACGATAATCCTTCCAGAATATCCATATATTCCGGAAGGATTGTATCCAGTATTTTTGAAATCTTAGGATTTTTCAACATAAGTGTATCTACATTTCCCCATTCTCCAAGATATGCAAATAAATTATCCATAGCAGCCTCCCTGTTTTTATGTTCTATCACATATCACACGCATTTAAATTTCAAAAAACAATTTTCCCTGATAATAAACCGAGAATGACCTGCACTATCGATTTTCATCCAAATATCTTAACCGTTTTTACACCCATATGTTTAATAAGCAAAAATTTACTGTAAAAAAAATAATCTTAGCAACAAGTACATAGCTGATACGACAAATAGTAGGTTTTTGACTATTATCGTGATACATCCCTTATTTTTTATTTATATAATGTAATTATATCACATAAAATCATTAAATTACAGTGAAAACACTATTATTTATTTAATTAATAGTGTTTTTATTTCGTTATAAAAACCTAATTTAATTTACATACATTAATATATGACGTATGATTTTCATACGGACATCACTTATTGAAAAATGTCTGAATTTAGAGAAAGGAGGTACTAACAATGAAACATTTAAAGAATACGCACCGAGTATCAGTAACGCTTCCCACCATGATGATAGCAAGCTTTCTGGAAGATGCAAGGATTTCCAACTTATCTTTGAGTAGAGTCATTTATCTGATCTTAAAGAGCCGCAAACCCACGATTATAGCTGGTCCGATCCTAAGCAATGACATTAAAATGCTAGCTGATGCCATTGATCAACTTAAAAGGAACGGCCAGTGTGATGCACACACAATTAACCTTTTACAAGAAAATGTGCAAATTATCCGCCGTCTGGTTGAAGGTGAAAAGGAGAACAAAAATGAATCAAATTTTAAAAATATTGTCTAAAGATGAATCAAAAGAACTTATGGGTTCCATGCTGTCGTCTACCGTAACCGGCACGTTAATGGGCACCAAGGAAATTACAAATAAGAGTGACGTAAAAGAAGAAATCAACAAAATTGTCCTGCAAAAAGAATCAATAGCTCAGCACCCGGAAAGTCAAGACCAACTTGAACCTGGCTATATGATTCCCTGTACGGACGGAACATGGAAATTGCAGCCGACTATGGCACATAATATTGCCAAACAAATATATCTAACTGGAGAACGCTTCCAAGAAAAGGAGGACGGTGTATACGCCAAGCGTGGCGATCAGTTTCAAAAATTGACAAATTGTCATATCGTGCTGATTAGTAAGCGGTCCGTCTGGGATGAAGGCAATGAAACTAAATATTTCCGCTGTCAGGTATTTTGTGATGCCTGGGGTAATGATCCTCGAGAACTAGAGGTCGAAGGAACCAGTTATAAAGATATTTTTGAGAAAATTAGGAGCGAATACCAAGAAATATCGATCAGTCGTTCCAATCCCGACGCGTTGGATGAATATTTGAGCATTGTGTTCCAAAATGACATTAACCATATCCCCGCTATAAATGAAGCAAAGAAAATCGGCTGGACCGACTGTGATGGCCAAATATGTTACCTGAACGGCAGCGACAAATATTATGTTGATTATTCATTTCCAAACCAAGAAATGATTCGACAACAAGCTCCGCAGATCTTTTCCGAAGGCGTACGTTTCCTTCAAGTTGGTCATAACGATAATGTTATAAATATCCTTTTTCTCGGCTTTCTTCTAGCATATTCACTATTTTGGTTGCAAAAAGGGCACGTTGATTTCCATCAGGTTTTTTATCTCCGTGGTGACACGAACCTACTGAAAAGTTCCACAATGGCCGTAATTGCAAACATCTTTCAATCCAATCGAGAACGAGCTTTATCTCGGATTACATCAACACCAGCTGGTGTACAAAGAGAAGTAGCCATGTTACCTGATAACTTCCAGTGCTTTGACGACTTTTCCAACACAGAAGTAAGTACACGAAAAAAAGCCATCGAAACATCTGAAGTCCTGATCCGTGCTTATGGTGATGGTGTCTTCCCAACAAAGTGTAATGTCGCCAATTTTTCGGAAACAGTACAAAATACCGTGAGAAATATCGCCGTATTGATTGGAGAAGAAAACATTCCATTGGGGCGCTCAAGTTTCACGCGCATGATCATTCTGTTGATTGAAGAAGGCACCTTTGATGGATCTGAATTGGACTTTTTCCAAAGTAATCCGCAAATAATGCGGAATTTTGCCGCTTTATATATTTCTTTTTTGACAGAACACGGCCATGAGGTTGTCACATTTTGCAAAAGCAAAAAAATCGAATATCGCGACCTTTTCAATCAAAGGCTAAAAGTGCGCCGCTCTATTGATTCTGCCGTCGCGCTGAATATACAAAGTGAAATTTTAGATTCTTTTGCCTCTTGGTGTGGAATGTCTAACATATGGCAAGCTGTACGTCCCCATTTTAGGACTTCTATACTCGAAACCCTGCAACAAAACGAACATTTTTCACAAACAGAAAAACCGGAACTTCGTTTTCTTAAAGCATTTATGGCCAAGGTACGAACAAAGGGTGCACTGCTGGCTGAAAATGAAAGTATATACGTGAACAATGAAGACAACTTCATTGGATTTTACGAACATGCGATGGATACCATGTGGGTCCGGTTTGATGAAGTATGGAAGTTAGTTAAAAACTATTATTTAACTTTTGACGAATCATGGCTGCAGCAGGAAAAGACGATCAAGCGCCTATTGGTTCAAGGGGGATTCGCCGTCGGCAAAATCGGTAAAAAAGGCGAATCTAACGTCTATCTTATGAAATCGAAAAAAGAACCCAGACGCTACATGCTGGTGCTTAATTATCAAAAAGTCAAAGCTTATTTAGATGCGAAGGAGAAAGATTAATATGAATATTGCAATATGCTTTACTAACTCGTTTTATAGCGGCTTTGCACTCTGCGATACCGCTGAAAAAATCAATTACGTTTTATCATCAATTTCTGGTGACATTATGCTTAAAGGTTTTTCATCGCCCGAAGCTGCATACCGTTATGCCTGCTATCAATTCTTTACGGCTTACGTAAAACAACAAGAGAACCTTGATTTTTATCTGCCGCGCATGGAGGACATGATGGGTACAAATTATATCTATACGACGAACACCGGTACAATGTCATACTTCCCTCAACAGCACCTGTTGGCCGGTATTTTCGAAGATAATGTAGTTATCGCTACATCGCCAGCTATGGCAGCAGCATTTATGAAAATGTATCCACTTGCTTATATGCAAGTGGTTAATTCGCCTGAGGCTGCCACTTATTTGCTAAATGCTTGGTCACTTCGAAATATTTTGCCGTTGCGTGCTTATTTATCGGAGCAACCCATGCCTAGAATTAAAAACATTAAATTGGATACTGTATGGTCCACTGGGATAAAAGAATGGTACCAGCGCAATTTGCAATTGATTCCAAAAACATTACAGCTACAACGCATGCAAGTAGTACAGCGAGTAAGCGATTCTATCACTAAATAATATTATTGTAAATCTGTCCGCAGCCCATGAAAGGAGGAAACATATATGTCCTTACAACCCAATATATTTTTCTCCGTTCATGGGCTTTCTTGTCTTTTGAACGTATCGCCGCAGACCATACGGAATAAACTTCGGGAGTCTGGCATAATCGGCCAAAATATGCCCGGCAAACCAATCAAGCTCAGTTCCTTGGAAACAGCCGATTTTCTTGCCCAAAATTATCCGAAGGCATATAATGAAATACAGGATGTAAAAGACCTTCCGATGACCACGGAAGGAGCTACAATCATGAATTTTCCTATTCCGCAGACTATCGGCAAGATTGCCAAGGTCGTGCAAAAAAGTGGTCATGTCTTTTATTATATTCGGAAATTCCCCTTATATTACAACAGTAACGGCCAACTGGTTTACTATAAAGGGCAAGGATTCACATCTAAGGCAAAAGCCTTACAGGCTCGCAGAGCTTTAATTAGACGGCGTAACGCAGGTCATTTCAAATTCGATGCCGTACAGGTAGAAAACGAGGTTAAGAAAGCCCAAACACAAAAAATAAATCCAGAAATCGAGGTAAGTTATTACGATTTTTGCCGCCAATTTATTGAAAAGAGACCGCTGGCAGCAAAAACGAGAAAGGATTACCTCAGCTTAATCGAACACCGATTTCAAGAGCATTTTGCAAATGTCCCTGTTGCAAAATTGACAAAGGGGATACTGCAGAACTTTATCGACCAGTACACCCAAAATATGCCAAAAACATTTATCATCCTAAGGATGACCTTGGAACGGCTGTATGCACTGGAGTTAATTCCACATAATTTTTATCTGCAGTTGATTCGGTCGAAAGAAAAGAACCATCGTCCCCAAAAACAGGCTTTGAATAAAGATGAATTAAAGCGTTTTTTAGGGTATTTCAAAGGAAATCGGCTGGAACATGCGATGTATTTAATCTTCTATACGGGCTTGCGCGAAGGAGAACTGCTAGCCTTGCAATGGAATGACATTGAATTCATCAATAAAGATACTGGGTGCGTGCACGTAAAGGCTTCTTGGGGACTGACTGAAATCGGATACGGCAGAAAAGAACCCAAGACACCTGGCAGTGTCCGCGTAGTACCTTTTAAATCAGCCTATTTGGTAACGGTACTAAAAGAGGCAAAAGTCCGTAGCAACAGCAAATGGGTCGTAGAGAACAATAAAGGAAACGGCCCTATGGATCCTAAAAACTTCACAAATCGCTGTTTCAAGGATGTCTCAAGAAAGCTTGGCTTTACTACTGTTATTACATCGCATGTGGCCCGCCACACGTATATTTCGCATTTGGTGGATGAAAGAGTCCCCTACACGTTAATTGCTAAACTAGCGGGGCATACAACCACCGAAATGGTGGCTAGGGTATATGCGCACCCAATCAATGATACCGAGAAAGAGCTTGCCGCTGTTGCGAATCTATATAATGATTAATTCGATGGGGCAATTGCAAAAATGATGGTACCATCAATGGTACCATTGCAACATTTAAAAGGTATAAGCACATTTATAAAAAAAGAACCGTAAGGCCTATAAAGCCTTACGGTTACTGGGTTTTGTATGGAGCCACTTATCGGATTTGAACCAACGACCCTCTCATTACGAATGAGATGCTCTACCAGCTGAGCTAAAGTGGCGAGTACTCATATATTATATAGTTTCTACGCTGTTTTTGTCAAGATTTTTTTCTTTTTTTGACAGGTATTGTCCGTTTTATTAGCTGATATTTTTATGTAGTTCGTACGTATTGTTACAAATAGAAGTTTTATTCTTGCTTCCTGTGGAATTCATGATACAATACTGTTGTTATACTAAAACAATAGGAAAAGAAATGAGCATATATGAAAAAATTACTAACAGCGTATATTACCGGTCTTATTTCTTGTATGGGATTTCCCATATGGGCAGCAGATACGCAGGTGCCTATCGATAATTTAGTGCAGGTTGTGTCGGAAAATTCAGCGACCGCTTTCACCGTATCTTGGCAGAATGATACGGCTCGCAAGGATTACACCGTCCAGTATCGGCAACCGGGAAGTACGAATGTCCAATCGGCTTATGTTACAGCACCTAAACGACCACCCGCGTATGATCCGCAAAATCCTCCGACAAACACATACGGAGCCTATATTAAAAAATTAAAACCTGATACGTCCTATGAATATCGTATTCGTGCAGATGGTACTGCTACTGCATGGATTCCTTTCAAGACAACGCCGGAACAGTTAGCTCGTTATAAAGTTCTCGTTTTTGGCGATTCTCAGTCTGTAGATTATTCTGTTTGGGGCCAGACCGCTCAGACGGCTTGGAAAAAAAGTCCCGATGCTGCATTTTTTATTATGATGGGGGATATTACAGATAACGGCCAGGCTTGGTATCAATGGAAAAGCTGGTATGAAAATGCCAATGTTCTGACTTCGCATATTCCCATTGCCCCAGTCTTGGGAAATCATGAGGCGTACAGCTTACATTGGAAATTTGCAGAACCCTACACCTATAAGGCCTTGTTCTCTGTGCCCTACGGCGGTCCCCGCGATCAGAACCGGCTGGCTTATTCGTTTGATTACGGCGATGTCCATTACGTTTCCCTCAATACCGATTATGAAGAAATACATGAAAATCACCCGAATATGATGGAAAACGAAGCACAATGGCTGGATCGTGATTTAGCTAAAGCAACCCAAAATAAAAAGCGGATTATTGTACTCATGCATCGTCCTCCTTGGGACAGTCCGTATCACGGTGTTTTGGATATAAACGGCAAAACCTTCATGCCTATTTTCGATAAATACAATGTTCCTCTCGTTTTTACAGCTCATGAGCATTGTTACGCTCGCACTTCGCCTGTAAAAAACAATCGGACAGCTGCCGCCGGCACGATTTATATTACGACGGGACGCAGCGGCACGGAAACTTGGGATGCCTCCGTCCGCAAACGCTTTGATGAAGTATATTATAATCCAATGGATATGCCCATGTATCTTACACTTCTCGTAGAGCCAAAGGATTTCGTCGTTACTGCTTATAAAACAGACGGAACCGTTATTGATATGACAAGGATCAAAACAACAACCTGATCGGATAGCCGCCACGCCTCATACATTTCCCAAATACCATTTGACAAATTGTGCAGCAATGCGTCCATTCCTGCCGGAATGCTCCATTTCCCAGCGGATCCCTTGGATACGAAGTTCACTTTTAGCTAATGTGATACCTGATTTTTTCAGCTCATGATCAATTATTTTCAAATATTCTTCTTGTGTCGGCGATTCATAATGAAGTATCAAGCCAAATCGATCGGAAAGGGAAATAGATTCATTGGCACTATCATGCCGGTATACCTCTTCCAGTTCTTCCTTACGGTCTTGCCATGTCTCTTTGAGCAAATGACGCCGGTTGGAAGTGGCATAAATGAGAACGTTTTCCGGCTGGGCCATTACACTGCCATCAATAGCAGACTTTAAATATTTATATCCCGATTCACCTTCATCAAAAGACAAATCATCAAAAAATAAAATAAATTTTTTGCTTTTAATATTGCTCAGTTTTTGCATAACCGCCGAAAGCTGGACAAGTTGATCCCGTGTAATTTGAATAAGGCGCAGCCCTTCTGTATGGTATATATTGGCCAACGCTTTTACTGCCGTCGATTTACCTGTACCTCTGGCCCCGGTCAGCAGCACGTTGTTGGCCTGTTTTCCCTGGACAAAATTGCGGGTATTGATCCGAAGTTTTTCTTTCTGCGTTTCATATCCAATGAGATCTTCCCAAAAAAGGGTGGGAAAATCATCAATACCGATAAATTTTCCATCATGGGCAATACGAAAGGCAATATGCCGTGCCAAGGTACCGCGTCCATACCGACTGTATTGTTCCAAAAGGACAGCGGCTGCCGACACGGCATCTTCACAAGCCATCAAGTTTCTGGTTAAAGAAGCACTGCATTCATCTATCAACGACCGAGCCGGCGTATAGTCATCGAGAAATGTCCCTTCTATGAAATCCGACGCTTTGCTTTTCACATACGGTAGCAGGAGTTTCATGTCTTGTGTCAAAACTTGCTTAAGTCCTGCCCCATAGGTGCCTTTGGATTCTATTGTCTGGGCCGCAATCGTATCTCCTTCTCCCAAGAGATACACCAGATATGCTGAAAAGACATTTCCCTGCAGGCCTTTTTCTTCAGCTTGCTGCAGTAACACTGCCGCAAATCGACTCTGCGCTTCTTTATCCCGGGGATCATCCTGCACATCAAACAAAGTTCGAAAAATATCTTCCTTCAAAAAACTGCGGCAGGCGACCAGCAGGTGCAAATCAGGATATGCCATACAATCCCCTCCTTATATTGAACAAGGACGCTTGAGCCCCAGCGCCCTTGTTTATCATATATATAACTTCCTCTATACCTTGCTTATTTTGCTTCCTCACTGTCACCGTCGTCACTGCGGCTGGCCCAATAGCCCGCCAGTATCGACCCTGAAAAATTGTGCCATACACTGAAAATCGCTCCCGGAATCGCCGCCATCGGATCCAGATGCGCCAGTGCCAGCGCCACGGCCAGCCCCGAATTTTCCATCCCGATCTCAAACGCCACGGCCTTGCTCTTATAGTGGTTCATCCGTCCCAGACTCCGCGATACGCCGTATCCCAGACTCAGGCCCAGGCAGTTATGCAGCACTACCGCCAGCGCCGCGATTCCTGCCACCGTAGCCAGCCGCTGTGCATTCAGTGCTACCACGATCGTAATGATCATCACGATCGCCACCACCGATACTACCGGGATAATCCCCACCAAGTGATCCACCACCCGCGACGCCGCCATCCGGATTCCTATCCCGATGATGATCGGAACGAGCACTACCTTGCAGATATCCAGCAGCAGCGCCGCTGCATCTATCGGGATCAGCGAGCCCGCCAGTGCCATAAACAGGGCCGGTGTCAAAATCGGTGCCAGCAGGGTATTGACGCTCGATATCGTTACGGACAGCGCCGTATCCCCTTTTGCGATGAACGTCATCACATTCGACGCCGTCCCGCTGGGACAGCAGCCTACCAGGATCAGTCCGGCTGCCAGCATCGGATCCAGCCCCAGCACTTTTCCTACCCCAAACGCCACGCACGGCATGATCGCATACCGCAGCACGATCCCGAAGATCACATCCTTCGGCCGCGTCAGCACCAGCTTGAAGTCCTTCGGCGTCATCGTCAGTCCCATCGACAGCATGATCAGCGACAGCAGCCACGTCACCCAGCCGCCCATTCCCATGAACGGCCCCGGTACAAAGAACGCCAGGGCGGCAAACAGTACCACCCACACCGTAAAGTATTTCGTAATGAATTTACAAAGCTTCTCTGCCGTTTCCATAGGCCCTCCTTATTCCAGCACCGCGCCCGTATTGGCTGACGTTACCAGCTTGGCATACCGCGACAGGTACCCGCTCTTGACCTTCGGTTCCGGCTGTTTCCATGCTGCCCGGCGCGCCGCCAGTTCCTCGTCGCTCACGCACAGTTCCAGCTTTCTCCCCGGGATATCGATGGCGATCGTATCGCCGTCCTTAATCAGAGCTATCGGCCCGCCTTCCATCGCTTCCGGCGATATATGGCCGATACAGGCTCCGCGGCTGGCTCCGCTGAACCGTCCATCGGTCAGCAGGGCTACCTTCAGCCCCATCCCGGTAATGACGGCTGTCGGGTTCAGCATCTCCCGCATCCCCGGACCGCCTTTGGGCCCTTCATACCGAATCACCACCACGTCGCCTTCATGGATCTGTCCGTCTATGATCGCCGTTATCGCGGCTTCTTCCGAGTTGAAGCATTTGGCGCTCCCTGTGTAGACCAGCAGATCTGCATCTACGGCACTTTCCTTGATCACGGCCCCATCGGGTGCCAGGTTCCCGCTCAGGATTGCGATCCCGCCTTTATGCATATACGCCGTTTCCACCGTATGGATCACCTCCGGCCGTTCGATCACAGCATGGGCAATTCGTTCCCCGATGCTGCCCGTGACTGTCCGGGCTTCCGTATGGATGATTCCCAGCTTGGTCAATTCCTTCATGACCGCACAGATCCCGCCGGCTTCTCCCAGATCCTGCATATGGTAGCTGCCGCCCGGGCTCATCTTGCAGATATACGCGGCTTTTTTACTGATTTCATCGAACTTCTGCAGCGGCAGTTCGATTCCTGCTTCATGGGCGATGGCCGGCAGATGCAGTACCGTATTCGTCGACCCGCCGATCGCCATATCTACAGCGATGGCATTTTCAAAGGATTCCTGCGTCATGATATCCCGCGGTTTGATGTCCCGTCTCACCAGATCCAGGACGACCGCGCCGGCCTTCTTGGCCAGGATCCGCCGCGCTCCGAAATAGGCGGCCGGGATTGTTCCGTTCCCCGGCAGTCCCATCCCCAATACTTCGGTCATGCAGTTCATCGTATTGGCCGTGAACAGGCCGGCACAGGATCCGCACCCGGGACAGGCCTTATTTTCCATATCTGCCATTTCCGCTTCCGTAATCTGCCCCGATTCCAGTTTCCCTGCGGCTTCAAACATCGTACTGACACTGATATCCTTGCCTTTATAGCGTCCCGCCTGCATCGGTCCGCCGCTGACTACCACCGTCGGGATATTTACCCGGCCTGCCGCCATCAGCATACCGGGCACGATTTTATCGCAGTTCGGGATCATGACCAGTCCGTCGAAAGCGTGACCGTTGGCCATGGCTTCGATGGAATCGCAGATCAATTCCCGGCTGGCCAGCGGATATTTCATGCCGTCATGGCCCATGGCAATCCCATCACAGATCCCGATCGCCGGAAACTCGATCGGCGTCCCGCCGGCTGCTGCAACCCCCAGCTTTACCGCCTGGGCGATTTCCCGCAGATGCATATGCCCCGGAATAATTTCATTGAATGCATTGACGATCCCGATCA
>JALCNL010000024.1 GCA_022649055.1 Megasphaera sp.
TTTCTAATTTTCTTCTTTGCCATGCAGAACACGATCCTTCTGGAGTATATGATTTGGCTATGCAGGAATTGGATGTTATTATAAAATCAATCCAATCTGTTCCTTGTAAGCAGGTTATCTTTGTAAGCAATGAGTTGGGAAGCGGTATTGTTCCTATGGATGCCATGACTCGCTGTTATCGTGATATTATGGGATGTGTCAATCAACGTGTAGCGAAAGAGGCTGCACAGGTGTATTTTACAGTCAGCGGGGTGACAGTGGAAATGAAAGGGCTTCAGGTTATCTTGCCAGACGTGCAGGAGGATACGCTGTGAAATCTTTTTTTATTGCGCTGCAATTTTTATCTCGTATCCATATTGTACAGCAAACGGTATGGAGTGATCGTGATTTTGGCAAGGCTGTGATTTGGTTTCCGATAGTGGGAATGATGATTGGCTTTTTTCTATCTATCGTATATATGGCGGCATCTTATTTTTTATCTGGGATTTATTTAGCTATTGTAGTTGTAGCCGCTTGGTTTTATATTACCGGAGGCCTGCATGCCGATGGGTATATGGATACAGCAGATGGTATTTTTTCTGGACAAAATAGAAAACGCATGTTGGAAATTATGAAGGATAGCCGTGTGGGTGCTAATGGCGTCATAGCTTTTGTATGGCTCGTTTTGCTGAAAATATGTTTTTTTGCAAATGATGAATCGGCAGTATTGACGTTGATAGGTGTTCCCACAGCGGCTCGTTTTGGGACGCTTATCAGCATTTTTGGATTTCCGTATGCACGTAAGACAGGATTGGGGCGAGCGTTTAAGGAATATGCACCGAAAGGAGCATTGCCTATTGGCTTTACATTATCACTTTTGCCATTGGTTTGCAGCGGGTGGCATTATTTGTTTCTATTGACGGCTGCAAGTGTGATCACGTTTTTTTCCGATATCTATATATTGCGTAAATTGGGTGGATTAACAGGGGATACATATGGTGCTGTTACGGAATTTACAGAAATGATAGTATTGGGATTATTGATGTGTATAAAATAAAAACAAGTTTATATAGGAGGCGTCATGTTATGATCAAGTTATACTTAGTACGTCATGGTGAAACTGATGGCAATGCGCAGCAGTGGTATCAAGGAACAACTGATGTACCCCTTAATAAAACCGGAATTATTCAGGCGGAGTGCTTAAGCAGATTTCTTGAGGATGTCCACTTTGATGCAGTATACAGCAGTACTTTGTCGAGAGCCAAACGAACAGCGGAAATCATTGCTGAGCCACATAACCTTTTCGTGAAAGCGTATGATGACTTGCGAGAAATTAATTTTGGTGTTTGGGAAAAGCATACCTATAGCGAGATTACAACCTGCTGGCCCGGTGAAATTGAAGCGTTCTATGATTCCGAAGGGAATATGCGGGCTCATGGAGGGGAATCGTTTAGAGATGTAGAAAAACGCATTACGGAAAAGACAAAGGAATTGCTGCAGCAGCATGTATCTGGAGATACTATCATGATAGTATCTCACGGAGCAGCTATACGTTGTCTGCTATTTGGCTTGCTGGGGCTGGAAATGGGCCGTATCTGGGCATTTCAGCAATATAATACGGCATTTAACATTATTGAATATCATGGCGATAAAAATGTTATGACACTTATGAATTGTACTGACCATCTGCAAGGTACGGTAGGATATCAGATGCAGTGGTCTAATATGGCAACGTTATGACTAAATCGAGACAGCAGGCAATGACAAAATTGATACGATTGGATAAATTATTGGGGCATAGCGGCGAGGGTACGCGCAAGGAGATTAAGAACTTATGCAAGAGCGGCAGTGTGACCGTAAATGGCAGTGTGTGTGTGGATCCGGCAACAAAAGTTGATTTTAAAAAAAGTGTTGTTGCTGTAGACGACAGGCTTGTTTTTTATACTCCGTTTCATTATGTAATGCTTCATAAACCAGAAAATGTATTGTCAGCTACCATAGATCATTTTTCGAGAACCGTTTTGGATTTACTTCCGTCGCGCTATAAAGGAACCGGAATGTTTCCTGTTGGCCGATTGGATAAAGATACAACCGGTTTGTTGCTGCTTACCAATGATGGTGATTGGGCACATCGCATTACTTCACCCAAAAAGGAAATCAATAAAATCTATGAGGCCGTAGTCGCAGGAATTATTCCTGATGATATTAATTCCCAATTTCAAAGAGGAATTGTGCTGAATGATGGTTTTTTATGTCAGCCGGCATTAGCAGAAAAAATAGGAGATTATGCATTGCGTATAGTCATTCATGAGGGGAAATTTCATCAAATTAAACGTATGTGTGCGGCGGTGGGACTGACCGTAACAGCTTTACGAAGAATACAAATCGGGCAGCTGATGCTGGATGAAACGCTGCATTATGGTGAAATTCGCATATTGACAGAAGAGGAGCGGGAATTGCCCTTTCAATAATGTATAAAAAACTATTCAAATACATTAATATATGCTATTATAGAGTGTAATGAATAATTATGGGTGATAAAAATGATCAAAGAAAGAATAGTACGGTTACGGCAGTTTTTAACAGAACAGGCAGCAGATGGAGCAGTAATTATGCAACCGGAAAATCTACGTTATTTTAGCGGTTTTACGGGAGGAGAGGGAGCCTTAGTCCTGATGACAGAAGGAAAGCCTGTCTTGTGGACTGATTCTCGTTATACAGAGCAGGCAGCCCAACAATCCGGAACAGAGTGTGATATAAAAAATCATGAAGGTCGTTTACTGGAGTGTATCGGCTGCTTTATAAAAGAAAAGGGTATGCATGTTGTTGGATATGAAAAAAATTATTTGACTCTTGCAGCGTATGAAGGCATTACAGCGTATGCAGATGAAAATCGGTTTGTAGGATGTGAGCTTGCTTTTTTACGTGCGGTAAAAACAGCATCTGAATTGCAGTCAACTCGTGAAGCCAGTATGATAGCGGATAAGGCGTTTAATCAATTAATGCCGTATATTAAACCAGGAGCTACAGAACGTGAATTGTGTGCACGGTTGGAAAGTTCGATGTTGTTGCTGGGATCGGAAGAAAAGTCATTTACTACGATCGTTGCTTCTGGAGCCCGTTCCGCAATGCCGCATGGCACAGCTTCTCAGAAAATTGTAGCTGATGGTGATTTTGTGACCTTTGATTTTGGTGCAGTTATAGACGGATATCATTCCGATATGACACGGACGGTTGTTGCCGGAAGAGCGTCACAGGAACAAAAAGAATTTTATGCTCTTGTTTTGGAGGCTCAGCAGTTAGGTGTATCTGTTATTCGCGCAGGATTGTCTTGCCGTGAAGCAGATGAGACCATACGGCAGTTTTTTATAGAACATGCGGTGGGAACATATTTTACTCATGCTTTAGGTCATGGTACTGGTTTGGAAATTCATGAGCAGCCTGTATTATCTCCCAAGGCAGACACTATATTACAGGAGAATATGATAGTCACGGTTGAACCGGGGCTGTACATAGAAGGCAAGTATGGAGTCCGCATTGAGGATTCTGTTGTCGTCACGGCTCATGGCTGTGAGATTTTAACGAAAACACCGAAAGAGTTGGTAGAGCTTTCATAGTAGGAGGAGACATTTATGATTTCAAGTAATGATTTAAGACCGGGTGTAACGATTGAAATTGATGGTAAGGTATGGCAGGTTGTGGAGTTTCAACATGTTAAGCCGGGTAAAGGGGCCGCTTTTGTTCGTGCCAAAATAAAGAATTTGGAAACAGGTGCGGTGGTAGAACGCACATGGAATGCCGGCGAAAAAGTACAAGAAGGCCACGTAGACCGCCGTCAGATGCAGTACCTTTACGAAAGTGAAGGGGCATACTGTTTTATGGATAACGAAACATATGAACAACTTGAATTGCAGAAAGAAACATTGGGTACGGCGATCAATTTTTTAAAGGAAGAAATGAATGTTACTATGATGTTGTTCCAAAATCGTGTTATCGGTATAGATTTACCGGCAGCTGTAGAACTTAAAGTTGTTGAAACAGACCCCGGCGTTCGTGGTGATACAGCGACTGGTGGCAGTAAACCGGCAACATTGGAAACAGGATATGTTGTCAAAGTTCCGTTATTTATCAATGAGGGCGAACTTCTTCAGATTGATACGAGAACCGGTGAATATATGGGAAGAGCATAATGAGTAAAAAAAAGCGATGAGATTCTCATCGCTTTTTCAGCACAAATGACTAATGGGGATGCCTATGAATACAACAAACGATCAATATGCAGGAACTATATCTATATCAGAGCGTGCCATTGCGGTTATTGCGGCACAAGCTGCAGAAACGGTAGATCAAGTTGTTTCGCTTGCTGCCAGCATAGCAGAAGGCGTAGCGGCTAAACTGGGACGGGAAAATTTAGCTGCCGGTGTGACCGCACATCTTGAAGGTCATGTGGCCGAAGTTACGATCCGGCTCATTGTACGATATGGATACCGTATTCCTGATGTGGCATTACAAGTTCAGAAAATTGTAAAAGATACAGTGGAACAAATGACAGGATACAGTGTGGCAGCTGTTCACGTTGTTGTCCAGGGAATTGACTTTACACAGCCTTCTGCTGCAATGGAAATGAGGGATGATCATGATAGATAAAGAACAAATCCTTCACTATGAAATTGCAGATACGGTATTAGTTAATTTAGTTAAGCTGGCGGCTATGGAGGTTTCCGGAGTGGTTGGAGTCAGTACTTCTTTACGTGCTCGTTTTAATGGACAAAGAGCGCGGGGAATTACAGTAATACAGACTGATGCGGGGTTAGCTGTTGATATTCATATTATAGCTTATTATGGAGAAAACTTGGAACGGCTTGCTGTTCAAGTTCAACAAATCATAGGAAACAGATTGCGAACTATGATTGAACCAAAGGAGCTTCATATTAATGTTACTATTGAAGACCTGATATTGCGGCCTAAAATTATATAGAAAACAGGAGGTTAGCGTGAGCAGATATAAAGCGCGTCAACAGGCGCTGCAAATTTTGTTTTCTCGGGAATTTCATGAGGAAAACGACATACAGTATACAGAAAGTGAAATATTGGAAAGCAATACGGCAGATGAACAGGACGCATTTGAAGAAAATGATGCTTTGACAATGCAGGATGAGAATGTCTATTGTACCTACTTAGTGGAAACAACGCGGCAGCATATGGCGGAATTTGATGAAATTATCGGTCATTATTCCCAAAAATGGGATTTATCACAAATGGATAAAACAGATAAAAATATTATGCGGATGTCTCTTTGTGAACTTTTGTATCCTAAGGAAAATATTGAAGAATCTATTGTTCTTAATGAAGCGGTACGGTTAGCTAAAAGGTATGGCGGTCCTGCTTCTTCACGATTTGTCAATGGTATTTTAGGTGCGTATGTAAAGGATAAAAGATAAATGAATACCTATTTGGGCATTGATACGAGTTGTTATACAACTTCTGTTTCTCTTGTAGATGAGACGTATCGTGTCATTGCAGATGAACGAAAAATTCTTGAAGTAGCTAAAGGTGGACGCGGGTTGGCACAATCCAATATGGTTTATCAGCATACGCGGAACTTACCGGAACTTTTTGAACAATTAAGTACTTCGTTACGAGATTATATGGATATTTGTGCTATTGGGGTCACCGATAAACCCCGCCGGCGCGAAGATTCTTATATGCCGGCGTTTTATTCGGGTTACGGATATGCTCGTTCATTAGCGGCTGTGCTGGGAGTGCCGCTGTATGTGATTAGTCATCAGGAGAATCATTTGTTTGCGGTACTGCGCCATATAAAAAAAATAGGGACAGAACCTTTTTATGGAGTACACCTTTCTGGCGGAACCACAGATTTTTTATACGTATCCCCCGATGAACGAGGCTTGTCAATTACACGAATTGGCGGCAGCAGTGATATTAGTGCCGGGCAGTTTATAGATCGGGTAGGGGTGGCGATGGGACTTTCCTTCCCTGCCGGGTCTGCGATAGATACTTTAGCACAGCAATATTCTTCTGTTGTCCGAGGAGCACCTGTATTTTATAAAAGTGGCGAAATCAGTTTTTCCGGACCGGAATCGCAGGCGCAGCGGTATATGGCAGAAAAAAGTTATGATATGACAAAAATGGCTAAATGGACACTTTCAACTATTTGGAACGGGTTGGAAAAGCTCCTTGATTTCGGCCGTGAAAGAGGAATGAAGCGGCTTGTTGCGGCAGGGGGCGTCTTATCAAACACGTATTTGCGAGAGTGCCTGATGCATTATGGAGGGATACATAATATACGCATAGATACAGCTGAACCGTGTTATAGCGCTGACAATGCGACGGGGGCAGCTTTTTGGGCGTTCTATGCATATCAGAAGGAGAAAAAATAATGAAATACGCATCTGTAACAGATGTAGTCCGGCGCATTAAAGAAGATGTTTATAAAGACTATAAACTTCAAAGCGTAGCGATGGAAGGGAATATTATTGGACTGAAACGTGCGTCTAATGGACATTATTATATGAATTTAAGAGATGACAATTGTTCTATCCATGCAATTTTATTCGCCGGACGGGCAGGCCGTTCTATGGATAATGTTTGTGAAGGGGACCATGTTGTTGTCATTGGTGCTGTTCAGGTGTATGAAAAAGCAGGTTCAGTATCTTTTATTATAGAACGTCTTTTTTCTCAGGGCATAGGAAAACTTCAGGCAGAATATGAAAAGGTAAAAAAGGAACTGGCGGCAGAAGGCTATTTTGATACGGAACATAAAAAGTCGCTGCCTAGATTTCCTTGGACTATAGGTATCCTTACTTCTAAGACGGGTGCTGTATTACATGATATTCATAAAATCGCAGCAGAACGAAATCCTTACGTGCATATTGAACTTTTTCCCATTCCGGTGCAAGGCGTCGGAGTAGAAACTATAATTGCGCAGAAAATTGCTTCAGCAGGCACTGATTCACATCTGGATGTACTTATTCTTGCTCGCGGCGGCGGCTCTATGGAAGATTTATGGTGTTTTAATCATCCGGCAGTGGTACAGGCAATTTATCATTCTGAAGTTCCTATTATAACCGCTATAGGACATGAAACAGATACAACGCTGGCTGATTATGCAGCGGATGTACGAGCAGCGACACCCACGCATGCAGCAGAACTGGCTATTCCGTCTTTTGATGAAATGGCTTTGGATATAGCAGAAATGACAGAATCTGCGTATCATGCCATTTCTTTGTGTTTTGAACGCTGGCAGCATGATGTAATCAAAACGACTGCTGGATTACAACCCAAACGATATGATGAGTATCTGATTTTAAAAAAGCAACAGGTGGAACATCTTTTGCATACGGCAATGCAGCAATTCAACTTATTTTATGCTGATAATTTAAAAAAATGTGCTGAATTGAAAGCAGGATTGGAAGCAATGAACCCTATCGTGCTTGTGCGCAAGGGGTATGGACAGCTGGAACAGGATGGTCATATTATTTCGGATATACATAGCGTTTCCAAAGAAAAGCCTTTATATATACAATTGGTAGATGGTTTGATTACGACGGATGTGAAAGAGGTAACAATTCATGGCAAGAGGAATAGATAAGTTAAAAAATTTTGAAAATAATTATGAAGAGTTGGAGAATTTGGTTAAAGCGCTGGAAACTCCTAATTTAACATTGAAAGAATCTCTGGATTTATTTGAAAAAGCTGTTAAAGTGTCGCAGGAATGTGAAGGTGCACTGGAATATGCAAAGCAGCGAGTGGAAGCATTGATGGCTGTTCATGTTGGTGCACATAAGGATGAGAATAGCCGTGCCAATGGGGAAACCGAAGAAGGGACGTTAGACTTATGATGCTGCAAGAGTATATGAAAGAACAGAAAAAACATATTGATGCACGGCTGAAAGAATTGCTATGTACCGATGTCAAAGCCTTTGAGAGACTCTATGAATCTATGAATTACAGTCTTAATGGCGGCGGCAAACGGATTCGTCCAATTTTAATGCTTGCGGTTATTGAGATGCTGGGAAAAAATTCGCGGCCTTATCTGGACATGGCGTGTGCATTGGAATGTGTTCATACGTATTCCTTGATCCATGACGATTTGCCTGCTATGGACAATGATGATTATAGACGAGGGAACTTAACAAATCATAAAGTGTACGGAGATGGAATGGCGATTTTGGCGGGAGATGGCTTATTGACGTATGCGTTTGAATTGATGGCCAGCCAAAAACAGATAGAATCTTCAAAAATTTCTGCTATTATTTCGACGTTTGCACGTGCTGCAGGACCTGCAGGTATGGTGGGCGGACAGGCTTTTGATCTTGAATCGGAAGGGAACATGGAAATCGGCATTGATGGATTAAAGCTGCTTCATAAGGCTAAAACAGGAGTTATGTTTAAAGCAGCAATCGATATTGCTGCAATTGTAGGAGATGCGACGCTGGAAGAACGGAATGCATTGGATGATTATGCTCTTTATATGGGACTTACTTTTCAAATTACCGATGATATTCTTGATGTAGTAGGTGAGTCCCATGTATTAGGAAAACCTGTTGGCAGTGATAAAAAAAATAAAAAAGCAACATATGTAACTATTTTCTCATTAGAAGAAGCACGGCGTCTGGCACGTCAATCTGCTGAATCAGCCAGTGCTTCACTGACGCCGTTCGGCGACAGAGCCAGAATATTGAAAGAATTAGTAGAATACATGTTGGTAAGGGTGAATTAAGAGGGTAGGATAATGAAAGAACGATTAGACACATTGCTTGTATCTCGCGGCCTTTCAGAGAGTCGTGAAAAAGCGAAGGCAACAATTATGGCCGGGCTGGTTTTTGTCAGAAATCAACGTGTAGATAAAGCCGGGACCAAAATAGATGTGGAAGCGGAGATTATTGTTAAAGGGAATGCTATTCCGTATGTAGGCAGGGGTGGCCTCAAGCTGGAAAAAGCATTGGCAGCTTTTCCTATTGATTTACAGGGAGCGGTTATGATGGATATAGGAGCTTCTACGGGTGGTTTTACAGATTGTGCTCTGCAAAATGGAGCAAGAAAAGTATATGCTGTTGATGTTGGATATGGACAACTAGCATGGAAATTACGTACGGACGAACGTGTAATAAATATGGAACGGACCAATATTCGCAATGTAACATTAGAAGATTTAGGTGAAGCAGTTGATTTTATCTCCATTGATGTTTCTTTTATTTCTCTTTTAAAAATAATGCCTGCCGTTGTGCCGCTTTTGAAACAGAACGGTACCTTAGTGACTTTAATTAAACCGCAGTTTGAAGCAGGACGGGGACATGTAGGGAAAGGCGGTATTGTTCGTGATAGAGATATTCACCGGTACGTTATCCGCCATGTTACGGACGGGATTGCGGCAGACGGATTATCTCCGCTAGCTTTGACTTTTTCTCCTATAAAAGGAGCTGATGGCAATATAGAATATTTACTATATAGCCGCAAAGATATGGCAGAGCATAATGAAATTACAGAGGACATGATAGACGATATTGTGGAGAAATCCCATCAAATGTAGGTGATAGTATGAGAATTGGTATATTTCCTAATCTGGTAAAAGAAGAAAGTGCTCCTTTAGTTCATGAACTTATGGAACTATGTTTGCAATATCAAGTGGATTTTTATTTACCCGAAGATGTACGCAATGGTAAACAATCTATTTTTAAAGAAATTCCCGAGGCACATTTAAAACCGAGAGGGATTATTTTTAATTCTATTGATGTTGCTATGGTTTTGGGAGGAGATGGAACCATACTTAAGCTGGCTCGGGAGTTTGCTGGCAGTGGTGTGCCTATTTGCGGAGTCAATATTGGTTCTTTGGGCTTTTTGTACGAAGTGGAGACAGAGTCATTGAAGAACCGCCTTAAAGATATTTTGGAAGGACGATTTTTTATTGAAGAACGAATGATGCTTCAAGCTGACCTTTGTTTGGAAGATGGATCTGTTCAGATTATGCCGGAAGCGTTAAATGATATAGTTGTCGGCCATGGCAATGTAGGGAAGCTTATTCGCCTTGATATGTATATTAATCATGACTTTATTCAACAATATCCTTGTGATGGCATTATTATTTCCACACCGACCGGCAGTACCGGGTACACTTTTTCCAGTGGCGGACCTATCGTAGCACCGTCGGCACCGTGTTTAATGGTAACACCTATTTGTCCGCACTTGCTGCTTAAAGTTCCCTTGATTTTAAGCGATACGGACCGTGTTAGTTTTACGGCAGCCAATAATCGTAATAGTATCCGTATTTCTGTGGATGGCATGGTGGATTTGGAATTTACTAAGGATATGACGCTGCATATTCGAAAATCCGACAGGACATTAAAACTGATGCGATTTAATAAAAATTATTTTTATAAAAATTTATTTACTAAACTTATGGGAACAAAATGATGATAGAAACTTTTCCGTTAAAAAATGCTGTTACTATGGCACATGCGCTTTTACTTCCATATATTCCGATGGCACAAGTACTTGTTGATATGACATGCGGCAATGGCCATGATACTATGTTTTTGGCACAGCATATGAATCAATCGGCACAGTTATATGCTTTTGATATTCAATCTTGCGCTGTTGAAGAAACAAAAAAAAATATGTATGGAAAAGACCGTGGACATTCGCATATTATTTATGGAGTAGGGTCGCATGATCAGCTTGTTACCCAGATTACAGCATCTTTAGATATTGTTGTATTCAACTTAGGTTACTTGCCAGCTGGAGATCATACCATTTATACGCAAAGCGCAACAACCATAAATGCATGCAAAATATGCTTGAATAAAATTGCGAAGAATGGCATAATTATGTTAGCAGCTTATCCTGGTACATCGGCAGGAGAAGAAGAACAGCATGCTTTAAAAGAATTTTTGCAGCATGTGCCGCAGAAAGAATACGATGTATCATATTGGCAGCCTTTAAATCAAATACACAACCCACCAATTTTATATATTATTCAGAAAAGAGGGTAAAAATGAAGAGATTTAGGTATACTAAAATTAAAGAAATCGTCCAATCCAGGCCAATAGAGACGCAGGAAGAATTGGCAAAGGCTTTGCAGCAAGAAGGTATAGAAGTAACGCAGGCTACGGTTTCCCGCGATATCAAGGAATTAATGCTTATTAAAGTTCCTACGAGTGATGGTCATTATCGGTATGCATTATCACCTGAACAAAATGTTCTTATGTCCAAAAACCGTATGGCTCGATTATTTCAAGATTCTATCGTACGTGTTGATTTTTGTTTAAATCAAATTGTGTTACATACTCTTCCAGGTTCTGCTAATATGGTGGCATCGGCTATTGATCATGCCAAATGGGAAAGTGTTATAGGGACAATTGCCGGAGATGATACCATATTAATTATTACAAATAATCAAGATACTGTGTCACAACTTGTAAAACTTATTGTTTCACTAATGAAGGAATGAGGTTTTTATGCTGCAATCGCTGCATATTCAGAATTTTGCATTGATAGAAGATTTGCATATTGTTTTTGCTGAAGGCGTCACTATATTTACCGGTGAAACCGGCGCAGGAAAATCTATTCTTCTTGACGCCATCGGCATGCTGGCAGGAAAACGCGCATCGGCGGAATTTGTGCGGCAAGGCACAGATTCATTTTTAGTTGAGGGCGCGTTCTTTTTTACCGAGGATCCGGCACTGGAGAAAATCCTTGCGGCAAACCATATTGCATATGATGAAGACCAAGTCGTCATATCTCGTCAATTTAATCTGAACGGGCGGGGTTCCATACTGATAAACGGTACGTTAGTATCTACAACTGTTATGCGGCGCATAGGAGAACATCTTTTGGATATTCACGGACAGTTTGACAATCGTCTTATTTTTGATACATCATATCATATAAGTCTGCTGGATGGGCTCACACCGCAGCTTCGGACTGTCCGCAAAAAGTATGATATTGCGTATAGCAATTGGAAATTGCTGCAGCAGCAAATACAGCAGATGCGGCAGGATGAAACCGAAAAAAAACATATGCTTAGTATCCTTGATTTTCAGATTAAAGAAATTGAAGAAGCAAAACTAAAATCAGGTGAAGATAATGAACTGGAAGATAAAATAAACCGATTATCTCATGCTGAAAAAATTAAAAATAGTTTACGTGATATTTTATTTCTTTTTGACGGAGGTGAACGCCGTCCCGGAATTATGCAACAGATTGGTGAAATGCAGCATCTCTTTAACCATGCTGCAGCGTATGATCCGGTCTTTAAAAATATGGGAGATAAAACAGAGACATTAACGTATGAAATGGAAGATATCCATGATAGTCTCTTGCAATATGCAGACGCATTTACCTTTGATGAACAAGAACTTGATGGTATGCAAACTCGATTAGCGCTGATCGAAAAATTAAAGCGCAAATACGGTGGTACAATTGATGAGATTATGTCTTTTTTGAAACGGGCTAAAGATGAGTATGAAAGATTGGATCAATCCGAATACACATTGAATGTACTGCAGAAAAAAAATGTCGTTTTAGAACAGAGTCTGCGAGAAACGGCCGTACAATTGCAGCGGATGCGGGAAGCTGCCAACAGTACGTTCCGTACTGCTATGCAAAAAACACTGGCGCAGTTAGGATTGGAAAATGCACGAATTTCTTTTCATGTGGAACCTATGGAGCAGATTAGTGCACAAGGTGCGGCCTTGGTTGAACTGTATTTTTCAGCTAATAAGGGAGAATCCTTGCAGCCTTTATCTAAAATTGCCTCCGGTGGGGAAGTATCGCGTATTGCTTTGGCACTTAAAACCATTAGTGCAGATGTAGTTAAAGATAGAACACTTATTTTTGATGAAATTGATGTAGGAATCAGTGGCCAGGTAGGTCTTCAAGTTGCTGCCCACATTCGCAAGTTAAGCTGTGTTGCCCAAGTACTTTGTATTACGCATTTACCTCAAACTGCAGCTATTGCTGATCATCATTACTTTTTATATAAAAAAGAAATACAGAATCGCACAGTAACCCAAATTAAACAACTCTCTCCCGGAGAGCATGTTTTGGAAATTGCTCGTATGTTTTCTGGAAATGATACGACCAAGGTATCTATTGAAGCTGCGAAACAACTTATAGAACAAGTTCATTGACGGGCTGTTATGTATACACGAAATTTTATTGACGTAAGGTTTTAATAGGTATATATTATAAACAATTCAATCATTAATTATTAGTATAGGGGAGGAATACCTATGTTGCGAGTACTTGTAAATGGCGCTGACGGCAGAATGGGAAGCCAAGTCGTTAAAGCTGTATATGAAGATAAAGAGCTAGAGTTTGTTGGCGGTGTAAGTGTTACGTCTATAGGAGAAGACTGCGGAGAATTAGCCGGTATAGGTACATTGGGTATACCTGTCCGTGAAGGATTGGCTAAGTCTCTGGAAGATATTAAACCGGATGTAGTTGTTGACTTCACAATTCCAAAAGTTATTTTTGATAATGCCAAAATCGTTATGGAACATGGCATTCATATGGTTGTAGGGACAACAGGACTTACGGCTTCTCAGAGAAATGAACTTGGAAAAATAGCAGACGAACATAAAACTAATATTTTCATTGCTCCTAATTTTTCTATTGGCGCTGTTCTTATGATGAAGATTTCTGAAATCATTGCACCCTATATGCCTGATGCCGAGATTATTGAATTGCACCATAACAATAAGCTGGATGCACCATCAGGAACTGCTATTCTCACAGCTGCAAAAATTAATGATGCCCGTAAGGCGGCACACGTAGAAGCCGCTCTCGATAAAACGCATGAAAGCCTTGAAGGCGCCCGCGGAGCCAAAGTGGATGATATACCTGTGCATAGTGTTCGTCTTCCGGGATATGTAGCACATCAGCAAGTCCTTTTTGGAGGGTATGGGGAACTACTTACTATCCGTCATGATTCTTTGGATCGTAAATCTTTTATGCCAGGTGTTATTTTAGCTGTTAAAAAAGTGGGTTCTTATCCAGGCCTGACTTTTGGGTTGGAAAATTTTTTATAAAATAAGGAAGAAATTTAGGAGGGGTTTACTTTGAAGAAACCGGTAGTTGCGATTTTGGGTGCCACAGGTGCCGTAGGACAGGAATTTATCCGTTTGATTGAAGAAAAAAGTTTTCCGTACAGTGAATTGAAATTATTGGCTTCCAGTCGCTCGGCGGGTAAAAAAGCAACTGTCAACGGTAGAGAATATACAATAGAAGAAGCTAAACCGGAATCTTTCGATGGTGTAGATATAGGGTTATTTGCCGGGGGCTCTATTAGCAAAGAATTAGGACCTGAAGCAGCAAGACGAGGATGCGTTGTTATTGACAATTCCAGTACATTCCGAATGGATCCTAAAGTTCCGCTTGTTGTTCCTGAAGTGAATCCGGAGGATATCTCCTGGCATACAGGTATTATTGCCAATCCGAATTGTTCGACTATTATTATGTTGATGGCATTAAAACCTATTCAGAACTTGTCTAAAATTAAAAAAATTGTTGTCAGTACCTATCAGGCTGTATCTGGTGCAGGAAAAGAAGGTATTGATGAATTAACGGATGAAGTTAAAGCTTATCTAAATGGAGAAGAAATGGTTCCGCATATATTACCAAGTAAGAGTTTGCCGAAACATTATCCGATTGCTTTTAATATTATTCCTCACATTGATACGTTCCAGGAAAATGGGTATTCTAAAGAAGAAATGAAAATGGTCAATGAAACGCATAAAATTTTCCATGATGATGCCATTGAAGTTTCTCCGACGACGGCAAGAGTTCCTGTATATCGCAGCCATTCTGAATCTGTCCTTGTAGAAACAGAAGATGAATTGTCGATAGAGGCTATTCGCAAGGCAATTGATGCTTTCCCAGGAGTGCAGATTCAAGATAATTTGCAAGAAATGGAATACCCAATGCCTTTATATACATCCGATAAAAACGATGTATATGTTGGACGTATTCGCAAAGACTTATATAATGCGAAGGCTGTCAATCTTTGGGTTACGGGTGATCAAATTCGAAAAGGCGCAGCACTGAATGCACTGCAAATTGCAGAATATATGCTAGAACATAAGATGTTTAAATAAAAAAATTAGAAAAAGGAGTGAGTCATTATGTTGAAATTTGGTAATGTTATTACAGCTATGATTACACCATTTAATGATGATGGGTCTGTTAATTATGAAGCTGCCGTGGAATTAGCAAAATACTATGTAAATAATGGTTCTGATGGAATTCTTGTTGCAGGGACAACGGGCGAAGGTGCAACGATGTCAGTTCCGGAAAAGATAAAATTATTTAAAGACGTTGTTAAGGCTGTAGGCGACAAGGTTTTGGTAATGGGGAATACCGGTTCTAACGATACGGCCGCGACAATAGCATTTACAAAGGAAGCACAACAGACAGGGATTGATTGTCTGTTGTGCATTGTGCCATATTACAATAAGCCGAATCAGGCGGGGTGCTATGCTCATTTTAAAGCGATAGCCGAATCAACAAATCTTCCTATTATTATTTATAATGTTCCTGGTCGTACAGGCGGAAAAATTTTACCGGAAACGGTGGTTCGTCTTGCGAAGGATTTCCCCAATATTGTCGGTATCAAAGAAGCAAGCGGGGACTTGGTAGCAGCTACAAAAATTGCCAGTGATGCACCTGAAGGTTTTTATGTTTACAGTGGGGATGATTCATTAACACTGCCGATTCTTTCCGTGGGAGGATGCGGAATTATCAGTGTTGCTTCTCACATTATAGGGCCACAGATGAATGCTATGGTACAGGCTTATAAAGATGGAGATACAAAGAAAGCAATGGAATTACACCAAAAGTATTTACCCGTTATGACGGGAATCTTTTGCACGGTAAGTCCCACTCCTATTAAGACTTGTGTAAATATATTGGGATTACATGGTGGGACGTTTCGGCTGCCTATGGTGGATGCCGATGAAGGTACAAAGACATTCCTTATTAAGATGATGAAAGATGCGGGAATCATGTAAAGAAAACAGTAATAAAAAACACGCACATACATTGCATGTATGTAGTGACCCCATAAGCTAGATTTCCAGGTCTAATTTATGGGGGTCAGTACAGTAAAATGTATGCGCGTGTTTTTGTTTTGTATTATTTCTGTTCTATTTGCGGCGGCGACGATTATCGTTGCCACGATGTAATGTTTTTTGTGTTTTTTTCTTTGTTGCCTGATAGGAACTGATGGGTAATTTATCATTAAGGACTTGTTTCTTTTTAGGTGCTTGATTTCTTGATTTTATTTTGATTTGTCCTGAAGCAGTATATTTTGTAATAGTTGCTTTGATATTGTGTTCTATGCGCCGTACCCAATTTTCGTCTGCGGCAGTAGCAAAGGTGATGGCCAAACCTTGATTTCCGGCACGACCGGTTCGGCCGATACGATGTATATAGTAATCTACATCATGAGGAACATCATAGTTGAATACATGTGTAATTCCTTCAATGTCAATACCTCGGGCAGCAATGTCCGTGGCTACCAGTATTTGTGTGCGTGCCCGTGCAAAATCTCGCAATACTTGCGTGCGTCTGCCTTGAGACATATCACCGTGAAGTTCACCCAGATTGAAATTTTTAGCGAGTAATTGGCTGGATAGTATGGAAGCTCGTTCCTTTGTATTGCAGAAAATAACAGCTAAGTATGGATTCATTTCTGTTATCATTTGACAGAGACGGTCTAACTTATGTTCTTCGGAAATCATATAAATACGTTGTTCAATATTTTCCAAGGCAATAGTTGAACCTTCTAAAATATTGAGAACTAACGGATTTACCATGTGTTTTTTTGCCAGTGCCTTGATTTTATCAGGAATAGTTGCAGAGAAAAAAAGGAGTTGACGGCGTTTGGGTGTCATGCTGATAAGTGTATCTATATCTTCGAGAAAACCGGCAGCCAACATTTGATCTGCTTCGTCAACAATAACTCGGCCGACACCGCTTAAATCAAGGGAATTACGTCCACAATGATCAAGCAGACGACCCGGAGTGCCAATAATGATTTGAGGATGACGATGAAGTTTTTGCAATTGGTTTTCAATCGTTTTTCCGCCAATTAAGTTGAGTATATCAATGCCTGTTGGTGCTGCAAATGTTTGTGCAACATCAGCAGTTTGTTTTGCTAATTCGCGGGTAGGGGTAATAATTAAAACCTGCTCCATATGGATATTGACTTGAATTTGTTGTAATGCCGGCAATAAAAATGCATACGTTTTTCCGGTACCCGTTTGCGCCTGTGCTAATATGTTCCGTCCTTTAAAGATGGAAGGAATCGATTGTTCCTGAATCATGGTGGGAGAATGTATACCTTGTTTTTTCAATATTTCTATAAGAGCGGGAGTAACCCCGAGAGCCTGAAATGTTTTTGTCATAAGTATCCTGTACCTTCCTTTAATCTATTTGTTTATTATAACAGGAATTATATAAAGTGTGCAAATATCCTGTGCTTTTTTAATAAAAATCTGGTATACTAATGATTGTGAAATAAATCAGTTGGAGGTAGAAAAATGAGTTGGTGGCGTGATATCTTGCGTCAATGTGTTTTTATGTGTTTGTTTATTATACCGATACCGATTGGCGCATATACGATACATAATGGATCCAGTGCTGTGGTGGCGCTTATTTCTTATTTTGTACTGTATTTTTGCATTCCTTTGCTGTATCTGGGCTTTGATGAAGCGCGTTTTGGAAGACAACAGCGTTTTATTTGCCGGCGTTCTTATGTCATTATGTGGATTATAGCTGTTGTAACATTATCAGTATTTAGTTTGGCCATAGAAGATATATGGAAAAATTCTTCTTTTTGGGAATGGCCGACATTGGCGCGTGATATTGTTTTTATTATTTTTATGTATGTGGAAGTTAGCATGACTATGTTGGGAGCGTTTATCCTTACGCAATTACGATATATGGATATGGCTATAACAGGAGGATTTCATGAGAAATAAGCTGGCCGGTAAGATGGAACATGTCATTTGGCTGTTTTTGTGGATAATACCTATTCCTTTTGGTGCATTTTCTACAGACCGCATGGGACTTGTTACTATTTCTGTATTATTATTTTTATTGCTCTCTATTTTTGTACCTGTTGTATTTCGTTATCACCAAATGAAAAAAAAGGGGGAATCGCCATATGTGCGTATTCCCTTTATTTTATATGGCGGTTTTGTGGGACTGTTTATTGGTTTAGGGATTTTGAATGGAGTTATGGCTTTTTCTATTTGGAAAATATATGTGGGAAGATTGGTATTGTATACAATCTGGATGTTTTTTTTGGTTTGTTTGCAATATGCTCTTGCTAATTTGTTTTCATATTGGCATGAACGGAGACGAAGTTTTTGGTATTCTGAATTTCTGGATCCTGTTTTATATAGTTTGCCGTTACCTTGTTCGGTGTTGGGGATGTTTTTATTTCCAGCTGTTTCCACTACAGATTTGTCTGGACAAATTCTGATGGGCGTAGCGATTATCATGAGCAGTATGGTATACCTTTTTGCTGTTTTTGTTCTGGCAACTTTTGCATTTTATTTTTATCCAAAAAAGCATTCGCCTATGACGTTGCGGATGCATATCATTTCTTTTATTCGAATTTTCGTGATGGGATTTGTCTGGATATTTATCAACATTATGGTTTTTAATACAAAGACATCTATTATGGGGACTATTATATTTACGCTGATGCCTGTATTGCAAAATAATTTGTTGGTATTTTTTTCCCCCTTTGTGTATGAAGGAATCGTAATCACCATAGCTGTTGCTGTAAGTAATATAGTGATGCTGGCATTTAGAGACAATATGGATGGATAGTTACCCGCCTTACTTAATAGGGTAAAAAAGAGCTGAGAATATAATTCGCAGCTCTTTTTTTATGGATTCATTGAGGTCGTATAATACACTCACTGGTTTTTTATTTTATATGATCTTCTATAGGAAATGGCTGCTTATGCAGATTAAATTTAATAGCATAACCGACAATACCTATTCCGGCTGCAATGACGCCGCCGATAAAGGCCGCTTCCTCTGTTGTGGTTAGTGCGTATACACAATATATGATTGATATGCTTGCCAAAAAATAGGCAAGGTTTCTATTGCAGCTTTTATTGCTTATATGTTTTTTTGTTAGTATGGACTTAAGTGATGCTGCGCAAAGAATATAAGGAATGATATTTGTCACAACAGCTAAATTTGCTAAAAGTTCAAATTGAGCAGCTAAAGTAGGACTCATAGTCATAAGAGATAAACACATCTGCATAAGGAGAATTATAATCATTCCCTGGATCGGGGCATCAGCATTTGTTACTTTAGCAAATATCTTTGGAAATAATCCGCGTTCTGCACTAGTCTTAAATACTCTGGCTAAAGTAAATTGCCAGGAAAGCAATGAGCCTGCGCAGGAAATGACCATAAGACCCATAACAATTTTTCCGATTTCAGAGCCCAGCATATAGGAAAATGCTATGCCAAAAGGTGCGTTAGAAGTTAAAATAATATCATTGGGAACGATTCCAAATATGGCATTGGTAGAGGCAACATAAATAATGGCTACAGCGACAGTACTGACAAAGGTTGCGATAGGAACATTTTTTTGCGGGTTTTCCACCGCATCCATATTAACAGCGGCCGATTCTAGTCCAAGGAAAGACCATAATGTCAGTGCAATAGAGTTACCGATAGCATCGCTTAAAGGCACATTATTAGGATTCCAGGCAGATATCCATAAAGAAGGATCAAACCAATACCAGCCAATAATGCTGATTCCTAAAACGGGAAGTATAGCGCCCCAAATAGTTATAGTACTGCGTGTGCCTGATTGGCGTGTGCCACTAAAGTTTAAAATAGCACCAAGCCAAAGTAAAGATATTGTATAGATGCACGTTTGCAGGGGAGTTAGTGTTATACTGAAAAATTCGGCGCCATACCCTACGGCTGATATGGCAATAGCTACATTAGCAATAACGATAGAAACAGCATAGGAATAATTTGCCATAAAATGTCCTATTCGTCCAAATGCATATTCAGAATAACCGCCCATTCCACCGGGTTTTGTAGAAAACATTCCACACCTGGCGAACGTCATAGCTAAGGCTAAAGAGCCTAGAGAAGTAATAACCCATGATATAATAGAAATAGTTCCTACCTGGGCGAGTTTGGTTGGCAGCATGATAATGCCGGCACCAAGCATATTGGCAGCTGTCACAAAGGTGAGCTGGACAACAGACATTTTACGGCATACAGTTTTCATTATCAGTCCTTCTTTCTTTAAAACAAATATAATAATTATATATTTTGAAATTTTAAAATCAATTTATTTTATCATTTTTATATATAAAATTAAATAGTTAAATTTATAAAAAATAAAAAAAATGAATTTATGACTATGCATAATTTATATAGTTGTTGTTTGAAAAATGGAAATATTACAAAGCGGGGGTATAATAAAATTTGAGAAATATACATTTTTTATTATAGAACTTCGTAAAATGAAGTAAGGTATTATTTCAGATAAATATAAAAAGCATGAATTCCGAAGAATTCATGCTTTTTATATTTATCTGAAAATAGATTATTTTAAACGTTGGATAACGCAAGCAGTACCCTGTCCGCCACCGATGCAGAGAGCAGCTAAACCAAATTCACCGTCACGAGCTTGTAAGCCATTAAGAAGGGTAACCATAATACGCGCACCAGAACATCCAATTGGATGGCCCAAAGCAATAGCGCCGCCATAGATATTTGTTTTATCCATATCTACTTTTAATTCACGGCAGCAATATACAGCTTGTGCTGCAAAAGCTTCATTTAATTCAATAACATCCATATCGTCAATAGTCATGCCAATTTTAGCAAGTGCTTTGCGCGAAGATGGAACCGGACCAGTACCCATGATAGCGGGTTCAACACCGGCAGAAGCCCAGCTAAGAATTTTAGCTAATGGTTTGAGTCCTAACTCTTTTGCTTTATCAGCGGACATAACAACAAGAGCTGCAGCCCCATCATTGATACCGGAAGCATTACCAGCTGTAACCGTACCGTCTTTGATGAAAGCAGGACGCAATTTAGCAAGATCTGCGGCTGTGCAGTTCGGACGAATAAATTCATCCTTATCAACAACGATATCGCCCTTTTTCTTGTGAACTATATAAGGAACGATTTCACGGGCAAAAGTGCCATCCTGTTGAGCAGTATAAGCATGCTGTTGAGAACGGAGTGCTAATGCATCTTGATCTTCCCGTGAAATACCGAAACGTTTGGCAATATTTTCGGCAGTTACACCCATGTGATAATTATTTTCCGTGCAAGTTAAGCCATCACGAAGCAGTAAGTCTTCGAATACTCCGTTGCCCATGCGATATCCGCGGCGTCCCTTAGCAATAGCATAAGGAGCGTTGCTCATGTTTTCCATACCACCGGCTACGATGATATTTGCATCACCTAACTGGATCTGCTGTGCGGCTAAGGAGATACAACGAAGTCCGGAACCACACAGTTTATTTACGGTGAGAGCAGGAACTTCCTGGGGTATACCGGCATGGAGCATAGCCTGACGAGCTGTATTTTGTCCTTGACCGGCCTGAATTACATTACCGAATAATACTTCGTCAATTTGGTCGAGAGGTACATTCTGAGCACGGTCTAAAGCACCCTTAATTGCAGTAACTCCAAGATTTACTACGGGAACATCAGCGAAGGCACCATTGAAGCTACCAATAGCAGTACGTACAGCACTTACGATAACAGCATCTTTCATTTGAAAACCACCCTTTCTGAATGTGAAATAATGAGATATATTTTAGCTAGTAGAGTATATCTGCTGCTTAAAACCATTGTATATATTTATATAAAAAAAGGTAAAATTACAGGAATAATGAAATATATTTTTATCGTTCTGTTTTTCACAATCTAACAATAATATAGTACATTTTTTCACAAAATAATGCAATAGAAAAAGAATATTTTAATTTTATTTTAATTTATCTTTTACTTGAAAAAGTATTTTAATAAATTATTAGAATGATAATACCGTTTTTCATAAGAAAATTATATCATAATAAAATATAAAACCACCAAAAAAAAACATGGATTAAAAAATCCATGTTTTTTGCAACTTAAAATCAATAATTATTTGATACGTTCTACGATGCAGGCAGTACCTTGGCCGCCACCAATACAAAGAGAAGCAAGGCCATATTTGCCATCGACTTCCTGTAGTCCATAGAGCAACGTTGTAAGAATACGAGCACCAGAAGCTCCGATTGGGTGTCCGATAGCAATAGCACCGCCATGAATGTTGACTTTGTTCATATCAACTCCCAATTCACGGCAGCAATATACTGCTTGGGCAGCAAAAGCTTCATTTAATTCAAAGAGGTCTATGTCCGTAATGTTCAAACCGGCTTTTTCAAGGGCCTTACGTGAAGAAGGAACCGGGCCGGTACCCATAATGGCAGGATCAACGCCAGCCGAAGCATAGCTTATAATTTTGGCTAATGGTTTGAGGCCAAGTTCAGCGGCTTTATCAGCAGACATAATAACAAATGCAGCGGCTCCATCATTAATGCCGGAAGCATTGCCAGCTGTAACTGTGCCGTCTTTAATAAAGGCAGGTTTCAATTTGGCGAGATTTTCTTTGGTAGAGCCTTCGCGCGGAAATTCATCAGTGTCAATAATAGTATCACCCTTTTTGCCGTGTACGACGACCGGAACAATTTGACTCTTGAAATCACCGTTTTTTATGGCTTCGCAGGATCTAATCTGAGAGCGCAATCCTAATTCGTCCTGTGCTTCACGGCTGACATCAAATTGTTTAGCAACATTTTCAGCGGTGACACCCATATGATAATCATTAAAAGCATCCCATAGGCCATCTTTGATCATAATATCAATGAGTTGGCCGTTTCCCATACGGTATCCCCAGCGAGCTTTAGGAATAGCATAGGGAGCAGCCGACATGTTTTCCATACCGCCGGCTATGATGCAATCAGCATCACCTGCCTTAATAAACTGTGCAGCCATAGATACCGTACGCAGTCCTGATCCGCAAACTTTATTTACTGTTAATGCAGGAACTTTTACAGGAAGACCGGCTTTGATCATGGCTTGGCGGGCTGGATTTTGTCCTAAACCAGCTTGCAACACGTTGCCCATAAGAACTTCATCAATAATATCTTTTGAAATTCCTGCACGTTTAACGGCTTCTTCAATTACAACAGCACCCAAATCAATAGCTGAAACATCTTTGAAGGCTCCGCCGTATTTACCGACTGCAGTACGGCAGGCACTTACGATTACAACTTCTTTCATTAAAAAAACCACCTTTCTTTTTAAGTATATAATTATAGAATATAAACTATATGCGCCAATTAAGACATATGGCTTAGTTTAAGATTAATATACATAGTATATCATAATTCAATCAAAATATATAATACCAATATATAAATTAAAGAAAAAAAACTTGCATCATGCATTTTTGATAACAGTGGGATCTGAAATTTGTTTTAAATAGTATATGATTCATTGAGAAATCTTATAATAGATTTCTTATGAATCATAACGCCATTTTCTAGAGCTGATGTATCAAAGTGCATATCAGGATGATGAAGTCCGGGTTCTGCATCCACCCCCAAACCTGTAAATCCAGCTTTCAAGTGGGGAAGTTTAGAGGTATACCAGAAGAAATCTTCCCCCCCGGGCGTAGTAAAAGGCGGGCACAGCGCTTCCTTACCAAAGGATTCAACTATGATTTCTCCTAGTATTTTAGTAATTTCAGGATCCAATTCAGCTGCCGGTAATTCTGTGGGAGTTTCCAGACTTTCGACCGTGGCTCCGACCGTAGCGGCGCCTGCGTGAATAGCTCGAATTACTTTTTCCTTGAGTTCTTTCATCGTATCATTAAATTGAGCCCGAATGTCAAATGTAATAGCGGCATGTGCGGGAATGGCATTAGTAACACCGGAATCGCAGAGAAAGCGTGTGCATTTGGCGCTGCAAGCGACAACGGGGTTCATGTGTATTGCATTTACTGCTGTTATAGCGGCAATAGCGCCATCAATTGCATTGATTCCGAGATGAGGACGGGCACCGTGAGCGGGAATCCCCTTGATGACTGCTTTTATAGTACAGGAAGAGGAATAATACATTGCTTCAATGATTTGACCGCTGCGACATTCTTGGATAGGACGTATATGCATTCCTAATAAAATATCAATATCATTGATGACACCTGCTCCCAGCATGATTTTAGCACCAACGCCGATTTCTTCAGCGGGCTGAAAAATAATTTTTAGTTTTCCTTTTTTTATAGAGTTTTCTGCTATAATTTCTTCTGCGGCGGTAAGAAGCATTGCGCAATGGGCATCGTGCCCACAGGTGTGACGCTGTACGGGTTTCCCTTCTATAATATGTGTCAGGGCATCCATATCTGCGCGTATGCCGAGTACAGGTCCGGGGAGACCGCTGTCATATATGCCAACTATTCCAGTGGCACCACCGATATGGCGGGTAACTGCATAGCCGGCGGCTTCTAACTTAGCTGCTAAATATGCGGCAGTTTTAAATTCCTGCAATCCAGGTTCGGGAATAGCATGCAAATAGTTGTAATGTGTCAATACATTGGACATAGTAAAAACTCCTTTACCCTAAATATTTTTTTGCAGCATATTCAAGAATGGCTGTACCTGTGGCAAGTGCAGTTGTATTGAAATGCATATCAGGATGATGAAGTCCCGGTTCGAGATCACAGCCAAGTCCAAAATAACCAGCATGAATCTGTGGTTTCTGTAAAATAAAATTATGAAAATCTTCACCGCCCGCTGTCTTTCCGGGATCGCATATTCCTTTTTTGCCTAGTACAGCTTCAATTGCTTCTGTATATAAAGCAATGGCATCATCGGTATATACGGCGGCAGGTACCAGGTTATACCAAGAGACATCAGCCGCAGCACCCATAGAAAGACTGGTATTTTCAATGGCCTGTTTTGCCTTAGTCAAAAGATTTGTCATGATATCATTTTGTTCAGCTCGAACATCCCAAATAATAGTTGCTTCGTCTGGAATTGCGTTTGTTACACCTGAGTTGCAGTCAAATTGTGTAGGTTTAATGCTGTAGGATATGTTGGGATCCATGCGAATAGTGGCAACTGACATGATGGCTAATGAAGCAGCCTCAATGGCATTGACGCCAAGATGAGGGCGGGCACCGTGTGCACGGGTTCCATGCACAACAGCTTTTAAACGTTGGCTGGCAGCATGATACATAGCCGGTGTAGCTTGCCCGAGCGGAACTTCTGATTTGGGACGTAAGTGAAGGCCTAATACCATATCGACATCATCAAGGGCACCGCCTTCTAATAAAGAAATTGCTCCGGTGCCTAATTCTTCAGCAGGTTGAAAAAGGATCTTTAATTTTCCTTTTTTTAAGGCGTGAGATTGCATTAGATTTTCGGCAGCAGTTAAAACCATGGAGCTATGGGCATCATGACCACAAGAGTGGCGGGCACATAAGCTCCCGTTTATCATATGGCCTAAAGCATCCATGTCGGCCCGCAATGCTAATGTGGGTCCGGTTATTCCCGTATCGTATATTCCCATAACACCGGTTGCATTGTTTATATTGCGTGTAACGATATAACCGGCGTTTTCCAGCTGGTCAGCCAGAAAAGCAGATGTTTTTCTTTCTTGCATTCCTAATTCAGGAATGGTATGTAAATAATTATATAAATCTAATACTCTGGACATGCAATTCCCCCCAAAAAAAATTTAATATTTATAATTATATCATGCAAATATTAAAATGTTAAATACTTAAACTTATATAATGAAGAACAGCTTTAAATAAGGATATTACTATTGACTATATTTATATAATTATATACACTTTAATTCATGTCAAATATATAATTATACTTTTTAACTAAAGGAGGAGTACACGTGGATACTCAAAATTCGACAAATGAAAAGCAGCAACCACAAGTAAATGCTGCAGGAGAAAAAATGGCCAGAGCTGCAAAACTCAGAGCTGAAGGCGTGAAATTCGGGCATATTGGTGTCAAAGGGTATATAGCGTTACTTGTTGCTGTATTATTTTTTTCTGGAGTTTTCATGAAGCTGGAAGGCCTGAAATGGTTAAGTGCAATGGATTTTACAACGTTGTCAGGAGCTTTTGGTACCATGAAAAAGCCGGAGGTAAATAATTTTCTGGGTGCTGGAGGTACCGGTGCCCGAGCAGGTTTTTTATTTGCTATATCTCTTGCTCCGGGAGTGATGTTGGCATTAGGTTTTTTAGAAGTGTTTTCTCATTATGGTGCGATCAAAGCGGCTCATCGCTTACTTACTCCGCTGCTTCGTCCGTTCCTTGGTATCCCGGGGTTGACCGGGCTGGCCATCATTACTGATTTGCAAAGTACAGATGCGGGAGCGGCATTGACGAAGGGACTTTACGATGACCAATTAATAACAAAAAAAGAGTTGATTATTATTAGTGCTTGGCAGTATTCCGGGGCAGGACTTATCAGTAATTATTTTACTATTGGATCCGCTTATTTTGCTTTTTTAGTATGTCCCATATGGCTTCCCTTAGTGGTTATGTTCGTATTAAAATTTACAGGTGCAAAATTTGTACAAATTATGTTAAATACGGTGTATAAAAAAGATTTTCAAAATGAAAAAGTACAAGACGCAGGACAGGGGGAAGCATAAATATGGCAAATGCAACACAACAACCAAATGAAACAAATAATCCTATTGACATTTTTATTATAGGAGCCCGCAAGGGATGGAAAATTGCTGTTAACAATTTGATGCCTAATATTTTGATGGCGTATACAATTGCTGAAATATTAAATATTATTGGAGTAATGAAAGTATTAGGTACTTTATTCGGACCGGTCATGGCTGTTTTCGGACTTCCAGGAGAAGCTATAACTGTATTGCTTACGACGTGGCTTTCCAGTTCTGCTGCGGTAGGACTTACTGTCAGTATGGCAGCGAACGGATTGTTGGATCCTGTGCATATTACGATTATGGCTCCTGCTTATTTCCTTATCGGAGCGCAATTGCAGTATATGGGGCGTCTTCTCGGAGTTGCCGATGTTCCGGTAAAATATTGGCCGTTGCTTATGGTTAGCAGTGGTATTAATGCATGTGTTTCTATGTTGTTTATGCACTGGTTTATTGTTTAAATCGTAATCTCATATAGGAATATAAATAAAGAAGGAGTGTCGAAACAGTGAAAATCACTGCATGCGGCACTCCTTCTTTATTTATATGTTTTGATTCTTTTTATTGCATTATTGCGCAAGGGGTGCATTGTATGAAATGAACCGAGTAGATAAAGGGCGACGGCAATCCATGTGCAGATAAAAGTTATAAGTAGCGGTATTGTTAATGTTTCCCCGGTACAAAGTCCAATGATTAGCGCCATACTGGGAGAAAAATACATGCATATACCTGAAACTGTAAAGGGAGTGCCTTTGACACCTGTTGTGAAAAGCATCATAGGAACCGCTGTAACAATTCCGGTCATAGGCAGAAGAATCCATTGCCAGCCATGCAGTATTCCGTATGCTCCAATGTTTGTATATTCACTGTAAATGATAAATAAAATGGAAAAAGGTACCATGGATACGGATTCAATAAATACGGACACTTGACTTTCTAAACGTATTTTCTTTTTCATCATGCTGTAAAAAGACCAAGAAAAACAAATGGTAAGGGCTAGATATGGGAATTGTCCATATAAAAAAAATGCAGCAAGTACACCTGCAGCAGCCAAAATAATGGAAATACGTTGCAGCCATTCCAGCTTTTCATGAAATAAACATGCACCGAAGAGAATAACTACGATAGGATTCATAAAATAAGCCAGACTAGTTTGTAAAATGAAGCCTTGCGTAATGGCATAAATAAACGTTCCCCAATTTAACGTGATAAAAATACAAGCACCCATAATATAAGGCCATTGCGCTTTATCTACTAATATATGTTTTAGTTCCGGCAGCAGTTTTTTTTGTAAAATTAAGACAAAGCATAAGGCTGCAGACCAAATAATTCGTGTTGCCAATGTATATAAAGGGGAAATTTGATTAAGCAGCAGCCAAAACAAGGGCAATAATCCCCAAATGAATTGACTTAATAAGGTGTAAAAAATATATATATTCATTTTATTTTCCTCTATTCATATAGAAATAAGTTATGCAAAAAGCCTAAAATAAAAGTGGTACTTATTATAGTGCCACTTGAAAAAATAGCGATACATTTGATAAAATGGATGTTTTTGAATTTACTTCGCTTGTGCTACTATATTTTTTTAAAGAAAATATAGGTGTATATATTGCAGAAGAAGAAATAGTACTTTATAATTTTAATAAGCATGATGCGATATTAAAAATGATAATAAAAATTTATTATTATATACTCAAGTAATTTTTACAGTATACTACATTTTTAGCGTCTGTCAAAGTTAGCGAGAGTAAAAGAGGTAAACCCTGAAACCTCCATCCTTCATATAGATAGATAATACATCCACCTTTGGAAAAGCACCTGTATCGATACATATCGGACAGGTGCTTTTCTTTTATATTAAAATTTTAACATTAAAACTATATGTTATAAAAATTACTAGTGATTGTTTTATATATATAACACGTATATATGTGTTTAAATAATACTACTTTAACTACTTTAAAAAATCGTAAATCGACTACTTTCATTAATGGGCGGATAAGGTTTTTGATGCACGGATGTGCTTAAAAATTGTTTTTATTTTGTGACGCTTAGCATAATTGTTGATTATGAAAAAGCGGTCTGGAGATTTGTTTGTCGATACAGGAACGGTTGTTTTGAAAGAAATAGTAGTGTAACTCTATTTGCTATATTATTATATATCATATTCCTGCTTGACATTGTAGAGAGAAAAGAATAGTATGATGAATAATGTTATTAGAGAAGAGGATAGTTGAATATGACACTTGTGAAAATGAGCAAACTCCTTTCTCCTATACGAGATAATTCATATGCGATAGGAGCCTTTAATGTTTCTAATATGGAAATGACCATGGGGGCAGTTAAAGCGGCAGAAGAACTTCAGGCACCTTTATTGCTACAGATTGCGGAAAGCAGATTAGCATATTCACCATTATCTGTATTAGGTCCGTTGATGCTGGCTGCGGCACGGCAAGCATCGGTCCCTGTCGCTGTCCATCTTGATCATGGAACAACGTGGGAGACAATAGAGATGGCATTGAAATTAGGTTTTACATCGGTTATGTTTGATGGATCTAAATATCCGTTGAAACAAAATATAGCAATGACACGGAAAATCAAGGAATTATGTAACTCTTACGGAGCAGAAATTGAGGGAGAAGTTGGCTGTATTGGCGGAGCGAAGGAAACGTACAGTGAGGATGAACTTCTTACTACTGTTGAAGGAGCGGAACAGTTTATTGAAGAAACAGGGGTGGATGCCTTAGCAATTGGGATTGGAACTGCGCATGGTCATTATACACAAAAGCCAAAGCTGCATATTGGACGGCTGAAGGAAATTGCTTCAGTCGTGGAGTGCCCGTTGGTATTACATGGTGGTACGGGACTTACACGCGAAGATTTTTGGGATTGTATCCATCATGGAATCCGCAAGATCAATATTGCTACGGCATCATATGATAGTGTTGCTGCTTATATACGAAATACGGCGGCAGTAAAACGTGATGCTGGATATTTTGACTTTAGTACGGCAGCTGTTGAAGGAACATATAAAAACGTAAAAAAGTATATGCGGTTGTTCGGTATGGAGGGTAAAGTAAAATAATCAGTAAGTGGTAAAACACTTGTTATGTCGTAATATGGGAAAATCTGGGATAATCGTTGATAGTCGAATTGATGATTTAGCAATACTACATGGTCCTATTGTAGGTATGCATTAGTATATTATACAACAAGGCTTTTTTGTGGCATACATATCTGAAATATAGAGTACTAGATATATACAGGTACTTGTTTGTTTTCAAAATTATATAACTGAATTAAAAATAGAAATCCGAATGATTTTTTGAAAATCATTCGGATTTCTGTTGGGGAAAAAAGAAATGCAAAATGCATTCTTCGTTTTTTGTACATATAAATGGTGGAGACGAGGAGAGTCGAACTCCTGTCCGATAACGCTGCCCCATAAACTTCTCCGAGCGCAGACCTTGTTGATTATCTTAAGCAGTGTTCGTACAAGGACAAACTAAACTGCTCCAGCCTGTAAGGTTCCCTTGTCAGCTTTCAGGCAAAGTTGATAGGTATCCTGCTAGATGACGTCTGCAATCTGCACGCAGGATTAGCAGAAAGAGACGTTAGCTGCATTAAGCAGCTAAGGCAAAATTTTCTTCTTTAGCGTTTAATTTAACGTTTTCACCGATTTACGGGCAGATGACACCCCGGCTCGCTATTTATGATACAACCGCCACCGTCGAAACCTTTACGTCCCCATGCTGTGCGGTACATATGTAGTATAGCACAAGTATGGGAAGAAATCCAAGTGGATAAATTGATGAATCAGATAAAAAAGAAAAGCAGCATGATTATAAAAATATTGCCATATAGATTTGTAATAAATTAAATA
>JALCNL010000025.1 GCA_022649055.1 Megasphaera sp.
ATAGCGATATATGGACCTTCCATAACATTGGCAGTAAGCGGATCTGCCAATGTTCCGTCCCAAACCAGATGTACATGCATATCCATTACTCCCGGACATAAATATTTGCCAGTGCCGTCAATCCTTTTAACAGACATATCCAATGTATCCATCTCATTTTGTGCTGTAACAGAAATTATTTTTCCTTCCGCTATGCCTACATTATAATGTTCTAAAATACATGCATTTTTGACATCTACCACATTTACGTTGCTAAAACATATTTTTTCCAAAATCATGCCTCCACTCTTATATATTTTTAAAAGCGTCGCTTATGCTTTACTTATTTAAATAAATAACCATATTTTTATTTATAATTCATAATATAGCGTTTATATTTCCATGTCAAGAATGCAACCGCCATAAATCTTTATGATATATTTATTTCTCTTTTGAATATTTTGTAATATACTATAGTCAGGTAGATTTTCATTGCAGCAAAAACTTCCAAATTACTTGCTATATAATCGTTCCACCTACTTTAATCACTCAATGAAAATCTGCTTAAAGACAGGATATACAGGAACAATAACCATATATCCTGTCTTCTATTTGAATATAGTACCCTATCATAATACAACGACAACGGAATATTTGACCGCAGCAGAAATATTTATTATAATCAGGGACAATTAGTTAAGGGGACTGTTCAAAAAGACACAGATTTATCAGCTAGTCCGAATAATCTAAACGAAACGATAAACATCGTTGTGCTTCAACTCAAAGAAAAAATACGACCGTATATATCGTTCGGTATACGGTGATTCTATCACTTGCGTATGTTTTTACGTAATCGAACGTATGGGTTTGGAATTTATAATATACCGCCGCATAGCAGTACATGGATATCATTAGTGATCACTCCGATATTACAGAAGTGCAGTGCGGGCACCGGGTTGCCTCTTCGGCAATTGGTTCTCGACAATACGGACAGTGCCGAACAGCGGGTACTTCCTTCTGCTTGGGAAAGAAAGTATTAATCTGCCGGATTACGACAAAAACCGCAAGGGCTATAATTAAAAACTCAATAACCGTATTGATAAACGCGCCATAGGCAATGACTGGAATCCCTTGTGCTTGAGCTTCCGCCAATGTCCCTGCATGTTTTGTTGTGCTCAATATAATAAAAAAATTAGAAAAATCAATACCTCCGAGAAGAACACCCAAGGGTGGCATAATAATGTATGTCACGAGAGAGCTCACAATTTTACTAAATGCCGCTCCCACGACAACACCGATAGCCATGTCTAAAACATTGCCCCGCATAATAAATCGTTTAAATTCACTCAAAAATTTATTCATTTTTTCGCACCTCTTTTTTTATCGATCCATAGAACTCCATCTATTTTACGCTTTAATTAACTACGCTTTTGTTGCTTTCTTATTTTATCCGGTATCTGATATTCACAAGGAACTTCGCATTGACACTCTCCATCCCCATAGCGAGGAGAAAAACGTTTTCGCGTACTATTCAAAAAACCGACACACATTTTTCAACCATATTTCTTCTATCATCCAGAATAAAACGAGTCACAGCCGATTCAAACTCCCACTTGTCCATTATATATCATCTCCAATCTTGTCTTGTAATTATTAAATGTACCAGCAATGTCATAATATACCTATCATTATATCACTGCAGTGATTCTGTATTCCAGTATATCATACCGGTCCCTCTATATTCTATATGCCTATTTCTATTTTCAAGTATTTTGTTATACCTATTCAGAAACAGAAACTCCGTTTATCCTGCCCACAGGATTTTTTTTGCTAAAACAATTGACAACTACAGTATAATAAAAAGTGAAAGGAGTTGATTATCGTGAAACAGATAGAAAACAGGAGAAGTATACGAAAATATCAAAATCGGATTGTAGAAAAAGAAAAAATCATGAAAATCCTGGAAAGTGCTCGTTTAGCACCCTCTGGAAGCAATACCCAGCCTTGGAATTTTATCATTGTAGAATCAGAGAAAACAAAGAAAAAATTAGTACAGGCCGATCATAATCAAAAATGGATGATGGAAGCTCCCGTTTTTATCGTATGTACTACGGATATTAAGTGCCGTATTTCTGATAGCCGCCCTCTCTATATAGACGAAACCAGCCCTGAAGTGGAATTAAAACAATGTATCCGAGACACCTCCATTGCCATAGAACACCTACTTCTCGAAGCTGAAAATCAAGGTCTCGCGGCATGTTGGACCGGTTGGTTCGAACAAAAAGATGTGCGTCCCATATTAGGCATCCCCAATGATATATACGTTTGCGGGATCGTAACGCTGGGATATGGAAATGAAATGCCCTTACCCAGACCGCGAAAATCCTTGGACGAAATAATCAAATACGAAACCTGGAACTGATTTTCCTATTTTATACCACATTGCATTGCTCAAGGATCCCTACCTATATCGCACGCAATAGATTCCTCCTCCTTATGAAAAATGCCAATTCCCAAATGGAATCTGTAATCGACTTCTATTCGGTAATGACACTATTAAAAGCATATACTGATCAAAATAAGAGTGTCGCGTCGACTTCAACTGCAATACTATTACTGTAAATATTACACGGGATAAACAAGGTCCCGCCCATTTTGACAGTACCGGTTATCCTTGTACAAACAACCTTGCCGATTATCATGACATCTATTACGATCTGAAAAACTTATACTTCTGTAAAATAATTACACTACGGCATGGTGCATACTGCAAAAATCACGCTAGAAATAGACTTCTGGCGTGATTTTTGCATTGTTTTTATTTATGACTTTCAACGTATCGTTAATGATGAAACTCCGGTACTTTTAATTCATTAGAATCTGCTTTCTTAAATAAATTAGACACATTTCCGTTATAATCAACGTCACCGCTTAACGAAAGTTTCATAGCCGGAGCTCCTGCATTATTGTCAAAGGAAGAAAAATCAGCCCATACTAGGAAAGGACTCGTTGTCGACTCAAAATAATAATATCCATTGGTCAAATCTCCTACGGTACTCCATATCGTTGCCGCCGTATACGGGTGTTTGGGATCCAATGTCTTGATATACGGTTGCGCGGCGTTCCGCGTCACACTAAACATATGCGCCAAAGCCTCCCGCAAATTACCCGGCTGCGGCAGATTTTTTAAATAAAAGGAGGCCCGAACAAAGCGGTCAGAAGGGGTAGAATTGCCCGGTAGTTCCTTTGTACCGCCAAACCCTTTATATTGCCGTAAATTTTCCTGCTGCTTATCAAAAGTCGGTGAATTGGTCATGATTTTATACTTACGGTCATGATAAATCACGGCTTTTCCATCTATATATTCAATAATTGCCGAGTCTCCCGTCTTATCGGCTAATGCTAAATGCAACGATGCTCGAGTCATAGTGGTACCCACTGTGGGAATATACATAGGAACATTTAAATCCACAATAGTATATTGATCTGACTTAGTCAAATGTACCGCTTCTTCCACCGTAGCACAATTATCTAAAATATACTGCGCCCATTTGGCAACAGATAATCCTGGTTTTGTTTCATCTCGTTTGCCATAATTGCTTTCATCGAGCCATAGCAAATTAGCTTCCAACCCTTTTTCATTAATTCCATCTGAAGCAAAAGATTGTCCATGTACAGACGAAGCAATAATCAAAGAACTATATTTAGATTGCCAATTCAAGGAATTTTCTCCATTCAATCCTATATTTTTAATTCCTCTCGGCAAAAACCAAAACGCAACATCCGTTTTTTCCGGCCAATCCATATTACGCCCTACCAATACGGCCTGACCATTATCAGCAGATAAAATTCTACTGCAGGCTTGTGTATTTTCCATGCTGCCAAATGAAAAAACACCGGCACATATTGCAATCAGACAAAAAATTGATAATTTCTTTTTTGATACATAACGCATAACTATGCCCCCTTAGACAATGAATTGGTTAATTATCCACGTATGATCAGCAAATTTACATACAAAACACCTCCTACTTACTTGTTGCTTATGTCTGCTTTTAAAACAAAATCGCTAAAATACAGTATGCTCTTGTTTAATTCTATATCATATAAAGTAAATCCTTCCCTATTTTTATTTATATTAACAAATAATGGCAATTTATAAAATAATTTAGTTAAAGTCCATATGCATAGTATGATATAGGCTTGAATGTTCCCTATCATTTTTTTAATTGGATTATGGTATATTATAGTATTTTTCTAAATTTTCCACTAAAAAAGTGTTGCACTTGCAACATATAGGTGCATTTGCCTCTGTTACAATATATAATAGTAGACATATATATTAAAGGGGTGATTTTATGTATCCTATCAATATACGATTGGATAATGTGCCTTGTGCTGTCCTTGGCGGCGGCAGTATTGCCCTGCAGAAGATTCAGTCACTTCTTGCAGCATCTGCCGATGTAACGATCATTTCTCCGAAAGTGACAAAGGATATAGAACAGCTAATTACAGAAAGCGATCTTCACTGGCGCAGGAAAAAATATGAAATCGGTGATGAAAAGGGATTTACACTGCTAATTTGTGCGACCGACGATATAGTTGCTAACCAGCTTGCTGCCGAAGAAGCACAGCGTCAACATATACTCGTCAATGTCTGCGACACCCCTGCTCTCTGCACTTTTACTCTTCCTGCCGTTGTCAAACAGGGAGATTTAACCATTACCATTTCTACTAACGGCACTTCTCCCGCATTAGCTCGCTGGATGCGTATTATCTTGACCGAGGAATACGGGCCTGTATATGGACATTGGCTAACCCGTTTGTCCCTTCTTAGAAAAGAAGTACAGCAGACCTTCCTCTCCAGCCGAGACCGCCAGAACTTTTGGCAGCATGCACTGACGGACGAGGTCATGGAACTAGTGCGTCAAGAAAAACTTGAAGAAGCGGAGGAACAAATACGTCATGCAATTAGTCGTTTTAGGTCTCAATCATAAAACCGCCCCCGTTGAAATTAGAGAGCGTTTTACCGTATCTTCTCAAGATATTGCCAATCAGCTCCTGCAGCTTGATGACTACAGTGGTATCGATGAAATCGTTGTACTATCCACCTGTAATCGTTCTGAGATATATGCCGTTGTAAATGATGAAAAGAAAAATAATCAAGTGCTGTACGAATTTTTTTCCCATCTGACTCATACGAAGGAAGACAATCCCAACTATTTTTATTATTATACCGGCAGCAATTGTATTTTTCATCTTCTTCGAGTAGCTTCCAGCCTGGATTCATTAGTACTCGGTGAAGGCCAAATTCTCAGCCAGGTAAAACAAGCATACACACTTGCCCATACATGTGATGCCACCGGTGCCATCTTAAATGTACTTTTTCATCAAGCTATTGCCACAGGAAAACGCGTACGTACAGATACACATATTGCTTATAATGCTGTCTCTGTCAGCTACGCTGCCGTACAATTAGCTGAACAAGTCTTTGGCAGCGTGGAACATAAAAACATTTTACTATATGGTGCCGGCCAAATGGCCGAATTAACAGCACGCAATTTCCGCGGCAAAAAAGTTAATCAAATTTATGTTGTCAACCGTCATATGGACCGAGCACGCAAGCTGGCCGGCAAGATCGAAGGTACAGCCGTGCACTTTCGAAATGTGGAATCTGTCGCCGACAAGATCGATATTGTCATTACTTCTACGGGGGCTCCCCATTATGTCATATATCCGCAGCGAGTTCATCAATTTCTTACTGTCCGCAACGGCCGCCCACTTGTTTTTATTGATATTGCCGTACCGCGGGATGTAGATCCCAAGGTAGGCTCCATGCAGAACGTAACACTGTATAACATAGATATGCTGGAGTCTGCCGTACAAAACAATGAAAAATTGCGCCGTCAAGAAGCTGCTGCTGCCGCTCTTATTGTCCGGGAGGATACGGATTTCTTATTAGAACGGTTCCGGTACCTCTCGGTTCGTCCTGTTATGGTGCGGCTGGCTGAAAAAGCAGATCGAATCCGGCGTCACGAATTAAAACGCAGTATTACAAAACTTCCTGAATTAGAGGAACACCAATACCGCATATTGGATCATATGTCCCGCATGATTGTACGCAAACTGCTGCGTGACCCTATGATTTGTGCCGCACAAGCCGCCGAAACCCCGGAAGAAAAACACATAATCGAGGCTATGGCTGATTTATTTAAGCTGGATATAGCAAAGGAGAATAGCTTCCATGAACTTGATTATCGGAACGAGGAACAGTAAACTTGCCCAATGGCAGACAGCCTTTGCCGCACATGCCCTGAAAAAAAAATTTCCTCATATATCTACACAAATAAAGCCGATCCTTACTAAAGGAGATAAAATTCTGGATGTACCACTGACTAAAATCGGCGGCAAAGGCTTATTTACAGAAGAACTGGAAGCTGAAATACTATCCGGCCGCATTGACATTGCAGTACACAGCTTAAAGGATGTTCCGGCTATATTGCCGCCGGGACTCGTCCTCGGCGCTGTTATGAAACGCGCCGAACCGGGAGATGCTTTGATATCCCCTCGATACGGTACCTTGGATAAACTGCCTGCCGGAGCCCGCATCGGCACATCCAGTCTGCGTCGTACAGCGCAGCTGCTACATTATCGTCCCGATCTAACTATATGCAGCTTGCGCGGCAACGTAGACACACGGTTGCATAAACTTGATGAAGGAAATTATGATGCTATCGTCTTAGCTATTTCCGGTTTACAGCGATTGGGAAAAGAAAGCCGCATCACGCAAAAGCTCCCTATGAGTTTATGCCTGCCAGCCGTCGGACAAGGTGCGTTGGCAATTGAAACGAGAGCCGGAGATACGGCTGTCCTTTCTTTGATTGCCGCCTTAAATGATGCACCTACAGTTGCGGCCGTAACGGCAGAACGTGCATTTCTCTCTCATATAGGAGGAAATTGCCAGATTCCTGTCGGTGTATACGGTTGTATAAACGACACCGTGATAACGTTGAAAGCCGTTATTGCTTCTCCCGACGGAAAAATCGCATATCACTGCAGTGAAACGGCTCCTCAGCAAGAAGCTGTCGCTTTAGGCCACTTTTTAGCAGAAAAATTGCTGGCAGAAGGCGGAAAAAACATATTGCAGCAATTGAATGTACTGATAGAAAATAAGGAGGAATAGTCTCATGGCAGGTATTGTATATCTCGTCGGAGCAGGTCCCGGTAACTATAAACTGCTTACCCTGCGAGGCAAAGAAGTATTATCTCACGCCGAAGTTGTTATTTATGACCATTTGGCAGATTCCCGCCTCTTGAAATTTGCCCCGGCTGAAGCTGAATTCATATACGCAGGGAAAAAAGCACAACAGCATACACTAACACAAGAAGAAATAAATTCACTTCTTATCCGCAAAGCCAAAGAAAATAAAACTGTCGTCCGTCTAAAAGGTGGTGATCCGTTTGTTTTTGGCCGGGGCGGTGAAGAAGCGCAATCTCTTGCTGCCGCACATATTTTGTTTGAAATAGTCCCCGGCATTACTTCTGCCATTGCGGTGCCGGCTTATGCAGGTATTCCTGTAACAGAGCGCGGTACGGCCTCATCCTTTGCCGTCGTTACCGGACATGAATCACCTGACAAAACGACGTCATCTATCCGCTGGGAAAAGTTATCGACTGCAGTAGATACGCTTATATTTCTAATGGGCGTGAAAAATTTATCTTACATTACAGAAAAACTTATTGCCAACGGAAGAGCACCCGAAACCCCTGCCGCACTGATTCGCTGGGGCACAAAGGCAGAACAGAAAACACTTATTACAACACTGGAAAATGCGTCCTGCTCTGCTAAACTCCATGGTTTAAAACCGCCGGCAGTCTTTCTCGTCGGTTCTGTCGTCAATTTCAGCAAACAAATTTCCTGGTTTGAAAATAAACCGCTTTTTGGAGAAACAATTCTCATTACGCGTACATCTGTTCAAGCTTCGGATTTAACAAACTTGTTAGAAGATCTAGGGGCCCGCTGTATGGAATTTCCGACGATCCAAATTATGGAACCGGCGGATAAATATGCCTCTTTGCAAACAGCTATCTGTCATATCGACAGCTATGATTGGATCGTTTTCACCAGTATTAATGGGGTTCATGCTTTTTTTAACCAGCTGAAAAAACAGCACCGAGACAGCCGCGCTTTAGGACATACTAAATTTGCCGTTATCGGTACTGCTACAAAAACAGCCTTATCTCAATATGGTATTACTGCGGATATTATGCCTGGCCGTTATTGTGCCGAGGAACTGGTGGAAGCCATACGGCCACACATAAAAAAAGATTGCCGCATACTGATTCCCAGAGCCCGGGATGCTCGTCCTTATTTACCAGAACAGCTTTCTAAAATAGCCGCTGTCGTTGACGTCGCTGAAGCGTATCGTACAACGGCTGCCACAGAAAACAAAAACAGACTTATTTCTCTTTTACAAGCGAAAACAGTTACTATGATTACTTTTACAAGCTCTTCTACAGTTAAAAACCTGATATTGCTGCTCGGTGAACAAAAAAGTCTTCTTTCTGATATAACGCTAGCCTGCATCGGTCCTATCACAGCCTCCACCTGCAGGGCATATGGTCTAGCTCCGATTATTACGGCAGATACATATACGGTGGACGGACTTGCAAAAAAAATTAAAGAATGGAAGTTGATTACACATGAAGTTTAATACATTACGTCCTCGTCGTCTGCGCCTATCGGTCCCTATCCGCAACATGATCTGTGAAAATACATTGACTGTCCATGACCTTATTTATCCTATTTTTGTCGTTGCCGGCAATTGTATAAAAGAAGAAATTCCCAGCATGCCCGGCTGCTATCATCTATCTGTTGACCAAGTAGTCAAACTGGCCCGGGAAATTTATGATTTGGGAATACCTGCTATAGAAATTTTCGGATTACCTGCCTATAAAGATGATATCGGATCCAGCGCCTGGGATATGACAAGTCCGGTACAGCAAGCCATGATGGCCGTGAAAAAAAGAATACCAAATCTCATTATCGTCGGTGACGTCTGCCTATGTCAATATACCTCACACGGCCATTGCGGCAAACTCTGCAATCACTACGTAGATAATGACGCTACTATTGAACTTCTCTCCAAGATTGCCATCAGCCAAGCACAAAGCGGTGCAGATATCATTGCTCCCTCCGACATGATGGATGGCCGTATTGCAGCTATACGCAGCGCCTTGGATAGCAACGGGTTTCAAAATATCTCCATTATGTCCTACGCTGTAAAATATGCTTCCGCTTATTATGGACCTTTCCGCGATGCAGCTGATTCTGCACCTCAATTCGGTGATCGTCGGCAATACCAAATGGACCCGGCTAATTCACGAGAAGCCATGAAAGAAATTGATCTTGATATGGAGGAAGGCGCTGATATTATCATGATCAAACCTGCCATGACCTACTTGGACATTGTCCGCCAGGCCCGAGACCGTATTGACCGGCCTATCGCCGTATATAACGTCAGCGGGGAATATGCTATGGTCAAAGCAGCTGCACAAAATGGCTGGATTGACGAAAGGCGGATTGTATTGGAAAGCTTGACTTCCATGAAACGGGCCGGTGCCGACATTATCATTACATATCATGCTATAGATGCCGCCCGATGGCTGCAGAAATAAAAAAAGGAGAGAGTATCCTATGCTGCATTTAGAAAAATCAACGACTGCTTTTAACAAGGCAAAAACACTGATGCCGGGCGGCGTTAACAGTCCTGTTCGCTCATATGCCCGCGTGCATTGCACACCGCCTTTTATTGCATATGCCAAAGGCAGCCACATATATGATATTGACGACAACGCCTATATTGATTATGTCGGTTCTTGGGGACCTATGATTGCCGGCCATGCTCATCCGCGTGTGGTAAAAGCACTGCACAATGCCGTTGAACGGGGAACTAGTTATGGTGCTCCCACAACCATTGAATCTGATCTGGCAGAAATGGTACAATATTTATACCCTTCTATAGAAAAAATCCGCATGGTCAATTCCGGTACGGAAGCTACCATGAGTGCTCTCCGCGTTGCCCGCGGCTTCACCGGCCGCAATAAAATCATTAAATTTATCGGCTGTTATCACGGACATGGTGACAGTCTTCTGGTAAAAGGCGGATCGGGACTGGCTACTTTCGGCTGTCCCGACAGTCCCGGCATCACACCGGGAACAGCAGCTGACACCATCGCCCTCCCGTACAATGACATCTCCGCCTTTCAAAAAACAATGCGTACACTGGGAAATTCTGTTGCCGCCGTTATTGTCGAACCGATTGCCGGAAATATGGGTCTTATTCTACCGCAGGAAGGATTTCTTCAAACCTTGCGGGAAGTAACGAAAGCCTATGGCACGGTTCTTATTTTTGATGAGGTTATGTGTGGTTTTCGTTGCAATTTACGAGGAGCCCAAGACATGTATCATATTCTGCCCGATATGACCTGCCTCGGCAAAATTATCGGCGGCGGCCTTCCCGTTGCTGCCTATGGCGGACGAACCGATATTATGCATTGTGTATCTCCTGAAGGTCCTGTCTATCAAGCCGGTACATTAAGCGGAAATCCGTTAGCTATGACAGCTGGATTGGAAACACTGAAAATTATTGCGGAGGATCCTTGTTACATTTCTAAAACAACAGCATTAACCACCTTGCTCGTCGACGGCTTGAAAACAGCTGCTACCGCTGCCGGGATATCTATATGTGCTCATCAAGCGGGTACCATGTTCAGTATATTTTTCAGCAAAAATGCCGTGGTTGACTATGAAGGAGCAGCGGCTGCCGATCAAACCATGTTCTGCAAATATTTTTCATCTATGCTTGCACAAGGTATTTATTTACCTCCTTCCCAATTTGAAACGTGTTTTGTATCTGGTGCTCATACAGATATTGATATCCATACTACTATTGAGGCTTCTCGAACAGCTTTCCAAAAAGCGGCTCAATGAAATGAGGTGTATATAATGGCTCCCTGTATTGATAGTTCCGAAAAATATTCTGATTTATCTCTTTTTTCTGGTATAAAAATGGGAGAACTGGCACCTATGCTGCAATGCTTAGGCGGCAGGACAAAACTATATAAACGAAACGATTTTATAGCTTTATCCCAAGAAGAAATCAACTATGTAGGTATCGTCCTAAACGGTACAATTCACATGATCCATGAGGATGCTTGGAATGATACATCAATTCTCGCCGTCATCAGAAAAGGCGAACTTTTTGGTGAAACCTTTGCCTGCGGCACTGATTTGACTTCCTGTGTTTCCTTTATGGCCGCTGAAAACACAAAAGCCATGATTCTCCCTTTCCATAAGGTTCTTCATTCTTGCAGTCAAGCTTGTCCCTTTCATCATAAACTCATTGAAAATATGGTAACTATGCTGGCCGACAAAAATGCTCAACTCATGAAAAAACTGCAAGTCACATCAAAAAAAACGCTGCGCAAAAAAATTCTTACCTTCCTTTCTTTTCAGTCACAGCATTCAAAAAACTCCAGTTTTTCTCTTTCCATAAATCGTACAGAACTTGCCGATTACGTTTGTGCCAATCGTACCGCACTGGCTCGTGAACTGGCACGTATGAAAAAGGATGGGCTTATTGATTTTGACCATAATACTTTTACGTTGCTATAACGTAAAAAATTCTGGGCGCTTATAGTAAGCACCCAGAATTTTTTTATATTACAGCAACGTAATCATAGTCCTATTACTTTATTTTTGTTTCTCTCGCCATCAGTCCATACGGTACCGACAGAAAAATAACAGCCCCGACAATATTTCCCAATGTCACAAAAGTTAGATTATATATGTATCCCGATACACTTACTGCCGCATTAAAAGGCGCTAATAAAGAAACGGTGAGCAATGTCATATTGGCTATGCTATGTTCAAATCCGCAAGTTATGAATGCAAATAAACACCAAAAAATCATAATTAATTTTCCACTGTCTGACTTGCAGCGGAATCCGCACCATGTAGCAAGACACACAAGTATATTACATAGTACGCCTCTAAGAAACAGCACCAACGGCGATAACCCCATTTTCGCAGCTGCACTAACAGCTATATATTGTCCTATACTGCCGGAAGCCCCTTGCGCTCCATAAAAAACCAAGGACAAGAGCACCGCACCGACCCAGTTTCCTGCATAGCAGATACACCAAAGCTTGATCACATCCATAACACGAATGGTCTTCTTTACAACACCACTGGCCATAATAAAATTATTTCCTGTAAATAATTCCGCTCCGGCAATAACGACCAAACTCAAGGCAATGCCAAAGGAGGCTCCCATGATAATTTTGGTATAAGGCTGATTTCCCAGCATACCACCAATCGTAAAGATAAGCAAAATACCAAAACCGATATAGGCACCTGCTAAAATAGATGCTGCAAAATAGCCTACCGGATTATTTTCCAACATAGTAATTTTTGCCTTTGCTGCTATGGCAGAAGCATTATATTCATCTGAAAACATGGGTATATCCTCCTTATTTTAAACCACTATATCGAATGCCGTTCCAATATAATGGGGAATACACTTCGGCCTTATCCGACAGATGTACGTCTTTCATTGCCCATTTAAGAAATTCGGCAGTACCTGTACGATCTACAATATACCCGATATGTTCTTTACCACCCGGTGCCTGCGGGTCAATATACTGCGCTGCATAGGCATAAGTATTGGTAATGATTTTGACTATACTATCCGCATCCACCCATTTAATAAAATCAATCCCCATCCGCGGATTTTTTTTCCCAGAACGACCTAACAGGGTTAACCGAAAATACCTTATTTTACTGCGCGTCCAGGCGCGATTAGGGCAAGTATGAACACAGACTCCACAACCAATGCAGCGATCTGTATTGCGAACCGGCCTGAATTTTTCCATCCGCAACGCTTTAACAGATAACTGCTCACATTTCTTTACACAGGCTCCGCAGCTGATGCAGCGATTTGGATCAAATTGCGGTTCCGTCATGCCAATAATCCCAAAATCATGCATACGAACCTTGCCGCAATCATTCGGACATCCCGTGAGTGCTATTTTAAAATGCAAGTCATTAGGAAAAATTTCTTTTTCAATACGCTGTGCGAATGCCGTCGTATCATAATTGGCAAAAGGACATACCCGATTGCCGATGCAAGCCATAACATTGCGAGTCCCGGAAGAACTGTATCCTGTATTGACAATCCCTTGATTGATATGCAGTTCTTCAATAATTGGCTGCAGGGCCTTATTAACTTCCTCGATCTTTTCAAAAGGAATCCCCAAAATTTCAAAACCTTGCCGTAGCGTCACATGCACCTCTCCGCTGCCATAGGTTTCTGCAATATGCTGGATTTGTCCTAAAATGGCAGCATTCATATGTCCTCCCGGAATACGTACGCGGGAAGCGGTAATTCCACGCTTTTTTGTCATGCGAAAGGCATTCTTTTTCAAATTGCCACAATTCATATCCATGTCATATACCCCCTATTAATCGATCAACGTACGCAATTTAGTATATTTAAAAACGGGACCGTCCTGACAAACATATACATCACCAATACGACAATGACCGCATTTTCCAAGACCGCAGCACATTTTTCGCGATTCAGATAACCAGATATCTTCTTCATCCATCCCAATATCCTTCAAACCTTTGATAGACCATTTGATCATAGACGGCGGACCTACAACAACGGCCATGACATTCGCCATATTTTTAAACTGTAATTCTGATATATACTTAGTAACCATCCCCGTACGTCCCGTATATCCTTCCGGAGCTGCATCCACTGTATCAATAATACAGATTCCGTCTTCCTTCCAACGGGCAATATCGGCACGAAACAGTACATCTTCGATAGATTTGAATCCTGCAATAACAGTCAGACTCCGGCATTCTTCCATATGATCGGCAAAATAATCAATAACACCATGCACTGGAGATAGTCCTGAACCACCCGCTACCAGAACAATGTCTTTATCTTTAAACATAGTTACATCAAAACCATTTCCGTACGGTCCCCGCATAAAAAAGGAACCGCCTTCATAGTTTTCAAAAATTTCATCTGTAAGGGACCCGACACGGCGAATTGTAAAATCCAAAGAATGAGGGGTGATACCACTAACTGAAATAGGTGCTTCTCCATATTTCGGAATAGAAATCTCAAAAAATTGCCCCGGTTTCACAGGAAACTCATTTGCTTTATCATACGCCATGCGAAATGTATATTCTTTTTCGGAATGTCGTATAACTTTCAATATAGTAGAACGAAACGGTAAATATTCATTTTTTGCCATTTTCTTTTACCTCCCGCATAGCATCGCCCAGTTTATTTACACAATGAGAAAATGAAATATATTCCGGGCATATAGCATCACAGCGGCCACAGCCGACACACATTTGAAAGCCTGCGCGTTTCTTGAAATCAAGAACTTTATGAAGTACTTTAAAACGCATGCGTTGTCCGCTTTTTTGACGAAAACATCCACCGCCCGCTACATCTGTATACCCATCAATCATACAGGATGCCTGGACACGCCGGCGTTCTCCGGCTTTTCCATTTTCTGTATAAAACAAATCCTGCATTGACCAGCAAGTGCAAGTGGGACAAACGATTGTGCACCGTCCACATGTGATACAGCGTTTATCATATTCATCCCATATCGTACTTGCTGCCACTCTCGAATCAAGTTCTTCAGGGATATGTACCATCACCGAATTTCTTGTTACATATTCTACGGCAACGGAAATCTTACTGACCGCCGATTCCTGTAACGCTTTCTGCAAATACTCATCTTTACAGTCAAAAAAATACGCTTCATTCTTGACATTTACCGCCGCATCATACGCATTGCTTTTATTCGTTCCCATGGAAACACAAAAACAATCTTCAAAGCTTTTCTCACAACCGATAAGTACAAACTTTACATTTTCACGAAGTTTTTCATAATAATAATCTATCGGTCCATTATCGCGAAACATATAATCCAATCGTTTGACTGCATGTAAATCACAGCTGCGCAAAAAAATAATGGCCTTTTTAGGTGGAAAATCTGCTTCTTTGATTTGTGTTTCCGTAAAATAAAACAAGGTTTGACAAATGGGTACTATTATTTCCTTAAAAGAATATTCCGAACGTTGATCCCATACGATTTCTTCCGGAGATGAGACTATCCCATAACGAATTACATCGGTTTCAGAAAAACGTCCCGTACCTTCAAATATCTTCGGAGCGTAGATATTATACTCTTTACTCCATGCATCAAAAACCTTGCGCAGTGATTCTGTGCGTAATTGATACCCCATTTTTTCTTCCTCTTTTCTTAAGTGAAAAATATAATAGATAAACACATACGTTATTCTGCCATTATGATAACAAAAAAAATCACTGCTAAGAGTTGCATCCGCAACACCTAGCAGTGATTTTTCATTTGCATTTATACGAAATTTGCAAACAATGTACAAAAAAGCAGAATGTATTACTTTTTTTATTTACCGCAATATGCAATAACTTCCACTTCAACCAAGGCATCTTTAGGAAGCTTGGAAATTTCTACGCAAGAACGTGCCGGCAGTGTCTTCTGGAAATATCTTCCATATACAGCATTGACAGTCCCAAAGAAATTCATGTTGGTGATATAAACGGTTGTCTTTACAACATCATCATAGGTTAAGCCTTCAGCTGCCAAAATGGCTCCCACATTTTTCAAAGACTGTTCTGTCTGTTCAGCAACACCGCCGCCTACGATTTTACCGTTTTCCGGATTCAGAGGAATCTGTCCGGAAGCAAAAAGAAAATCACCGGCTTTGATAGCTTGAGAATAAGGGCCAACGGCACCTGGAGCTTTTTCGGTACTAATAACGTTAACTGACATAATACAACATCTCCTTAAAATAAATTATTCTATTTAGTTTGCGATAAATAGCGATAAATAGTACTTCCAGCAACATTAAGCAATTTGCTGACTTGATTAACGGCGCCTTTAATTTTAAATATACCATTCTTTTTCAGGAGATGAATAATTTCTTTTTTCTCCTGAAAAGTCAGGCGGGCTACTGTCGTTTCCCGTTCCTCTACCAGGTCTTGCACCGCTTGACTTACCACCTGATCAGAAGAAGGACGCAGCCATTCATTAACATCATGTACTCCACTATTAAGTGTTTCCTGACGATGGATATCAACATTATTTATTTGCGGCAACGAGGCTGCTACTCCGGATTTTAATATATTAACACATAACATCCCCACGAGTTTTCCCTCATCGTCACGGATGAAATAGGTTGACGAAACAAGGTTTTCTCCATTACTGGTTTTACTAGCATAATTAACCAAAGATTCCTCTTGAAAATCCGGGGAAGATTCGATAAGCTTCAATCCCAAATTCGTAAGCGGGCCGCCAATAGTCCGTCCACTTACATATCCATTGCGTATAGCAATAATAGAAGTACCTGGTGTTTGGACATCATGTAGTACCACTTCACAATGAGGTCCAATAATATCTGCAATATATCGAACCATCGGGATATAATACCGCAATATACTTTTCCCTATTTTTTCTTTCTTATTTTTTTCCAATCAATTCTCCCCCAAGATACAATTTACTACTAATGCTTATATTAATGTATAAAATTTTATCTCTTATAAAATAAATTATATGATTATTTATTTTACTGTATTTTTCAAAATACGTCAATATCCGTCACTTATTTTAGTAAATCCAATATAGAAGAAAGGATTGAATAAAAAGCAGCCTGTATCCCGGAGTTGACAGGCCAGACTGCCTTTTATTCCTTTTATTTAATTAATGTCCTTCTCCTTCCGGCATTTCAGAAGAAACATCAGAAGTTTGATCGGCATATTTTTTCTTATGAAGACCCGCAGCAAAATATCCTACCGTAAGTATAGCCATAAAAATCCATCCAACAATAAGAGACATGCGGGTATCTGGATTAAACCACATACCTACCGTTACCAATACCAAAAATGCTATACAAAAATAATTAGCATATGGATATAACGGAGATTTAAAAGGATGTGCTGCCATGACTTCTTCTCCCCAATGTTTTCTAAAATTTTTCTGAGAATATGCAAGTACAAACCAAGCAACCATCCCAGGAAAGACACTGGCGCTGTAAATATATAAAAACAATTTTGAATCAGGAATCAAGAAATTTAAGAGAACTCCAAAAATCAGACAGGAAATCGTAACCATAACACCGTTGCGAGGAACACCATTTTCTGATAATTTCCCGAAAATTTTCGGTGCCTGGCCATTCTGGGCTAACGTATACAACATGCGGCCAGAACTATATATACCGCTGTTACACCCAGACAAAGCTGCTGTAAGAACAACAAAATTGATAATACCGGCTGCCGAAGTGATACCAACTTTAGCAAAAGTGGTCACAAAAGGACTTCCCAACATTCCCAGCTGATCCCAAGGATATAATGTGACAACGATAAAAATTGCACCGATATAGAATATCAAAATACGCCATACAATATTTTTTGTAGCTTTGCGCAGTGTTTCCTTTGGATTCTGTGCTTCGCCGGCTGTTATTCCCACTAATTCGACACCTTGGAAAGCGGCAGCAACTACACACATAGCAGATAGCATACCACCTAATCCATTAGGAAAGAAACCGCCATGCGACCAAAGATTTGAAAATCCAATGGGAACGCCGCCATTGCCAAAACCAAACAGAATAACCATAGATCCGACAACAAGCATCACTACGATGGTCGTAACTTTTATAATAGCAAACCAGAATTCAAATTCACCGTAATATTTGACAGCAGCCATATTAGCAATCGCAACAATAAGCATACCGCCAAAAGCCGATATCCATTGCGGTACCAGCGGGAACCAATAATGAACATATATCCCTACTGCCGTAACTTCCGACAGCCCTACTGCCACCCACAAAAACCAGTAGCACCATGCAGTCATATAACCTGCAAACGGACAAATATATTTATGTCCATAGGTTGCAAACGAACCTGTCACCGGTTCAAGATACAACATTTCTCCCATAATACGCATAATAAAAAACATTACCAATCCTGCAATAGCATAACAAATAAGTACGGATGGCCCCGCCATCTGGATCGTGCTGGCTGATCCCATAAACAATCCTACCCCGATTGTTCCTCCCAGCGCAATCATTTCTACATGGCGCGGCTTTAAACCACGCTCCATTCCTTGTTTTTCCATCACATTTCCTCCTAATAAAGTTTTTATATATTACTTACTTAATGGAAACCTGATATTGTTTTTCCTTCAACTGTTTCATTAATCGTTCCACATGTTTTTCATTGACTGTTTCCAATTCAAGAGAAACAGCAGTATATCCAATTTCGATACCATGCTGGCTGCGTTCGTGCGTAACTGACAAAATATTTGCTCCCGACTCGCTGACAATAGATAAAAGCCGTACGAGTTCTCCCGGACGATCAGGAATTACGGTGTTAAAATAAGCTTTACGCCAAGACTTCAACAAACCTCCATTAATAATACGAGTCATTTGGTTCACATCAATATTACCGCCGCTGACCATAGCTGCAACCTTTTTATTACGCAGTCCTGTAATTTTACCATTCATAAGCGCTGCTACCGGAACCGCTCCGGCCCCTTCCGAAACAGTTTTTACTCGTTCAATAAGCCAAAGAATAGCTTCTGCAATTTCTGTTTCATCAACCGTCACGATATCATCAACATATTTTTTTACCAATTCAAAGGTTAAATCTCCAGGAGTTTTAACGGTAATACCATCTGCCAAACTTGCTTTTCCTTCCACTGTCAAAATTTTTCCCTGATTGATAGAAGTCTGCATAGAAGGCATATTTTCTGTCTGAACACCAATAATTTTAATTTTAGGATTAACACTCTTTGCTGCAACTGCAATACCGGCAATCAATCCACCGCCGCCAATAGGAACCACAATGGCATCTACATCGGGAAGCTGATCTATAATTTCCAAAGCAATTGTACCTTGACCGGCAATGACAAGGGGATCGTTAAATGGGTGTACAAAGGTATATCCATTTTTTTCAGCCAGTTCATTTGCTTTGGCAGCCGCTTCATCAAAAAAATCTCCAAAAAGGACTACATTTGCCCCATAACTGCGTGTTGCAGCAATTTTAGACAGTGGGGCATGTTTCGGCATGCAAATCGTCGACTGACAACCGTATACGCTAGCAGCCAATGCCACCCCTTGTGCGTGGTTGCCTGCTGAGGCGGCAATAACACCTTTATCTCGTTCTTCTTGTGTTAGTGAAGCTACTTTGTTATACGCACCTCTTAATTTGAAAGATCCTGTACGCTGTAAATTTTCTAATTTTAACCATACATTGCAATCAGCCACATCGCTCACAGAATTTGTAAAAGATAATCCCGTCTTTTGGGCAACCCCTTTCAACCGTTCCTGTGCTTCCTGCACCATTTTTAAAGTTACTTCCGGCTTACTGCTCATCTTTCCTTCGTCTCCCTTCAAATAGTAACGCAATTCGGTAATAATTTATCTTTCATATAATTTATTACCTGTCTACATACTTATCATACTCTTTCTAAATGTATACTGTCAAGAGATTTATTTCCCTCTAATCTATTTTTAATTTTTTACTTAATATTCTCACTTTATGTGTATTTTAAGCCATTTTCTATTGACATTACATAAAAATATTCACCTGCATTTTCTCTTATTGTCCATTACCATTAAACATTTGTCTTATTTATACAATGTAATTTTTTATTTTTATTGAAACAATTCTACTAAAATACAATATCTCTGACTCAATTAAATTATATCCTATAGAATGATCAAAAAAAATAAGACCCATTTATACGGATCTTATTTTTGGTGGGCGATAACGGGTTTGAACCGCTGACATCCTGCTTGTAAGGCAGGCGCTCTCCCAGCTGAGCTAATCGCCCATATATTGAAATCTCAGTCCGAAGACTGAGATTTCATTGTGGTGACCCCTGCGGGATTTGAACCCACGTTCACGCCGTGAAAGGGCGGTGTCTTAACCACTTGACCAAGGGGCCATGGCTCCCCGAGTAGGACTCGAACCTACGACAAATCGGTTAACAGCCGATTGCTCTACCAACTGAGCTATCGAGGAATAAGGTGTTCGTCTGTCTGTATCGAACAATAAGTATTATACTATTAATTAAGACATTTGACAAGTGTTTTTCTCTAATTATTATCAAAACTTTTAAGTCATCGTGTTTTATTCATTTTCGTGATGTAAATTCATGCCATCAGGTATAGGACATCGTATCTAAAAAGCACTTTTCTCAATTTTACCGCTATTTAAAAATATAAAAATAGGACGCACAGCAAAGCTGTACGTCCCTTTATAGTGAATAGGAGTTTGTAGATTACACGGAGAATTTACAAGCAGGATGATTTACATCATGCCGCCCATACCACCCATACCGCCCATGCCGGCACCAGCTCCTGCAGGCATAGCAGGTTCTTTTTCCGGTTTGTCAGCAACTAACGTTTCTGTCGTCAAAACTAAAGCTGCAATAGATGCCGCATTCTGCAAAGCAGAACGAGTTACTTTAGCCGGATCGACGATGCCTGCTTTAACCATATCGACATATTCTTCTGTTAAAGCATTAAATCCTACTCCATCAGGTTGTGCTTTAACCTGAGCTACAACAACAGAGCCTTCAAGGCCCGCATTATTGGCAATCTGACGAACAGGTTCTTCTACCGCACGTTTAACAAGATTGATTCCTGTTTGTACGTCACCTTCTGCTGTCAATTGATCCAACGCTGACAAAATATCGCAGAAAGTAGTACCACCACCAGCAACAATCCCCTCTTCAACGGCAGCACGTGTAGCATTCAAAGCATCTTCAATACGTAATTTTTTATCTTTAAGTTCTACTTCTGTAGCAGCGCCTACTTCAATAACCGCTACACCGCCAGACATTTTTGCTAAACGTTCTTGCAATTTTTCTTTATCAAAATCAGAAGTCGTGTCAGCAATTTGCGCTTTAATCTGAGAAACACGAGCTTTAATTTCATCGGAATTGCCATGCCCTTCCACAATAGTTGTTTCTTCCTTAGATACACGAACTTGACGAGCTGTACCTAGATCATCCATTGTAATGCTGTCAAGTTTACGGCCTACATCTTCAGAAATAACAGTTGCACCGGTAAGAACAGCAATATCCTGAAGCATTGCCTTGCGGCGATCACCAAAACCAGGAGCTTTAACAGCTACAGCTTTAAACGTACCGCGAAGTTTATTAACAACCAAGGTTGCCAATGCTTCCCCTTCCACATCTTCAGCAATAATCAGCAATTCTTTGCCGGCCTGTACAACTTTTTCCAATGTCGGAAGCATTTCCTGAATAGAGGCAATTTTGCGATCTGTAACCAAAATATATGGTTCGCTCATAACTGCTTCCATCTTATCCGGATCTGTTACCATGTACGGAGAAATATAACCACGATCAAACTGCATGCCTTCAACAACAGACAACTGTGTTCCCATTGTCTTTGATTCTTCAACAGTAATAACACCGTCTTTACCAACTTTTTCCATTGCATCAGCAATGAGGCCGCCAATTTCTTCATCACCTGCAGAAATAGACGCAACTTGTGCTATTGATTCTTTATCAGAAACAGCAATGGAGCGTTTCTGAACTTCTTCAACCAATTTTTTTACAGCCATTTCAATCCCGCGTTTTAAAATCATCGGGTTAGCACCGGCAGCAACATTGCGCATTCCTTCCTGAATCATAGCCTGAGCCAATAACGTAGCTGTCGTTGTACCATCACCTGCTACATCATTGGTTTTTGTAGCAACTTCTTTTACAAGTTGTGCACCCATATTTTCAAACGGATCTTCTAATTCAATATCGCGGGCAATAGTAACACCGTCATTCGTAATTGTCGGCGCACCGAACTTCTTATCTAATACGACATTACGACCTTTAGGTCCCAATGTTATTTTTACGGCATTAGCTAACGCATCAACGCCTTTTCCTAATGCACGACGTGCATCTTCATTAAACAAAATCTGTTTAGCCATAATATATTCACTCTCCTGTTTTATATAGTTATTTTATATTACATAATAGCCAAAATGTCTCGTTCGCTGACAATTAAATATTCATTGCCTTCTACCTTGACTTCTGTACCGGCATATTTGGAGAAAATAATCTTGTCACCCACACTGACTTCCATAGCAACGCGGGTTCCGTTGTCCTGCAACTTACCCGAACCAACGGCAATAACTTCACCTTGGGAAGGTTTTTCTTTTGCTGTATCTGGTAAGAAAATACCGCTGGCAGTCTTTTCTTCCTTTTCTAACACACGAATTACTACACGGTCTCCTAACGGTTTAATCATGTTAACTCCTCCTCGAAAAATATAAATTTTTCACCTTTTTGTTAGCACTCATTACTGTCGAGTGCTAACCACTCTTATATATTACATAAGAATGGGAAAAAAATCAAGTCTTTTCCCATTCTTTTTTATATTTCCTATCATTTATTATGCTGTTGTCGGCGCTGCGCACTATCAACAACAGCATCCGCCACTGTTCTTAGTGACTTTCTGTTTTTCATGCTATACTGCTGCAACCGCCGATATGCTTCACGTTCAGAAATTTTATATATTTCCATCAAATATCCCTTGGCCTTATCCACGGCCTTACGTGTTTCTAACGTTTCATTCATTTCTTCCAACTGGCTGGCAATTTCCCTTTGCCGCTGGAACTGTGAAATGGCAATTTCCATTGCAGGAAATAGATTTACTTGACTGATAGGTTTTACAATATAGCCTAATACGCCTGACACCTTTGCTTTATCCACAATATCCTGCTGGCTATATGCTGTAAGAAGAAGTACGGGAGCAATATTATCATGAACAATCATCTTAGCAGCATGTATCCCATCTAACCGCGGCATTTTAATATCCAGCAAAACAATATCCGGCTTTTCTCTGCGAGCCATTTCCAATGCTTCCACACCATCTACTGCTTCCCCTACAACAGTGTGACCCGCTTCCTCCAGCAGTTCTCTCAAATCCATGCGAATAATAGATTCATCATCACCAATTACTACTCTATATCCCATAATGTATTATTCCCCCTTCTCATGTAACGGAAATCGAATAATGGCTTTTGTCCCCTGCGGCTCTGCCAAAGAAAAGTTCAATGTTCCATGCAGATCCTTTTCTACTAGTGTAGATACAATCTGCAAGCCTAAATGCTTACGTCCTTTATAATTCCGTACCGCATCGATATCCATGCCTCTTCCATTATCGGCTATTACCATCATTCCCCATGTGCCTTCATTATGAATAATTACACTTATAGTGCCTTCATGAATTCCCTCAAATCCATGTTCGATAGCATTCGTAATTAATTCATTGATTACTAATGCTATCGAAGTAGCCGCCTCTGAAGGTAAAATTAGTTTCTGCCCTTCAAATTTAGCTTCGATACGACTTTCTCGACTTACCATGCTATGTAAAAGCAAAGTTAACAATTTTTGTGCTACATCTGAAATATCAATATTTTCTTCATCATGATGGGATAATATTTCATGCACCAGAGAAATACTCAAAATACGATGCAAACTTTCTTGTAATACATCTCTGGCCTCCTGACTCTCTACCCGGCGCATCTGCATCCGCAAAAGACTGGCTATCGTTTGGAGATTATTTTTGACACGATGATGAATTTCTTTGATGACCGATGTCTTGACCATCAATTCTTCTTCTTTACGGTGAATTTCTGTTCGTTCTGTAATAACAATGATAATCCGGGATACTTTTCCTCCACTGAGGAGCGGTATTACTCTTTGTGTAAAAATAATTTTTCCATGACGTATATCCTCTACAAAACCTTCATGTGTTGCTAGCGCTTTTTTGGCTCCGGATAAATTTACGCGGCTGTTATAAATATTTTCACCTATCAATCGTATATCCCGGCCACGAAGATGCATGATACTTTCAGCCATTTCATCTGCATATACCACTTTGCCTTCCCCACTGATAAGGATAATACCATCTTGTACCGATAACGCCTGATACAGTTTGCACGATTTATCTATAATAGGCACCTGCAGTGCTTGAAATGCCGTATCCGTAAGTATATTTCGATTATTCTCAACTTTCCCAACAAACGTAATGACAGCAATTGTATCTCCCGCATTATCAACAAAAGGATACGCCATCATCGGCTCCATCTTACCGAATTCTCGTTCTTTAGCTCCTTTTAAAGGTGTCCCTGTCTGAAAGACTCGTAAGGCCAAAGGTTCATCATAGGCCGTAATGCTTTCACCAGCGCCGGCTTCTGCAACGGTTTCACTTAATCGCAGAAATAAAGGGGTGCGTTGTGCAGCAAGGACAAGTGTGTCTTTTTGCTTACCCAGTACAAAAACATTAATTTCACGCTGTGATAAATCACTGGCAAACTGCAACAAGTCCATACTATTATTTAATATGCGAATCTGTACATCAGATAGTATGCTTTTTTCCCGACATATATCATTCATGGACGCCATTTTTATCACCTCTGTGAAGATGTTATTGCCAAAGCCGGATCAGCATTAAGTGTTAAATCGGAAAACCGGTTTTCTATGGCCATATAATATGCCCGACAGCCAATCATGGCACCATTGTCGGTACAAAGAACCGGGTCTGGACGATATAATGTATACCCCTGAACACGGCAGGCAGTTGCCATAGCTTTCGCCAAACCGCTGTTAGCTGCCACGCCGCCCGCAACAGCTATCTTTTTCATGCCGCAATAGGCGGCAGCATTGATTGTTTTCTCTACCAATGTATCCACCACCGTCTTTTGAAAACTTGCCGCAACATCACTTGCAACATAGTTCAAACCACGTTGTTCTTGTGTATGAAGATAATTAAGAACTGCCGATTTTAACCCACTGAAACTAAATTCAAAATTATTTTTTTCATGGAGCGCTTTAGGAAATATAATGGCATCTGGATTTCCTGTCTTAGCCAGTTTATCAATCTGAGGACCTCCCGGATACGGATATCCCATAACTCTGGCAATTTTGTCAAAAGCTTCCCCAGCAGCATCATCCCGGGTCTGTCCCAAAAGTTTAAAAGAATTATACCCTTCAATACACACAAGCTGTGTGTGCCCTCCCGATACAACTAAAGATAAAAACGGCGGTTCTAACTCAGGATGACTTAAAAAATTGGCAAAAATATGCCCTTCCATGTGGTTTACCCCGATAAGAGGCTTATCTAGAGCAAAGCTAATTGCTTTTGCCACAGCTACTCCGACAAGCAATGCCCCAACAAGTCCGGGACCATACGTGACTCCGATATGATCTATTTTCTGTAGTGTAACCCCAGACTGCTTCAATGCTTCATCAATAATCGGCATGACATATTCTATATGCTGTCTGGATGCTATTTCCGGGACAACCCCGCCAAACTTGCGATGAATAGGAACCTGCGTTGAAATAACATTGGACAAAATGTTGCGTCCGTCTAATATGACTGCTGCTGATGTTTCATCACAGCTGGTTTCTAACGCTAATGTATACATATATCATAACTTCTTTCTCCAGACCTATTTATCGGCCCAGTGATATTTTTTTTGCTCACAACTCATGACATAAGCGTCCTCCGTAGGCTGTGTATAATATTGCTTACGGACACTTACGACCGTATATCCCAATTTTCGGTATAGATGAAGTGCCGGTAAATTAGAAAAACGTACTTCAAGAAATATCACTGAACAACCGCGTTTCCACGCAGCTTCCATCAATAAGCGCAACAATAATTCCCCGTACCCACGATCGCGGCAAGCTTTTCGCAACGCGATGTTGGTAATCTGGCCTTCATCAAGTACATGCCATAACCCAGCATAACCCCATATAACACCTTGTTCATCTTCTAATACATAATACATGGTAAGATCTATATTCATAAGTTCTCTAATAACAGCATCTTTAGTCCAAGGCTGAGAAAATGCTTCCTGTTCAACTTGACAAATCCCTTCCCAATCCTTCCGCTGCGCTTCACGCACTCTCATAGACATGATTGACCGCCATGCCGTTTTTCCCAAAGTACCTCAGCTTCACTGCGCCTTTTATACGAAGGCGTTAAGCTCATGCAGTCATCCACGCTGCCTTCGGCAAGCCGCAGAGCACCTGCCAACGCCACACTACCAGCTCTGGGTATAACCATGGTTGGCGGTGCCATACGAAAAAAACAATTTTTCTGTTCTATAACACGCCGTCCCAACAATGCTCCATCTCCACAAAACGCGACAGGTCGATCATATTTTTCAATCGTAACAAGAACATCCTCCAATTTTTTTATGCCAATAGGAACCCGTTCTATAAGCTGCGTTCCCTGCCATTCATATAAGGAAAAATAAACATTCCCCTTCTGCGCATCAATTAACGGGCAAATTAAATCAGCACAGCCTATACTATTCCATGCTAAACTTTCCGGCGTAGAAACACCTACAATAGGAATGTTCCAAGCATACGCCAACCCCTTAGCTGTGGCCAGTCCAATCCGCAGTCCCGTAAAAGAACCGGGACCGACAGCAACCGCAATACTGTCAATTGTATTTTTCGGCACAGAGGCCTTATCCAGCATATCAGCAATATGAGGCATAAGTTGCTCAGAATGGGTCAATTTTGCCTGTATCGTAAGTTCGGCACGTAATGTGTCATTATGCAAAAGAGCAACGCTAGATACTAAACTAGATGTTTCAATGGCTAGCAACATAATTCTGTACCTCTTTTTCAGCTTGTATCCAACGTTCACTTGAAAATATAAAATGAAATAAGCGATCCGTCGGACCTTTTTTTTCTATACTAATGGTTGCAGCATCAACGGGTAAACGATCCGGAAATTTTTCAGACCATTCAATGACAGTCACTCCATTTGATATATAATCGTCAAAACCTAGATCGTCTAACTCATAGTCTTCTTCCAATCGATAAAAATCAAAATGCTGCAATGGCAGTTCATTTTCATAATAATTAAATATCGTAAAAGTCGGACTCACAACTATATCCGTAATTCCCATTCCTTTTGCAATTCCTTGAACAAAATGAGTTTTACCAGCGCCCAAGTCGCCCTGCAAAGCTAAAACATCCCCCGATTTTAGAATAGCTCCAAGAATAGTTCCTAATTGTATCGTATTCTTTTCCGAATGTGTATATACATCTATCTCCATTACTTTATTCCTCGCTAAAATGATGAAATCCCAAAGGCAGTAATTTATTCTCTATTCCCTTATGAGAAATTTTTACTCCCACAGGTCCCTGACGGACACTGCCAATAGCAGTTACATAAATGTATGTTTTTTGAAGTACTGCGAAGTCTTCGGGGCTCATAGTAAATACCAATTCATAATCTTCTCCGCCGTTTAGAACAAATTTCCAAATATCCTGCGCTGTCTTTTCCGACCATAGTTTCAATTCATCACTAATAGGAATTGCCTCGCGATCCAACATAATTTCCACCTTGCTGGCTGAAGCAATTTCATTTATTTCACTGGCTAAGCCGTCGCTTATATCATTTAAGCTATGACAATTATGTTCTACCAGTAATCTTCCTAATTCTATCTGCGGCTCTGGTAAACGATGGGCTTTTTTGAGTTTTTCATACCCTTTTTCCCCAGAAAGCAGAACATCTAATCCACCCGCTGAGTCTCCCAAGGTATGCGAAACCGCTACGATATCACCGATCCTTGCCCCACCTCGGGGAATCGCTCTGCCTGCTTCAATTTCACCAAAAGCAGCTACTGTAATAACTAATCCCTCTTTAGACATTACCGTGTCACCGCCAATAATATTCACACCATATTTTCGACAAATATCCTTAATCCCCTTGTATAAAGATATCAGGTCATCCACTTCCATATTCTCGGCAATTGCTGTTGAAAGAACAATATGAGTAGGAATGCCCCCCATCGCTGCAATATCACTTAAATTAGAAACAACAGCTTTAACGCCTACATCATACCAATCTCCCGTCCGTTGAATAATAAAATGGCTATTTTCTACCATCGTATCAATGACCGCTATTTGTTCCATTCCCGCCGTCGTCTTATAAACTGCGCCATCATCGCCAATACCGATAACGACAGACTCGGGACTAAACAGTGTGCCATCTTTAATTGCATCAATAAAACCAAATTCACCTAACTCAGAAATTTTCATGAATTGAATACTCCTTACTCTTCATATCCACCTATATCAATCACATATAATATATATAATAGTCGAAATAAAAGAAAAATACAACTAACATTCATTATAGCTTATTTATATAAATACTGCATCAGCCTTATAATCTGCAACTCATATTTTAAATATCCAAAAAAACAACAGATAAATCCAGAATATTTCAACATACGCAGCCAAGTAAACTAGTAATATAAAAAAACACTCACTATATCTCCCTGGTGAGTGCTTTTAAAAAAATCATAATTCTTCAAACATTATAGTTCAATGGAGTAATACTAACAAAAAAACTCCCAATTCTAAACAAAATGTTAGGATTGGGAGTTCGAACAAAATTCCTTTGGTGACCCGGTAGGGATTCGAACCCTAGACCTACTGATTCGTAGTCAGTCACTCTATCCAGCTGAGCTACCGAGTCATAAAAATGGCAGGGGCAGAAGGAGTCGAACCCTCAACCAACGGTTTTGGAGACCGCTACTCTACCAATTGAGCTATACCCCTATATACTGAAAAAATCAGTATAAGTGTATCCAGACTTAAACGTCGACTCCGACATTTAAGTCTGATTCACTCTATAATCAGCGGCTTCCTATCCTCCCAGGGCGCTTCCACCCAAGTACTTTCGGCGTTTGCGGGCTTAACTGCTGTGTTCGGCATGGGAACAGGTGGATCCCCGCAGCTGTCGCCACTGAATCGTTCAGGG
>JALCNL010000026.1 GCA_022649055.1 Megasphaera sp.
CACTTGGACGTTCAGTCGTATATGGTTTTATTGAAGGGAAAAGAGCGGATACCCTTGTTTTTATGAATCATCATGATGTAGTCGGGTGCGAAGCATATGGCAAACTTGCACCGTATGCATTTTCTCCGGAAATATTGGCAGAAAAGTTACGCCATAGTGAAATTGATTTAGAAACAGAGGCGGATTTAGATAGCTGCGAATGGCTTTTTGGCCGAGGGGCTTGTGATATGAAAGGTGGAATTGCAGCTCAGATGACCGTTTTTGAAGAATATGCGGCACATCCTGGAAATGTGAATTTATTGTTTTTATCGGTACCTGATGAAGAATCTTATTCAGCCGGGATGCGATCAGCACTGCCTTTTTTGCAGCAACTGCAAAAAGAACGAAAGCTGCGATATCGTCTTTTAGTGAATTGTGAACCTAATCATAAAGAGCAAGATAATTTAATCGCGTATACAGGATCTGTAGGAAAAATATTGCCGGTTATTCTTGTGCAGGGAAAAGTGGTTCATATCAGTAAATATGCTGAAGGAATTAATCCATTAGGTATTTTAGCACGTGTTGTTTCGCGAACGGAGGGTAATTGGAATCTGGCAGATCAATGTGAGGGTGAAAGTACACCGCCGCCATCTTGGATGTATCTGCGGGATGCAAAAAAAAATTATGATTTTTCTTTGCCTTGGCGGGCATCGGCCTATGCTAATTTTCTGACTTTTAAAAAGACCCCGGAGGCAGTGCTGCGTATTCTAAAAAAAGAAACACAAACCAGTATAAAATCAGCTCTAGCGCAAGCGAGAGTACAATATGAAGTACCTGTATTGTCTTATGGGGAATTATTAAATAAGGCAAAACATATACCTGGTTTTTTTACATTTTATAATACATTGCAGTATATAGAAACAGAAAAATTGAAACAAGGGGGAAACTATCCTTCCGTTACGATTGATTTAATGGCACAGATTTTGGATTTTATGGAAGAAAGAGAACCGGTTGTTATTATCGGCTTTGCCCCGCCTTATTATCCGGCAGTAGACAGCAGAAGCATGGGGGATAAGAGTTTTTATTCTGTACTGCAGGCAGTAACAACTTGCCTGACCGTACGGTTTGATCAGTATTTTACAGGGGTTTCTGATTGCAGTTATTGTGGATTGGATTCAACTATGGATGGTACTGTTTGTCAAGATAATATGCCTTTATGGGGAACGGCGTATCAATTGGATTGGCAGGCTTTGTCAGATATTCGTGTCCCGTTTATATTATTAGGCCCTTGGGGAAAAGACTTGCACTGTAGGACAGAACGCGTTCATATTTCTAGTGTATCACGGGTATTACCAGGCGTTTTACGGAAAATTTTAGCTTATTTAGAAAAAAATTATTAACCTAATTTTGCGTATATTATAGTTTTAAGTATTTTATTGTGACATAAATAACTTGTTGTGATAATAAAAATATAGTAATATATTAACATATAATTTACATATATTAACGTAATTTATTTAAAATTTTTTTCTTTTAATAAGGAGGAAAGAAAATGGATTTAATTAGAAATTGGCGGATTCATTTATTTGCGTTATGTATCGTTGTTGTGGCAGATTTTGTTGGTATTCAAAAATTTGGGCTTGTTGTTTTTCTGCCGCTGTTTTATGCATTAGTTTTGGGAGGTATTATCAGTTATCCGTCTTTTCATATTATGAGTGATAAAATGATGGAACGTGCTGGTGAATTTATGCCAGTTGCCATGTTATATCTTATTGTAAAAATTGGGTTAGGCATCGGCCCTAACCTGCATATGCTCATGAATTCAGGTATGGCACTTATTATGCAGGAGTTTGGGCATTTTTTTGGAACACTCATTTTTGGTTTGCCGATGGCTTTATTTTTAAAAATGGGCCGTGAAGCGATAGGAGCGTGTTATTCAATTGACCGGGAAGCGAATGTAGCAATCATTGCAGAAAAGTACGGAATATTTTCTCCTGAAGGCCGCGGTGTTATGGGAATGTATATTTGTGGGACCTTGTTTGGTGCATTATGGATCTCTGTTCTGGCAGGAATTATTGCACGTACGGGACTTTTCCATCCATATGCGTTGGCTATGGGAGGCGGTATTGGCAGTGCCAGTATGATGGCAGCTTCCGTGGGTTCGATTGTTGCTGTTTTTCCTGAAGAAGCCCAGAAAATTACTGCTTATGCGGGCGCAGCTAATTTAATGACTTCTGTTTTAGGTATTTATTTTGCTTTGTTCGTTTCTTTGCCTGTTACTGTTAAAGTGTATGATTTTGTAACTGGGCGCAAACGCCAAGAAGAAGTAGGAGAAATAACTGATACCAATGAATTAAATCGGCAGGAGGCATTGGAAAATCAAGTTGTTGATGAAAATGCTGCCAGTGTAACTGAATTAATAGAAGATACGAAAGATAAAGAAAATAAAGTTAAAGAAACATTATTGGATTGTTTGTTTATTCTTTGTGTTACAGGGGTGCTTGGTATTGTGGCAAATGTCGTTGGTTATAAGGGAAATCCAATTGCTGATTTTACAGGATCGGCATTGTTAGTTATCATTGCTTTTATTGGAATCTGTATTGCACATTTACCCGGCTTAAAGAAACTTCCTATTGTTTTCTGGGTATCTATTTTTGCTGTTATTTGTTCTGTTCCAGAAATACCGGGTACCGCTTGGATTGTGGAGCAGACCAATCATATTAATTTCTTGGCTACGACGACACCTATATTAGCGTATGGCGGTCTGTCTCTGGGAAAAGATATTCCTGCTTTCAAGAGATTGTCATGGCGTATTGTTCCGGTTGCCTTGATGGTTGCCTCGGGATCTTTTATTTGTGCAACAATTATGGCAGAAATCATGCTTCACTTGGAAGGTATTTTTTAATTAAAAGAGGTTGATAGTATGACAAAAGAAGAATTAAAGCAACGTATATGTGATGCTGTGGAAAAACGAGCTGATGATATTATGGCTTTTGGTCAGTCTGTTTTTACGGAACCCGAATTAGGATATAAAGAAGTAAAAACGTCGGCTAAAGTACAATCTGCATTTGAAAAACTTAATATTCCGTATACGACAGGATGGGGAATTACAGGTGTAAAGGCACGCTTGAAGGGGAATACTTCTAAGAGAACGGTTGCGGTACTGGGAGAAATGGATTCGATTATTTGCCGGAGTCATCCGTCGGCTGACGAAAATACAGGGGCGGCGCACTGCTGTGGTCATTATGTTCAAATTTCAGATATGCTGGGTGTTGCAATGGCTTTTTGCGATACGGGGGCAATGGCCCAATTAGGCGGTGATGTTGTGTTTTTTGCAGTACCGGCAGAAGAATGTATAGAAATTGAATATCGCAATACATTGCGTGAACGGGGTAAAATAAAATACTTAGGTGGCAAGGAAGAGATTATTCAGCAGGGCGGGTTTGATGACATTGATGCGGCGATGCAGATGCATGTTACTACCACAGCCGATTCATCAGGATCTATCCAGATTGGTGGCTCCAGCAGTGGTTTTATTAGTAAGCTCATAGATTATCATGGCAAAGCGGCTCATGCTGCGGCGGCACCCCATTTAGGCATTAATGCGCTGAATGCTGCGATGCTGGGCATTATGGGAGTCAACGCATTACGAGAAACCTTTCGTGAACAGGATTATGTGCGTTTTCATCCTATTATTAACAGCGGCGGAGATTTAGTCAATGTTGTACCGGATTATGTACGGATGGAAAGTTATGTTAGGGCTGCGTCAGCCGAGGCTATGGTACATTACAATGCACGTATTGATCGTGCATTGAAAGCGGGTGCCGATGCGGTAGGGGCAACTTGCGATATTCATAATTTGCCGGGATATCTGCCATTATTTCAAAATGAAGAAATGACAACGCTACTGGAAAAAAATTGTCATATTATTTTCGGTATGAATCATGTTGAATATCCGCCACATGACGCAGCCAGTACTGATATGGGGGATGTTTCTCAACTCATGCCGGTTATACATCCGTGGGTGGAATGCATTCACGGTGCACTGCACAGTGCCGAGTATGAATTAGTGGATCCACGTACGGCTTATATCAAAGCTACACAGGTAATGGCAATGACACTGATTGATTTGTTATACGATGATGCGCAAGGTGTTGAAGATATTCTTGCTAAATATAAACCGCGCATGACAAAAACCGAGTATATAAAATTTATGGATTCAATACATTAAAATAATTATCTAGTAATGATATCCCTGTTTTTTGGTGCCAGCCTTATATAAGTTTAAGGCTGGCGTTGCTGTTTTCATATGGTAAAAAAGCTTGATATTTTTTTGTTTTTGAGCTATAATTACATAGCTAACTTAACAAGAGTATTGGTGTGTGGTAATCCGCCGGGGCTCGTGCAATAGGAAACTATGAACCTCGTCAGGTCCGAAAGGAAGCAGCGATAAGTAGAAAGTCTTATGTGCCACGAGGGTACCTGGCGGGTTATCATACACGAGTACTTTTTAGTTGGTGGAAAAGCAGCGGTTAGCTGCTTTTTTTGCTATGGAGGAAGAAATATGGCATATATTGCGTTGTATCGTAAATGGCGCCCGGCGCTGTTTGAAGATGTAGTAGGGCAACAACATATTACGGAAACTTTACAAAAAGCTATTGATACAGATAAAGTGGCACATGCCTATCTGTTTTCCGGACCTCGTGGTACAGGTAAGACCAGTACTGCAAAAATTTTTGCTAAAGCGATGAACTGCGTTAAAGGGCCTACTTCACATCCTTGTAATACATGCGAAGTTTGCCGTCATATTACAAATGGAGAGTCATTGGATGTGGTGGAAATTGATGCAGCTTCAAACCGCAGTATTGAAGATATTAGGACACTTCGGGAAACAATCAAGTTTATGCCGGCTGAAGGTCATAAAAAAATATACATTATTGACGAAGTGCATATGTTGACAACGGAAGCTTTTAATGCTCTCTTAAAAACCTTAGAAGAACCGCCGGGACATGTTATTTTTATTTTGGCAACAACAGAACCGGAAAAAATTCCCATGACGATCCTTTCACGATGTCAGAGATATGAATTTCGACGTATTACTAGTCATGACATTGCAGAGCGCCTCATGTACATAGCTGAACAGGAACATGTAATGCTTACAAAAGGGGCTGCACATATTTTAGCAGTTCAGGCAGACGGAGGCATGCGGGATGCGTTGAGTATGTTGGATCAATGCATTAGCAATACATCAGAGTCTATTGATGAAGCATTAGTACGTAATTTGTTGGGATTAATCGGAAAAGATTGGTTGTTTAAGTTAAGTGAAGCAGTGTTTAACGGACAAGGAGACATTATTATCAAAAGTGTGGATGACATCGTCCGCCTCGGTAAAGAGCCAAGGGTTATTTTGATAGAATTGGTTGCTCACTTGCGGGCACTTATGCTATATCAAGCGGCGCCAAAGTCAGATACATTAGCAGCGTATGCAGATTCCATGACAGAATTGGCTGATCAGGCCGCGCAAGTTTCTCCCCGCAAAGTATTTGCTGTGTTGTCGGTATTACAGCAAGCGATGCTTACGGCACGGACATCTCCCACACCTCGTGTGGCGGTAGAAATGGGTCTGCTTATGGCCGGACAGACCGAACAGTCAGGCTGGCAAAGCGATTTAACGGAGAGAGTGGAAACCTTAGAAAAACATGCTTTTCGTGTACCGCAGATTGTATTGGATCGTATTTCAAAATTGGAAAATGTAGTTATAGAGCATCATATATCAACTGCAGATATGTCGGCAAACTCTTCTCATGAGGTACCTGTGCCGGCAGACGAAAATAATATAACAGATATGCATTTATCAGAATCTATTATCAATATTTCATCTAAAAATGACATGACGCAAGAAAAGCCGCCAATATCAGACCATTTGGCAGCAACACTCCATACACCAGAAACATCACCTGAAATCGGGGTATCGCATAGTTCAGCGGAATATGATACAATTTGGAAAGGCGTTTGTGAGGTGCTGGAAAAAGGGAAGAAACGAGCAGTTCTATCTTGTATGCGGCCAGGACGGGTTGTGTATATAGGAGAAGGGCGTGTTATTGTTGTTTTTAAGACAGCATTTATGGCTAAACGTGCTAATAAAAAAGACTATTGTCAATGCGTAGATGAAGCATTAAAATCTGTTACCGGTGATATCCTCCATATGCAGGGTTTTTTGGAGGGAGATAGTGAGCTTGCTGTTTTTGAGAAAAAAAAAACAACATTCTTGAAAAAGGAAACGGATGTTGAAAAAGAAACTGTAGAAAAAAAAGCAGATTCTACAATGCTGCAATCCGTTGCATTGGCGGATATTTCTGAAGAAGCACGAACAGTGCTGGATCCATTGTTGAAAACAATGGGTGACTGTGACATATATATAGAAAATAAATCATAATAACACAGGAGGAATTACTATGTTTGGTGGAAATATGCAGGGAATGATGAAAAAAGTACAAAAAATGCAGAAAGAAATGCAGAAAATGCAGGAAGATTTAAAAACACGGACGGTAGAAGCTACGGTTGGCGGAGGAGTACTTACTATTGTCATGAATGGCGAAAAAAAAGTTGAAAGTGTTCATATTGATCCCAGTATTATTGATCCGGAAGATGTAGATATGCTGGAAGATTTAGTAGTTGCAGCTGTTAATGAGGCTAATCAAAAGGTGGATGATATGATGGCTCAGGAAATGGGAAAAATTACAGGCGGGATGAAACTGCCGGGGATGTTTTGATGGATACGCCTTTGGATAGACTGGCGGAACAGTTTCGCCGCTTGCCTGGCATAGGCATAAAAACTGCTCGTAAGTTAGCCTATTATATGGTTCAGCAGCCGCCGGAAAAGATAGAAGAATTTATTGCTGCCATACGGGATGCAAAGCAAAAGATGTGTTTTTGTTCTATTTGTTTTAATTTGTCATCCCAGAATCCTTGCCCTATATGCAGCGATGACCGCCGGGATCATGGGGTGATATGTGTAGTAGAAACTCCGCAGGATGTGTCAGCTATTGAACGCAGTGGCGATTATCATGGTTTATATCATGTTTTGCAGGGAGCGTTATCACCGTTGGATGGCATCGGGGTGGAAGATTTACGTATTAAAGAACTATTGCAGCGTCTTCAAAACACGGAAGTTCAGGAAATAATTCTGGCTACGGATCCTGATGTCGAAGGAGAGGCTACCGCTTTATATTTAGCGCGGCTTCTTAAGGCTACGGGCATTCGTGTGACCCGTATTGCACGAGGGCTCCCTATGGGAGGAGACATTGAATATGCTGATGAAGCGACACTGGCAGGAGCGGTGGCAAATCGGCAGGAAATGTGAGGTGCCTGATGGATTATATTTGGATAGGTGTAGGTATTGCCGCACTTTGGATTTTAAATAAATTTGTGCTGGCTCCGGTTCGGCATTTGGCTTTCAATGTTATTATTGGGCTCATTGCCTTATACTTTATCAATCAATTCGGTGGTGCTATGGGTTTGCATTATGTACCGATTACTTGGATAACAGGTATTATTATTGGTATTTTTGGCTTACCCGGAGTAGCTGTCTTGATGTTATATTTTACTTTTTTTTGACGTAGAGAAGGGATATTGTGAAAGTAAAAAAATGGACGGTACTTGTTGTAACTGCTTTGGTTGCAGTGTCAGCTCTTTCCGGCTGTGGGAATGGTGTGAAAACTAAGGTGGAGACAGTTACAAAATCAGATCATCCAGTTGCGCTGACGTTGGATGCTAATGTGACGGCTCTTCATATGACAAATATTGTTCCTAAGCTATCAGGTAAATTGATATCTGTCCCATTGACAGTTGGGCAAGATGTTAAGGCGGGGCAGATATTGGTTCAGGTTGATCAAATCCCCTATCAGCAAAGTGTGGCATCTGCTGAATCAGCACTGGTGACAGCATCTATGGGAACAAATCCTTCACGGGATATGTCGGGAGATGCTGATAGTGGTGACAGGCGGGCAAAACTTGATGTTTGGTATCGAATGGGGGCTATTTCTAAAGTTGAATATAATCAAATGATGTCTAAAGAAAATGAGGCGGCTGCTGGTACTGCTGCTACAGCGGCGGGATCATCTGCAGCTCCGGCCATAGACAGGGAACGGATTGCTCAGCTTCAAGCCTCTATTCAGGCCGCACGGGATATGTTAGGAAATACAACGATTTATTCTCCTATAGATGGAAGAATAACAGCAGTTTCTGATAATCCTTCCGTAGCCGTAGCGGGAATGGTTCTGGCTACAGTGCAGCAGATGACGCCGTTAGTAGCGACATTTGCTATTCCTGAGACATATATTCAGGCATTAAATATGGCAAAGCAGAATGGATCTATTAGTGTAGCTGTATTGGCTCCTTCGGGAGAATCGCAAGCAGGCGAACTGACGTATCTGGCAACGGGTAAAGACCCCGCAACAGGCAGTTATATGGCGAAGATTACTTTTAATAATGATAAAAATCTTTTTGTCCCGGGTGAATTTTATCATGTGCGTATATCTACACCGCAGGAAGTATCACAAATTACTATTCCGAAAACGGCGGTTAGGACAAAAGATTCCGGTGATTTTGTTTATATTGTAAATGATAGCGGATTGGCGGATGTTCGATCTATTCTTACTGGTGACGAAGAAGCGGGACGTGTTGTTGTACTTGATGGTCTTAAGGACGGAGACCGTGTTGTTGAAGATCCACCGCAATCTTTGGAAATTGGTATGAAAGTGACGACATAGCGTTTTAAAATGGTATAGCTTTTAGCAAAGCAGGTGAAGGCATTGAAGACGATGGAACCAGAGCAATTAGATCGGCAGAATAGTTTATTAAAGTCATTGGAAAAGAGTCTAGACGTTTTGGATATATTTGTGGAATGTAATACTGGGATGACATTAAAGGAAATTGCGGCTCATACGCACCTAAATACATCTACAGCTTTTCGTATTGTTAATACGCTGGAGCGGCGGCAGTATTTAACGCGTAATGAAACTTCCAAGCAGTATCGTTTAGGACCTAAAGCGTTAGCACTTGGGTATTCTTCTCATTGGACAGAGAATGTTGTTACGTTAGCTAAACCCTATTTGCGGCGATTGCAGCAGCTTTTTAATGAAACTGCCAGTATTTATATTGCAGAAGGGGATAATCGCATTTGTTTAGATCATGTGGAAAGTACGCATTCGCTTCGGCGAGTCATTCCGATTGGGGAATCTTTGCCTATTTATAAGGGGGCGGCAGGAAAGGTATTATTAGCATGGTGTAATAAAGAAGAGCGAAATCGGGTTATTTTGCAATATGGTAATTTATCAGAAGCAGAATTTTCACAAATTCGGCATACCGGATATGCTGTTACACAAGATGAAAGTGAGCATGGTTTATTTGCTCTGGCTGTGCCGGTTTTTAATTTTGAAAGTCAAGTTATAGCCTCTTTGACAGTTGCCGGTCCGTCTATGAGATTTTATGACTCTATACGGCAGAAAATGTTATTTACCATGGGACAGTATGCTTACGAAATTTCATATTCGCTAGGCTACCGTAAGAAATCATGATAGAAAATAAATGGCAACAGCACGCATATGCTGCTGCTGCTCGTGATATAGCTCCGGCTTTGCTGGGACGATATCTTGTCCATAAGATGGGGAAGAAAACACTGGTAGGCCGTATTGTGGAAACCGAAGCGTATGGAGGAGTGTATCGTCGGCAGCGGGATGATGGTTCGCATGCTTTTCATGGTCTTACCTCTCGGACAGAACCTATGTTTTGGGCAGGAGGATGGAGTTATGTTTACTTAATTTATGGCATGTACTGTTGCATGAATATTGTTACGGGATCAAAAGGAGATGCACAGGCGGTACTGATTCGTGCAGTTGAGCCTATTTCCGGGTTGGATGAAATGTTGAAAAATAGAGGAGCATCGTCACTATGTAAAAATTTAACAAATGGTCCCGGCAAATTGTGTCGAGCTTTGGATATTGATTTGCGGCAGAATAAATTGAATCTCTGCGGGGATGAACTTTATGTTATGGAACCAATGAATACAAGTCAAATTTGTACTTGCCGTTCAACACGCATTAACATTAATTATGCTGTTAAAGGAAAATATTTTCCTTGGCGGTTTTATATAAAGGGAAATCCGTATGTTTCGAGATTTTAAATTTTAAGGGGGAGTCCTTATCATAGAATTTAAAGAATTAAGATTGGAAGATAAACCAGTCATCGAGGATTATTTTCATCAGAAGCGATATGAACAGGCTGATTCAACGTTTATGACATTGTTTGCTTGGCAGAAACCGTATGAAATACAATGGACTGAAGAAGATAATGTAATGTATATTCGTTCTGGGCGCGGGAAAAAGCAGTTTTGGCTGCCCCCTTTTGCTCGGAAGGACGGAAGTTTTGTCAAAGGGTTAGACCGCATGAAAGAATGGTTTTCTGAACATGGATATCCTTTTCTTATGAAGGGTGTTGTGCCAGAAGTAGTGCAGCGTATACAGGAACTTTGCCCAGACTGTTACCATATTAAGCCGGATCGGGATAATTATGAATATGTGTATTTGACGCAGGATCTCATTAATTTGTCTGGAAAGAAGTTTAGGCAGAAGAAAAATAATTTGAATCATTTTCGTAATCAATATATGGGATATGAGTATGTTCCCATTACTGAAAATTTGTTTGATGCATGTTTAGAGGCCGAGCGCACCTGGTATGATGAGCATGATGAAGGAGATTCGGAGCTTGATGCGGAAAGATATGCCATCCAGACGGTATTTGACAATTGGAGTATGCTGCAGCCGACAGGCGGAGCCATTTGTGTGTTTAATAAGGTCGTTGCGTTTTCTATCGGAGAAATGCTCAATGATGATACGGCTATTATTCATTTTGAAAAAAGTGATCCGTCTATGCGGGGATTATATCAAGCGATCAACTATGAATTTGTCCGACATGCTTGGAGTCATACGAAATATATTAACCGGGAAGAAGATATGGGAATCCCCGGCCTACGAAAATCAAAGGAGTCTTATAATCCAGTGCGGTTCATCGAAAAATATGATGTTACATTAGCTGACTTATAGCAGAAAGGTATAGTTATGGAATTTCGTTTAGCTGGTCCTGAAGATCGGGAAATTGTAGAAAATTTATGGGCATATTGTTTTGAACCAAAAAATGATCCTTTTTTTCAATGGTATTTTTCTCGTTGTTATAAATCGGATAATGTCTTAATGGGTTTTATGAAAGGGCAGATGGCTTGTTTGACGCATTTAAACCCATATACAGTACGGTTGCGGGGACAAGATATCGCTACCTCATATATTGTGGGGTTGGCAACACATCCGGCGGCAAGGCGCGGTGGAGTAGGAGGGAAATTACTGTTGGCTGCGCTGGAAGAAATGAGGCGGCGTGGTCATTATGTGAATATTTTGATGCCTTCTAAGGCGGGATTTTACCAGCCATATGGCTATGAATTATATTGTCATCAATGGCGGGAGACAATGTTATTAGATATGCTGCGCCCTCTTTCAGATCGTACTGTTCATTATGGTATGGTTACTACTCCGGATCAGTGGGAGTTGTTGGCTGCTGTTTATGATGTATATACCAGCAAATTATCTGGATATGCGGTACGGGATGAATTATCTTGGCGGTGCCATATTGAAGGACAACTGGCTGAAGGTAATATTGCTGTAGTATTTGATGGTACACATCCTATAGGGTATTTGTTTTACCAGTTAGGGGATCCTACTATTCGTTGCGGAGAATTCGTATATACATCCTATAAAGGTAAAAGGGGATTATTAGGATATATGTATAACCATCGCTCTCAGGGTAAAGAAGTCCAGTGGAATGAAGGCATGCAGGATCAGTCATATCGATTGTATCCGGATGGCCGTGCAGGGCATGAAACTATGCCGTTTATGGCGGGACGTATTGTTGATGTTTGCGGTATTTTATCGTCTATATCATATCCAGTTGATATTCAGACTGAAGTTCAGTTTTCCGTAGAGGATCCTCTTGCATCGTGGAATAATGGCATATTTTCTTTACAAGTAGCAAACGGAAAAGGAAAAGCTGTTCCCAGGGAAACAACGGAAGTTTCTATAAAAATGGGAATTGGGGCATTATCTTTACTTGTCTTTGGTACGATGTCAGCAGCGGAACTTGTATATTATGATAAATTATCTGGCAGTGATGCATCAATCCGGCAGTTAGAGAAAATTTTTCCTGTTTGTTCTTGCTATATTAATGAATGGTATTGAAATTTTTTATATTGTAGCATAAAAATCAACGATAGAACTTTTCCTTTATTTGGTATCAGTACCATTGCATAAAAAAGTTAGATACGATACAATCACTATAGATTGAAAATAGTCTAAATGTAATGTATATGTTGTTTTTTTAAACTGGGACAAAAAACGAACCTACCGGAACGAATTATTGCTATGACTATGTTGTGCATGTTTTAAATAAGGAGGCAGATTATGGAAAAATATGTTGCTCTTATTGCTCATGATGCCAAAAAGGATGACATTGTGCGGTTAGCAACAGAGTATTCTCAGGTATTGTCCAAGTATCCGCTTGTAGGAACAGGTACTACGGGAAAACGTATTTGTGATGCCACTGGACTTTCTGTGAAGCGTATGCAATCCGGTCCTATTGGCGGTGATCAGCAAATAGGGGCTATGGTTGCTTCTGATATGGTGTTAGGTGTTATATTTCTACGAGATCCGTTAACGGCACAGCCGCATGAACCCGATGTATCGGCATTCCTGCGCCTTTGTGACGTTCACTCAGTTCCGGTTGCTACTAACGTGACAAGTGCTCGTATATTACTTACTGCGTTGGTGGATAAGCCGGAATTATTCAATAAATGATAAGTGAGGAGATATGCTATGTTGAAAAAGACAAAAATTGTATGTACATTAGGACCAAGTTCTGATAGTCCGGAAATTCTGGATGATATGCTTCGGTCGGGCATGAATGTAGCTCGATTTAATTTTTCTCATGGTTCACATGAAGAACATAAAACAAGAATAGATGGGGTTCGTGCAGCTTCAAAGCGCACCGGAGTTCCGGTGGCACTTATGCTGGATACAAAGGGGCCAGAAATTCGTTTGGGATTTTTTGAAAAAGGATCTATTCAGATGGAAGCAGGGAAAGAATTTATACTTACGGCTAGAGATGTAAAAGGTACAGAAACAATTGCATCCATGTCTTATAAAAATCTTCCCAAAGAGGTAAAAGCGGGAGATCATATCTTGCTGTCTGATGGCTTGGTTAATTTAGAAGTTATCTGTGTTGAAGGTGACGATATACATACAAAGATTTTGAATAAAGGGAAGATGAGTGATCGCAAGCGTGTTGCTGTTCCAGGTGTAGCAATCAATCTCCCCGCGGTATCAGATACAGATGTCAAGGATATCGAATATGGTATTTCCATGGATATGGATTTTATAGCGGCTTCTTTTATTCAACGAGGAGAGGATGTCGTCTCTATTCGTAAAATATTGGAAAAACATGGCAATCATATGCAGATCATATCTAAGATTGAATGTCAGGCGGCTGTACAGAATATAGATGAAATAATTAAAATGTCTGATGGATTAATGGTAGCTCGCGGAGACTTGGGTGTAGAAGTGCCAGCTGAAGAAGTGCCTATGCTGCAAAAAATGCTTATCAATAAATGCCATGCAGCAGGAAAACCAGTAATAACAGCAACGCAGATGCTTGAATCTATGTGTACCAATCCGCGTCCGACTCGAGCGGAAACCAGTGATGTGGCAAATGCTATTATAGATGGAACCGACGCCATCATGTTAAGCGGAGAAACTGCAGGTGGAGCCTATCCGGCAGCTGCTGTTCAAACGATGGAACGAGTGGCATTGTTTACGGAAAGTCATTTTGTGCCACAGGAAACACGACTTGCAGCTTCAGCAGGGGGTACCTCTACGACGGATTCTATTGGCAGAGCAACGGTTACTATTGCAGATAATCTTCACGCAGCCGCAATTATTGCTTCAACCGAAAAAGGCGGCACAGCACAGATTATATCTAAGTATCGTCCTGCATGTCCCATTATTGCTGTATCACCGCACAAGCATATTGTTCGGCGCTTACTGCTGAATTGGGGAATTCAACCCGTTTTAGGAGAAAAAGCGGCTGATTCAGATGAATTGGTAGATAAAGCGATATATGCAGCATTAAATAATGATTTAATAAAAACAGGGGACCTTGTAGTGTTGACGGCAGGAGTTCCCGTGGGTATCGAAGGAACCACTAATATGGTTCGTGTCCAAGTTGTAGGCGATGTCGTATTGCGTGGAACGGGATTGGGTAAAAAAACATCGGTAGGAAAGGTTTGTGTAGCTTCTGATGAAGCAGAAATAGCAGATACGTTTGAAGATGGATGTATTTTGGTGATTAAATCAGCTGAAACGGGATATATGAAATATATAAGCCGTGCAGGTGCACTTATTTCGGAGGAAGAAGGCCTTACCAGTCCGTCAGCAGTAGCTGCATTGACGTTAGGTGTTCCTTGTGTTGTAGGAGCTAAAGACGCCGTATCGAAGTTGAAAAATGGTGAAATTGTTACTGTTGATGGTACGCGTGGTACGATTTACCGCGGAGTCACCAATGCTAGATAGTTTTATGCAAGGGTATGACTTTTATAAAAGATTAATTTAACAAAATACATAACCGGCAGCTAATAAAAATACTAGCTGCCGGTTATGTATTGTTAAAAAATATTTGGTGCATACTTTGTTATTATTTATCCTAGAATTTTTTTCAAATCTTCTTCTGGAGTACTAATAGGTGTAAGATGAAAATTTTCTACAAGATAATTCAATACATTAGGTGATACAAATGCTGGTAATGTGGGGCCAAGGTATATGTTTTGGATACCTAGGTACAGCAATGTCAAAAGGATGCAGACAGCTTTTTGTTCATACCAGGAAAGGACGATAGAAAGTGGTAACTCGTTGACGCTGCAGTCAAATGCTTTGGCGAGTGCAATTGCGACTTTAATTGCACTGTAGGCATCATTGCATTGTCCCATATCCATAATACGGGGTAAACCACCGATAGTACCAAGATCGAGATCATTAAAACGATATTTGCCGCAGGCCAATGTAAGAATTACTGTATCGGCAGGCGTTTTTTTGACAAAATCTGTGTAATAGTTACGTCCGGGACGAGCACCGTCGCAACCGCCGACAAGGAAGAAGTGGCGGATAGTACCCGCTTTCACTGCATTAATAACCGTATCGGCAACAGCAAGAACAGTGCCATGGCCAAATCCAGTCATGACGGTGGCGCCTCCGTTGATACCTGTAAAATGTTGCGCTTCTGCATAACCACCAAGTTCTAATGCTTTTTCAATAACAGGTGTATAATCTTTGGTATCGCCAATGTGAACTATTTCAGGGTAAGACACCACCTCTGTTGTAAATACACGGTCAGCATAACTGCTGCGAACCGGCATAAGACAATTGGTAGTAAAGAGAATAGGGCCAGGAATATTATCAAATTCTTTTTGTTGATTTTGCCAAGCCGTACCAAAGTTACCTTTAAGGTGAGAATATTGCTTAAGCAGTGGATATGCATGAGCCGGTAGCATTTCGCCATGGGTGTAGATATTAATCCCCTTATCTTTTGTTTGTTCCAAAAGAAGTTTTAAGTCGTGAAGATCATGACCGCTGATGACAATAAAGGGACCTTTTTCAATAGTCAAGGGAACAGAGGTTGGTTGCGGGGTACCATACGTTTCGGTGTTGGCTTTGTCAAGTAATTCCATGCAGGCAAAATTTGCTTTTCCTGTTTCCATAACAATAGGAAGCAGTTCATTCATGCCCCAGTTTTCTCCCAAAGCAGTTAATGCTTTTAAGAAGAATGCATCGACTTCTTTATCGGTATAGTCCAGCATAAGAGCATGATAAGCATATGCAGCAATACCGCGGATGCCGAATAAAATAAGAGACTTCAGAGAACGGACGTCTTCATTGTCGTTCCAAATTTGTTCAACATCATAGTTGGCGGCACTATTTGGAGAAATAGCATCTTTTTCTGCGTTTACTTTATCGATCATCAACTGAATAGTTGCTACATCGAAATTTACATTTGTGATAGTGGTGAATAAACCTTCCAAAATAATGCGATTTGTTTTGCTTGTAGGTGCATTGGCTGCAGCGGTACGTGCTAATCCTATGAGGGCACCTGTTAATTCATCTTGCAATTTAGCCGCGGGAGCAGATTTTCCGCATACACCGGCACGTCCAGTACATCCGGTCCCCCCCATTGTCTGTTCACATTGAAAACAAAACATCTGTTTTTCCATTTAGAATACCTCCTATAAATTTTACCTTACGACGGGAACACTACAATTAATATCATTTTAAAATCATCCATAGCATAAACGGCATGGGAAATTTTAGCCGGCATAACCAGTGTTTCCCCGGTATGTACAATATGTTCTTTTTCTCCAACAATAAAACGGCCGGTTCCATTTAGAACAGTAATCATGGCATCACCTGTGGATTCATGCGTACTGATTTCTTCCCCTTGGGCAAAGGCAAACAGAGTAATGCTTACTGCTTTATTTTGTGCTAATGTTCGGCTGACAATCTGGCCGGGAGACACAGTAACCTGATCAGCGAGAGAGAGAACCATTTCATGAGAAAGATTTTTGATATAATTTGTTTCCATTATTTGGCTCCTTTGTTAAATTTCTTCAATTGCTCCGGCAGGACAGCTTGTTAAAGCTTCTTGGGCGGAATCTTCCACTGAGGTTGCGACGTCTCCTTCAACAGCAACAGCGATACCTTCTTCAGTCATAGAAAAAACGTCAGGACAAGTATTGGCGCAAAGGCCGCAGCCAATACAATTTTCATTAACTTTAAATTTCATAGTAAAGACTCCTTTCTTAAAAACAATAGTATATGCGTTGCGGGAATTAATATCCCGCCAATCCTTTTTATGAACTTATTATAGAATGAATTTTTTATTAGGTATGTTGTATATGCAACATAAAGAAAAAATTTTAAAATAGCAAAAGAGTTTAAAAAAAATAAAATATTTAGTATACTGTTACTATGAAGTATATATATAATCTATTATCAATAAAATACGCGATATATATGTATACAATAAAAGGAGGAAATATATATGTCAGAACAAAAGAATGCATTATATGCTGTTTTTCATACGAATAATGGCGATTTTTCAGTGGAGTTATTTCCTGAAGCGGCCCCTGCAACAGTGGAGAACTTTAAAAAATTGGCAGAATCAGGATTTTATAATGGTACAATATTTCATCGCATTATTTCAGAATTTATGATTCAAGGCGGTGATCCCGAAGGAACTGGACGCGGTGGCCCTGGTTATGTCATTGAAGATGAATTTGGATCAGGATTAACTTTTGATGAACCGGGGGTATTGGCGATGGCTAATGCAGGTCCCGATACGGGTGGTTCACAATTTTTTATTACCGTTGTTCCTACTCCTTGGCTTCAAAATCATCATGCTATATTTGGCCAAGTTATTGATAATTATGACATAGTACAGAAATTAAGCAATGTTCCAACGGATCAATTTGACCGTCCCGTAAATAAGGTAGTCATTGAATCATTGGAAATAAAGGATACATTGTAAACAGAGGAAGACGTGCATATGACATATTATACATATATGGTGCGCTGTGCCGACAATACACTTTACACTGGCTGGACACTAGATGTAAAAAGACGTGTGACTGTGCATAACAACGGTATGGGGGCCAAATATACCAGATATCGGCGGCCAGTGCAGCTTGTCTGGTATGAAGCTTTTTCTACTAGGCATGATGCAATGCATTGGGAACAATTAATTAAACAATGGCCGCGAAAGAAAAAAGAGCAATTGTATAAGGATGGTATATGCCGGGTGGAGGAATAAGAATTGGTTTAAGGAGATGGCAACATGAAACGATGTAAAAAGTGGATTGGGACTCTTCTTGTCAGTGTCTCATTGACAACCGTTCCAGTAGGAGCAGTAATGGCGGCTAATTCTTGGCAGATATTGGCATACGGTACAATGGCTATGGTTATTGTAAAACAACAGTTGGTTCAATTGGATGCCGACAGGCAAAATCAAATGCTGGCAGAAACGCAGAAAAAAACAGGGGTGTCTCATGATGAGGCGGCCAATCAGCGATTAGATAATATCCATGCAAATTTGATGAAAACGGGTATGATCAAAAGAGACTATAAGATGTATGTCAACCCTTCACCGGATATGAATGCATTTGAAACTATCGGCGGAGTTATTTCTATTAATCAGGGTATGATGAATGCTCTTAATGATTCTGAATTGGCGTTTACTTTAGGCCATGAAATGGGACATGGTGAGCATCGTCATGCTGTTAACGGCATTCTTAAAGGGATAGCCGTATCGACGGCGGTAGATTTGGCTTTTGGCGGTAATGGAGACTTGCTGGATATTTTAGTTGGCGGTCTTGCAGTAAATTACATTGACAATGAAGTAATTACCATGGATCAGGAAAAAGAAGCGGATACAACGGGGTTCAATATTTTAAAAAATACACAATACAATGTAGGTGGAGCACCGGCATCCATGGTACTGATTTATGAAAAATACGGGAATCTATATACGGAAGGCTGGAAACGTGCTATCAACCCCAATAATCATCCTAAAATGTCGAATCGTATTGAACGGTTAGGAAACCGGATGACACTGTGGTCTGGCAATCGCGTTCAAGTTGGCGGAGCAACAGTATATGTTAACGCGTTTCCTGTTGTGACTCCCGTTTCTTTTGGAGACTATTCCTCCTGCCGTCGGGCATATCTTGTCGCTGGAAATTTGGCGCGGCTGACACATGAGGTTTATGGCGAAGCGGTGCAAAAGAATGTACCTCAAGTGCGTTCAACTTCTAAAACAGCGGATTGGCAATGGAATATAGCACGGGATGGCAGTGATATTGCTGTTAATGGGACAACCATTATGACTTGTGCTGTGGGAGATGACCAAGCATCCATTATAAAGAATTTAAAATTGGCGTTATCTGCCAAGGCAGATATGCTGAATGAAAATAAAATTTCTTCATTACAAGAAGAATGGCTTAAAACACATGGTTATAAGGAAAAGACAAAAGAAACGTTAAAAAATAAGAATACATCAACACCTGCAGTGGGAATATCTGAGCATGTTGCGGGATGAACAATAAGCCGTTACATAAATGATTTATGGGATCATTTATGTAACGGCTTGTTTAAAAACACTTGACATTAACGTATCTTTACGCTATACAATATATAAGTGCTTTTACTTAAAAAAATTTCTGCAAGGAGGCGGTAAATATGAGAAGAGTTGCATATATTACGATGTTTTTGTTTTGTTTCACCGTAAGTTTTGCATTCCTTTCCTTGGCTCGCCCAGGGGCTGTGCAGCGCCATATTATATCACCGCCGATGGAAAAAGTACGTAAGACCTATGAAGTCAGCAATAAATTAGTGTCATCGGATTTACAGCAGGTAAAACCGCAAGTCATGGCGCAAACTCCGGAAAAAAGTTCTTTGATGCCGCTTTTACGATGGTCCCGCGTTGATACGGCGGTAGCATATGAAGTGGATATTTTGAAAAAAAACGAAGATGAACAGGATTCATATGAACCAATTATGCCAACAAAGCGAGTATATGTGACCGGATATATGTTTTATCTTCCGAAGGATTTTGATGGTGATGTGTTTTATTGGCGTGTTCGGGGAATTGATTTGGATGGTAATGGAGTAAGTGATTATTCTGATGTTGAACCAGTATATGTAAACCGAGCGTTGCCAATAATTGAAAAGCCGGTGCCATTATCTTATTATGATCAAGGAAATGGAACGGTTCTTCTTTACCCTGTCTATGATTGGATACCTATTCCTGAAGCAGATAAGTATGAAATAGAAATTTTGGATGCAGCACCAGAGAATCCTAACGGTACAGAACCATCTGTTCATCGTATAGATTCACTTACTTGTGAAAGTTCAGAACAATACGACCCTAAATCTCGAGTATCAGATACGGTTTTATATTGGCGTGTCCGCGGTATGGATAATTTGGGGCATACTATAGGTGTGTACTCTGATGCAGTTCCTTTTAAGACGAGTCCGGAAGATAATTATGAAGTAGCTACACTGGGGGATAGTATTAGTCATGGCGGCGGCAGTATTTCTTATTCGCCAAGTGATTGGGCGTTCAGTTATCAGTACTATCTTGATTTTCCTACTATCAATTTAGCTCAAAGCGGAGATACAAGCAATATGACAGCGGAACGGTTTGAACGAGATGTTTTACCTTTTCATCCGAAATATCTAATTATTCTTATGGGGTCTAATAGTTTGCGAGCTGGAGAATCGCCCTATTCTGTGATTTACGACATGAAGAAAGTCAAGGAAGCATGCCTGGATCATGATATAAAACCCGTGTTTTTAACGGTACCGCCAATCAATCCTGCCAATATCAAAAAAGCATTTGATCAAGATACGGCAGAAGATTGGCAGCAGCGTGTAGCCATAGTAAATGCTTGGATTCGCACGCAGGTTTATATTGATATTACGCCGGGAATGTCAGATACAGATGGCGATTTATTTACCTACTTAGCGTTGGATGGATTACATCTTGATCCGCAGGGAAAACAGATGATAGCAGGAGCCATTAACGCTGAATGGAAATATATTTTATCTTTGCCAGACGATGCATGGGAAAAGGAGTAATGGTCGTTGACCACTACTCCTTTCCAGGCACCAGAAATCCAGGTGTTGTGAGATAACGATCTCCGGTATCAGGAAGAAGTGCAACTATTGTTTTGCCCGAATTTTCCGGTTTTTTAGCAAGTTCTGTTGCGGCATAGAGTGCTGCGCCAGAAGAAATACCAATGAGAATACCTTCGTGCTTGGCAAAAATATTAGCTGTTTCATAAGCTTGTTCTGTGGTAATTGTAAAAATGTCATCGTAAATAGCGGTGTTTAAGGTTTTGGGAATGAAATTGGCGCCAATACCTTGAATTTTATGAGGACCTGCATGACCTTTGGATAAAAGCGGAGAATCTGCTGGTTCAACCGCAATGATTTGTACAGAAGGTTTTTTATCTTTTAAATACTCACCAATACCCGATAACGTACCGCCAGTGCCAACACCAGCTAAAAAGATATCAACGTCACCCTTTGTATCTTCATATATTTCAGGTCCTGTAGTTGCTTTATGGGCCGCAGGATTGACCGGATTGGTAAATTGTCCTGGAATAAAGCTGTTGGGGATGGTTTTCGCTAATTCTTCTGCTTTATCAACTGCTCCTTGCATTCCTTTAGGACCTTCAGTAAGAACAATTTCTGCACCATAGGCAGACATTAAATTTCGTCGTTCAATACTCATGGTTTCCGGCATGGTAAAGATTGCCCGATAGCCTTTTGCAGCGGCAACGGATGCAAGGCCGATACCAGTATTGCCGCTGGTTGGTTCGATAATAACTGAGTTTTCTTTTAAAATACCTTGTTGTTCAGCTGTTTCAATCATAGCTTTGGCAATACGATCTTTGACAGAGCCTGCTGGATTCAAATATTCTAATTTTACTAATATTTTTGCGGTTATTCCAGATTCTGCATTGTATCGAACTGGTTCTAGCAAGGGAGTATGACCAATTAATTCTACTACATTTTTATAAATTTTTCCCATAATATTCAGATCCTTCCTGGATGGTATCCATTAAAAATAAAATGTTTTTACAATGAGTATCTACTACATCGAAATACCCATAAATATGTAAATATAGGTAACATATAGACCTCCGTATCATAAGTAAAAAGAATACAAAAACAGTGCAGTTTATCCTTGCATTGAACTACTCTGAAATTTCCTTTGTATAAGAAGAACATAAAAAATTATGCTTGTTTATGTAGTGCAAGATGTATAGCAGTAGTATCGTCTATGGCATCAAGACGGTTTTGGAGCAAGGTGACTTGTTGTTTTAGTGCCGTAATTTGATCTTCTATGGGATCAGGAAGCCGATTATGATTTAAATCAATATCTTGTTCTGTATGATGTGCCTGCAGACGTTTTCCTTTTTGAACAACAATGCGTCCGGGGATGCCGACAACTGTCGAATAGGGAGGCACTTCATGAAGAACCACAGATCCAGCTCCAATTTTAGCTCCTTCACCAACGGTAAAAGAGCCAAGAACTTTGGCACCACAAGCAATGACTGCATAATTACCAATAGTAGGATGTCTTTTCCCTTTTTCTTTTCCTGTACCGCCTAGTGTTACTCCTTGATAAAGAGAAACATCTTTGCCGATAATCGTTGTTTCACCGATAACGGTACCCATACCGTGGTCAATAAACAAACCTTCACCGATTTGTGCTCCTGGATGGATTTCTATGCCCGTTATAAAACGGCTGATAGTAGAAATGATGCGAGCGATAACAAACCAATGATGTATATAGAAGAAATGAGCAATACGGTGATTCCAAATAGCATGCAGACCGGAATAGCATAAAATTATTTCTAAACTATTTTTAGCAGCGGGGTCCCGATTTTTGATAACGCGTATATCGTTACGTACTTGTTTTAACATAGATACAACCTCCATTTATATAACAAAAAATCCATCGTCTCTAAACAGAGACGATGGATCGCGGTTCCACTCTGATTGTAGCATATAAATACACTACCCCTCAAATCCGATAACGGTGGTAACCGGAAACAGCCTACTTATATTTTCAGCTGCTCTGCTCTCAAAGGCATTCCACGTATTTCGTCTGGGTGTAAGCTCTCAGCCGGTGGCCTACATTTTCTGTCAAACGGGGGGATTCGTGTACTTGTTTTGATCATTGCATTTTTATATTGATTGATATCATACACTTTAATTTTTTTTTTGTCAATAGAATAATAAAAATATATATCTATAAATTTCTATTATTTTTGTTTATTGTAGGGTGTGTAATATCATAGTCAACATAGAGGGGAATAATTGAAATAAGCAAGGGACTACGGTATAATATAAGAGAATATGAAAAATAAAATTTATATAGATATAATGAAGTTTGTAATTGGAAATGTAAATTTGAACAAAACATATGGCATGGTGGAAATATCTTACAAATTGTTTTTTATCAGGTGGACAGTTTTCGAGGTGGGTAACAAGGATTGGATCGTGCTGCTCGATGAGAAATAAAAGAAAAAATACACGCGCGCCGTTACCTTTGTGCGGAAGAAGCTGTGGAAACAGCTTTTCTGATTGATGAGGAAACGGCTTATTATTATAATAAAGCAGTATTAGTTTTGGCCTTAAGAAAAAATATAATAAAAATGGAAAACATAATTTAAGTAAAATATATTTTTATTTAAAAATCTTTTGATAGAAAGTTTAAAATAAATAAGGAGGAGATGGCAAATGGCGGCAGCATTAAAGTTGAGCTATTTAAATCATAGTGGATTTACCGTAGAAACAGAAAGTAAGGTGCTTGTGTTTGATTATTATCAAGATCCAGCAGGCATTGTTTCGTCATATGCAGTCGGTACAAAACCTTTATGGTTTTTTGTAAGTCATTGGCATGGAGATCATTTTAATAAGCATATTGCTGATTTTGAGCAGCAAACGTCACAATATATTGTAAACAAGGATGTGAAGTTGCAACAAGTTACAGCAGAAAAACTGCATTCTTTGGATATATATGATACAATATCTATCGACGGAGTTAACATTACGCAATACGGTTCAACAGATGAAGGTGGTTCCTTTATGGTGGAAACAGATAACTGCCGTATCTTTCATGCCGGTGATCTAAATTGGTGGCATTGGATGGGAGATACAGATAGTAATAATGCGGAAGCCAAAAAAATGTATGATAAAGAAATGTCTCATCTGGAGGGACAAATTATAGATGTAGCTTTTTTCCCGGTAGATGCGCGATTGGAAGAAGCACGTGAATGGGGCGTTTTGGGTTTTCTTGATAGAGTAAAAATTACAAAATGCCTTGTTCCTATGCATTATTTTGGAACACCGTGGCAGCCATCTATTGATTTTCAAGCTAAACACGATGACGTGCCGCTTTGGATTCCGCGAGAAGGCGGTAATTCTATCACTATTTTGCTTTAAGCATATTGTGTTGATAGATATTAATATCTGGCATATAGCCGGAGGAGGAATACATACATGGATCAATTGGAGATGACAAAACAAAACCGCAGCTATATAGCTAATTATATATTGATTATTGCTGCTGTTGTGTTGCTTTTGGCATATCCGTTCCGAGATTTATTTGCGGGCGGGTTACTGACACATTTGGCAGGAGCGGCTTTAATTGGCGGACTCGCGGATTGGTACGCGGTAACTGCTTTATTTAAGAAGCCGTTGGGAATTTCTTTTAAGACGGCGCTTATTCCGCGAAGTAAGGAAAGAATAGCGGAAACAGCCAGGCATATGATTGAATGTGAAATTTTGACAGTTCCTAATATGTATAATGTGTTAAAAAGTCATCCTGTTCTCGATGCTGTGTTAGATTATCTTCATAGTGAAAAAGGTTTTAAATCGGCTGAACAAATTTTGGGACAAATACTTAATACCTTTCTTTATACCATCGATATGCAGACAGTAGTTCGGAATACCGCCGGTATGGGCCGTCAAACTATTGAAAAAATTGAAATAGCACCGATGTTAAGTGAATCGTTAAAAGTTAGTTTTGCCGGAGTTGCAGGCAAAGACTTTCTGGATTTTTTGCTTATGACATTGGAAACAGCAACAAAAAGTGATACGGCAAAAGTTTATTTAGGTGAAATTTATCGTGAATCGCTGCGTCAATATGAAAAACGAAATTTTGTTTATGCCCTTGTCATCAAGGCAGCGTTATCCAGTGAGCTTTTTAGTCCGGAACATGTTGCTGGAGTATTACAAGGAAAATTTATTGAAGTCTTAGAAGAAACGAAACATACTGACTCAGCTTATCGGCGTAAAGCTATGCAATTTTTGTGGCAACAGGCGGAACGGTTGGAAATGAATAAAGATTGGCAAAGTCGAGTAGAAAGTTATAAGATGATGTTGTTTGATTATACATTATCCCGTCCCGATTTAAGTGAATCTTGGCTGCGGTATATTCAAAATCCATCGCGGCAGTATCGTTTGTGTCATATAGCGGCTGATTATACAGTTGAGCGATTAGAAAAATGGCGTCAAATGGAAACTTCTGTTGAGCAAATAAACCGAGCTGTCCTAGCTATGGCAGTTAAATCGCTGAAGCGTCTTCAGACTTGGTTTGGAGCTACAGCAGAGCAGGAAATTATGAAATATGACAGTCAAGTTTTGGCAATACAACTGCAAGACAAAGTTTGGTATGATCTGCAGATGATTCGCGTGAACGGGTCTCTTGTTGGAGCACTCCTAGGTGCGTGCATATTCCTGGCAATGTATGCTTTGAAAGGAGGCTGGTAATATGAGCTATCGTCAACGTGCCAATAGTATCTTGGTGTTATCTTTTTTTTGTTTTGGCCTTGTGTTTTTTTGGTGGTATACACATGAAAACGGATTTTGGGAAGAACTAGTATTTTTTGTTGTGCAGTCAGCGCTTATTGGCAGTATTGCGGACTGGTTTGCCGTTACTGCATTATTTGATAAACCTCTCGGCGTTCCTTACCATACCGAATTAATCTATAATCATCGAGAACAATTGATCAATGCAATGACTACAGTTGTATCAGAAAAATTATTGAAACCACACATGTGGGAAGAGAAACTTGATAAATTTTCCTTAACATCTAAAATTTCAGCGTGGTTGTCTAGTGAGCATGGTCATAAAAAATTTCGTTCTTTTTTATATGAAATTGCAGAGAAAATTTATAGTTATGCACGAAAAGGGGAAACTCAAAAAGCAATTGCAGAAAATATCCGCAGCTATTTAAAAAAACAACCAATTATGATGTTTATGCAAGATCGAATTATAACTATGCTGGAATCACCTGATGGAAAAATACTGAATGAATTGATTAAAGTGTTTTCTGAATGTGTTCGCAGTAAGGATTTTGAGGATTTTTTGGTGAAAATTTTAGATAGTTGGATGGAAGATACTAAGCGAGGAAATATACTAAATACGGTAACGAAATTTACCGGATTGATGGATAACCGTAAAATAGCAAAAGATATTCAACAAAGTATTGTGACATGGCTGGAACGCTGGCAGCATGCAGATGCTAAAGAACGAGAATGGCTTTGCAGTCGTTTGGAAATTCAGATATATGCAATGAGTGGGCAGCTGACATATACGATTCAAAATGGACAAAATCGCTTTATTGACACACTTCCTATTGAGGCATGGCTAAATGGAATGCTTCGCTCTGGTACCTATTATTTTACGACAGGAGTAGAAGGTAAAGAGAAGTTGACAAACTTCATGGAAGATGAAGTGATGCGGTATGTTCGGTATTGTGGGCAATATCCAGAAGTTAAGGATTGGCTTGATGAACAAATTCGTAAAACTTGTACGGTTATTCTGGAAAATGAACATGCATTAATTGGTGTCGCGGTTCGGCAGGTACTTTCGGGATTTGATAAAAAAAGATTTAATGATTTTTTAGAAAGCAAAGTAGGAGAAGATTTAGCTTGGATTCGGATTAATGGGGCTCTTGTAGGTGCTTCTATCGGGTTTTTGGTATTTCTTTTTCTTAATCTTTTTTATGAACCTTATATGGTACCTTTTATGCGGGGAATATTATCGTAATTATATTGTATGAGAACATGTACTCATAATAAATAAAAAAGACACTGACGTTGATCCGTGTCTTTTTTAGGCTATGTGCCCGGCATGGGTGCAGTCTAACGGGTGAAAGTCCCGAGTGCAGGTTAATAGTGCCAAGCACATATGTATTTGACATGTGGAGGGTAAGAACAAATCCGCAGACACCGTTCGAACGGTATGCAGATGATGCCATTATTCACTGCAAAACGGAAATGGAAGCAGAAGCAATATTGGGACAACTTAAACAGCGCCTGGAAAAGTGCAGGCAGGAATTGCATCCGCTGAACCCCAAAATTATTTATTGCCAAGATAAAGATAGGAAAAGGACATATCCAAATACAGAGTTTGACTTTTTGGGTTATACAGTCCGAAGAATGTTCATAAAAAACAGACTTGGAAGATTACAGTTCAAATCAACTACACCGTTACACTGGAAGCAAAATTGAAATGCTGGCGGAACGTATGAATCCGATAGTTCGAGGATGGCTTAATTGCTTTACCAAATATAATCCGTCGGCAGTAAAATGTACAATGAATTGCCTCAAGCGACGATTAGTCAAATGAGCAATGTGCCAATACAAGAGGTTCCGGGGGCATCGAAAAAGAGCCCAATATGTTTCCACATTGGAATCTCGTATTTGTCTAACTAGTGATTGAATGATAGCCCGTATGCATTGAGAGATTCACATATGGTGTTTGTGAGAGCTTACAGGTGAAATTTCTATGGGCGGCTGACGGAGAGGTCGTTCACTCAACTAATGTGTGACCTCCTACTCGATCAGTATAGGACCTTTTTTATACACCAGTTCCGTCAAAAGACGGAATAAACATTTTACTAGCAGAATTTTTTTCTTGGACAAATCCATCTTCAATACCACTGTCAAAAAGATATTGCTCGGCTTTATTATATTCTCTAGCAGTTAAAGACCGGTTAATTTCTGGATATTTATAAGCATTTCCGTAAGGTGTGTATTGCCTCATAAGGCTGAATAATACTTGCCCTTCTTTAAAATGAGAAGCTACCCAATCAATAACACGCTTAGTATTATCCAGACAATTTGGCAAGATTAAGTGACGGATGATAAGTCCTTTTTTTAATATACCTTGCTCATCAAGTTCATAAGGTCCGACTTGTTTATACATCTGCAAAATTGCCTTTTCTGCTATTTCTGGATAGTCACTGACCATACTATATGTCGAGCCGAGAGATGTATCCATATACTTGAAGTCAGGAAGATATATTTGTATTTTACCTTGAAGTGCAGTAATAGTTTCCGTTGTTTCATATCCGCCGCAATTGTAAACAACAGGAACAGGAAGTGGGCTATCAAGACTTTTTATAATTGCTCGTATATAAGGTGTCGGTGTTACTAAATTAATATTATGGGCACCTTGGATAATCAGTTCTTTATAAATTTGCTGTAGGCGCTGTGTTGTAATTTGTTTCCCTTGTTTTCCGGAGCGGCTGATAGCCGTATTTTGACAAAAACAGCAACGTAAATTGCAGCCTGTAAAAAAAATAGTACCCGAACCTTTCGTGCCGCTGATGCAAGGTTCTTCCCAGTAATGTAAGGCAGCTCGAGCAACAATAGGCTGTAAAGGACTATGACAATAACCTGGAATGGTTTTTTCCGACGCATTAGTTTCAGGCCGCACGACATTGCAATGGCGGGGGCAGTCATTACAAGGGGATTGTATATTCATGATTTTCTTGTATGATAATTACAGAAGCAAAATTACATACTTTCCTTTCTTTTAATTGTAGGTGTATGTGACTATAATACATTCAGATGTTGTGGACTTTTCATAATTTTCTGTAGTTCAACTACTAAAAGGAGTGTATTGCCGTTTCATTATCTGAATTGTTTATAGTTGGATGTGCCATAG
>JALCNL010000027.1 GCA_022649055.1 Megasphaera sp.
CTTCTTGCTATTGTTTTTGGTTCGTTTTCTTACTCGTTTTGACGTCTTGTTTCCAAGACCTCGCACTCTGGCGTTTGTTTGTTCGTTACATTGTTCAGTTTTCAAAGGTCATTGCCGCCCCGCGGCGACTTAATTAGTTTACCATTATCACAGGTTCCTGTCAAGCATTAATCCGAAAAAACTTTTTTTCAAATTCCATTAAAATATATTACTTATATCTTAATAGTTGCTCACGTCTTCCCTGATGGTTTGTTTATTATATCATACAAGCAACATTTAGACAATAGAAAAAAACAGAAAGTTATATGATTTTATAAAAACCCACCGTGATAAACGTATATCTTTTATCACGGTGGGTTTCGTTCTATCAAAGTGCCGGCCTTTTATTCCACAGTAACGCTCTTCGCCAGATTACGCGGCTTATCTACATCATTGCCGCGAACAACAGCAGTATAATACGCCAACAGCTGCAGCGGTATTACCGTCATAATAGGAACGACGAAATGAGAGGTTTTAGGTATGGTAATAACAGCATCCACACATTTTGCCACTTCCGTATCGTGTTCTTGGACGACACCTACTACAAAGGCATCCCGGGCTTTTACTTCCTTGATGTTGCTGATCATTTTTTCTTCTACATTCGTCTGGGTAGCCAAAGCAATAACAGGTACCCCCGATATGATCAAGGCCAGCGTACCGTGCTTCAACTCACCGCCGGCATATGCTTCTGCATGAATATAAGAAATTTCCTTGAGTTTCAGTGCCCCTTCCATCGCCAAGGCATAATCCAGAGAACGGCCGATAAAGAAAACATCTTCTTTTTCTTTAAATTGGTTCGCATAGGCATGGATATCGTCCACATGGTCAAAAATCTGCTGGCACTGATCCGGTACATTCATCAAATCGCTCAAAATATGTCCTTCCAATTCGGAATCCAATTCTCCGTTCAGCTGCCCCATATACAAAGACAGCAGCAGCAGTGCTACCAATTGCGTGGTATATGCCTTCGTTGAGGCAACGGCAATTTCCGGTCCGGCCCACGTATATACAACTTGATCTGCTTCGCGGGAAATAGAAGATCCCAAGACATTAGTAACAGCCAGCGAACGAGCTCCGCGGCGCTTAGCTTCCTTCAAAGCCGCCAGCGTATCAATGGTTTCACCGGACTGGCTGATGACGATGCATAACGTTTTATGATCCGTCAAGGGGTCTCTGTATCTATATTCCGAAGCAATATCCACTTCCACAGGAATCTTGGCGATTTTTTCAATAAAATACTTTGCCAGCAATCCGGCATGATACGCCGTACCACAGGCGGTAATCAAAATTTTGTCGATGGATTTAACATCCTCCGGCGTCCATTTCAATTCGTCAAATACGACATGCGTGCCGTCATTGGCGATACGGCAGCTCATGGTATCGCGAATCGCTTTCGGCTGTTCATAGATTTCCTTCAGCATGAAATGTTCAAATCCGCCTTTTTCTGCCGCTTCGGCATCCCAGTTCACTTCGAAAATCTTTTTGGAAATAGGAATTCCTTCATAATCAGTAACCCAGATTTTGTCCTTCTGAACAATAGCCATTTCCTCATCATTTAATATATACGTACGGCGCGTATAGCTTAAAATAGCCGGGATGTCAGAAGCAATATAATTCTCTCCGTTTCCAAGACCGATAATGAGCGGATTATCACGTTTGCTGCAGATAATCTTATCCGGTTCAAAGCGGCACAGGAACACCAGCGAAAAGGATCCACGCAGACGCAGCAATACGTGACGTACCGTGCTGGCAAAATCACCATCGTACATATCGGCACACAAGTGCGCAACTACTTCCGTATCGGTTTCTGACTTAAAGTGATACCCTTTGCCGATCAGTTCTTCCTTTAATTCCAGATAGTTTTCGATAATGCCGTTATGGACAACAGCAAAGTCACCTTTTTCATCAGTATGCGGATGGGAATTTATATCGGACGGACCCCCGTGCGTAGCCCAGCGCGTATGTCCGATCCCCACAGTTCCTACATTCGGATGTTTCTCTACTATCTTTTGCAGATTGACCAACCGGCCAACCTTCTTCTGTACGGTGATCTTGCCATCATGATACACGGCAATTCCGGCAGAATCATACCCTCGATATTCCAATTTTGCCAAGCCATCCATCAAAAATTCCGTTGCCTGACGATCACCAATATACCCTACGATACCACACATATGTTTAGACCTCCTAGCCTATTCTGCTTCTTATGATGAGTTTGTCTACCGCGTTACCGCTGTGTTTTCCCAACATATGACGACCGAAGCTGCCGAGAGACATCCGCTGAAAATTCGATACTTCTCTACCTCGTCTACCCGGAAATACCTCTCCGGGTACTAGCGCTATCCATTTTACGAACGGATTTCCAAACGCCTGTAAAAAAAACAGGATGGAATCATAACGTGATTCCATCCATACATTTTAATATAATCGGGTCCATTGGTCAATACCCTCTATTTTGCAGGTCCCATCTCATGTTCTACCACAGTGGAAATATCATCCACAATGCGTTCCAATTGCTGCTGGTCGGGACCTTCCGCCATAACGCGGATCAACGGCTCCGTACCGGAAGGCCGAACAAGGATACGACCGTCTTCTCCCAGTTCATCTTCACCGGCAGCAATAGCTGCCATAATCAGGTTGTTTTCTTCCCATCCCGATTTGGTCTGAACACGGATATTTTTCAAAATCTGCGGATATTTGACCATCATATCCGATAACTCAGATAACGGCTTGTGTTTATTCTTCATAATAGTAAGCAGCTGCACGGCAGTCAGCAAGCCATCTCCCGTCGTATTATAATCAGAAAAAATAATATGCCCCGATTGTTCCCCGCCGAGACAATATCCATTTTTACGCATATTTTCCAATACATACCGATCTCCCACGGCCGTGATTTCACTGCGGCAGCCAATCTGCTGCAAGGCTTTATGAAAGCCGATATTGCTCATAACCGTGCCGACAACCGTATCATATTTCAAATGCCCGTCTTCTTTCAATTTGAGCGCACAAAGTAACATAATTTGATCGCCGTCCATCTCACGTCCCTTTTCATCGACAGCCAGACACCGATCGGCATCGCCGTCATTAGCGATCCCCAAATCGGCCCCATGCTCCAGAACAGCCTGCTTTAAGCTTTCCAAATGAGTCGAGCCGCATTGATCATTAATATTGATGCCATTGGGTTCATGATGAATAGCGATTACTTCAGCCCCCAGACGCCGGAAAATTTCCGGTCCCAATACGGAGGCCGATCCGTTAGCTCCGTCATGAACAAGTTTAAGGCCTGTCAAATCCACATTTGTTGTACTCAGCACAAAATTCATATATTCCTCCTGCAAGTTATGCCAATCGGAAATAGTCCCGATAGCTTCCCCTGTAGGACGGCTATGCAGGCCGCATTGTTCATCCTTGAGCATGTATTCTTCCAATTGATCTTCCTTTGCATCGGGCAGTTTAAAACCATATTTGTCAAAGAATTTAATGCCATTATATTCAAACGGATTATGTGAAGCTGAAATCATAATTCCCGCATCCAAATGATGGATGCGTGTCAAATAAGCGATTGCCGGAGTAGGAATAACGCCTACCATATAACAATTTCCGCCAACAGACGCAATACCGGCTGCTAAAATAGAGGCCAGCATCGTACCGGATCGACGTGTATCCCGTCCGATAAGAAAGGTCGGATGTTCCTTATCCCGACCGAAAATATAAGCGGCAGCCCGGCCTAAATGATATGCCAACTCCGGTGTCAATGTATCATTTGCAATGCCTCGTACTCCATCAGTTCCAAACAATCTTGCCATTTAAATTCCCTCCAAAAGTTTGTATTTGTTGATGATTTCTATTGCCGTTTCCATTCCATCAATAGATGCACTCATAATACCCCCTGCATACCCGGCTCCTTCACCGACGGGATATAATCCCGGCACTCCGAAAGCCACACGGTCTTCCCCCCGCAAAATCCGGACAGGAGCACTCGTTCTGCTTTCCACTCCGGTCATGACTACCCCGCTGTGATCAAATCCGTGTATATGCCGTCCGAAATACGGCAGCGCCTGTTCCAGCGTCGCACTGACAAAATCAGGCAGTACGGTATGCAAATCTACCCAGGCAACACCGGGTTTATAGGAATACACCAGCGGGTCGGCCTGTACACCAGGACGTTTCAGAAAATCTCCTACCGTTTGCGCCGGTGCACAGTAATTACGTCCCCCGGCTTCAAAGGCTAATCGTTCATAATGCCGCTGGAATTCAATGGCTGCCAACGGTCCGGTACCGCCTATATCCTCTGTCGATACGTTGACGACCAAAGCACTGTTGGCAATGCCGCTGTCGCGGTGATACAGACTCATGCCGTTGGTAACGACCATGCCTTCTTCTGATGCCGCTGCTACGACGACACCGCCGGGACACATGCAGAAAGAATAGGCTGACCGGCCATTCTTTCCATGGTATACCAATGCATAATCCGCCGCATCCAATCCCAGTTCCGCTGCCGGACACCCGTACTGCGACTGATCGACCATCTCCTGCGGATGCTCGATCCGCACCCCCATAGCAAAAGGTTTTCTCTCCATTGCGATTCCCTTATCGTACAACATATGATATGTATCACGGGCACTGTGGCCGATTCCTAACACAACAATAGCTGTCGGAATTTCCTTTGAATCGTTGACGGTTACCGAGCGTACGGTCCCTGCCGCATCCCGGTTAACAGCGGTTACACATTGATTAAAATAAACATTGCCGCCCATCTTTTCAATAGCATGGCGCATATTTTTCACAACATCCCGCAATATATCCGTTCCTACATGGGGATTGTAGGCATACATGATTTCTTCCGGTGCACCAGCTTCTACAAATTTTTTTAAAATCATCGGTATGAGCGGATGATTGACACGCGTCGTAAGTTTTCCATCGGAAAACGTCCCGGCTCCGCCTTCCCCGAATTGAACATTGGACGCAGCCCGGAACCTCCCTGTCTTCCAGAATTCTTCGACATGTCCGGTCCGTGTATCCACATCACAACCTCGTTCCAATACGATAGGCCGGTACCCATATTGGGCAAGCAGAAACGCCGCCGCCATGCCCGCAGGCCCGGTTCCCACAACAACGGGACGTTTAGGTAGCGCCAGCGTCCCCGGCACGATAGAAACCGGATGAGGTTCCGTTATCCGGCGGACATCCTTATCCCCTTGGCAGCGGGCATACACTTCTTTTTCATTTTTCAAACGTACATCGACGGTAAACACAAAATAAATTCTCGGTTTACGGCGGGCATCAATAGAACGACGCACAATACAGATATCTGCAATATCCTGCCAATTGCAATGGAGTTTATACGAAATCAATTTCTCCAAGGTCTTTTCCATCGGCACTTTTGTCCGGATATTTAAAATACGTAACACAACTATCTCTCCTTTTTACTGATCCGGCTCAACTTCAACACGTATTTGTACCGTATCTGGATTCATAACGACACCATCCAATGGCGGAATCGCCACTTTCCATTCTCTATTTTTTTCCAAACCGTCGACACTGATAGGCATCAAATTAATTCGATCAATATTCTTGACTGCGTTGGCATTGCCGCGAATTTCTATTTCATTCGGCGTAATGACCACTTGTTTCATATGAACCTTAGGCGACAGCGCTCCATAGGTAATGAGATTGACAGGAACCTTCTTCGCTACAGCATTATGCGTAAGAGTGACCTTCACATTGCTTTGCCACGGCGTAATTTCAAGACCTTCCACCGGATTCCCATCTTTCTGCAGCAAATGGATAGGAGCCATCAAGGAGAAATCCTTTACTTTTCCATCTACAGGAATATCGATCGCAACTTGATCGATTTTATTGATTAATCGACGTGCACCACTAACAATAACCTTTTCCGGAACTAACTTCAAGTTTTCCACGGAAATATTTTCTTCCAAACTGCCGACTAAATGCGGCGTGATCTGAAATTCCTGCACGGCGTACACATCGATATACAGGTTCGCCGCAGTCATGCTCTGTTTCTTGAGCTCCGTACCCGTAGGCAGCTCTAAATGAATCGGCACGGTTGTTTCTCCCTCTTCCGCCTTGCTCAGATCAATATATGCCTTGATATCCGAAGCACCTATATTAATGATCGTATTGCGAGGACCCGATAAGCGGACATACACCGTCTTGGGCGCATTTGTCGCGATATATTTAGAATCCAGATTTTCTATAACAATCGGAACGGTATAACTTCCTTCACTCGTGGGGTTCTGCTGATAAATAACTACAAACCAAAGTACAATAGCCAAAAGCAGGCAAATAATCTTTAACTGCCAATTTTTACCTAATGTTTTCATCATTTTGAAGGCCTCCATTTAAAGATATTTGCCAATCCTTTGGAAGGCCTATTTAAAAATGTCATCAGCACATTACGCAAGGCCGTACTATCCAGATGTCGATAAATATGACCGCCGTACGTATACGAAACAGATCCCGTTTCCTCACTGACGACAACAACAACAGCATCCGCCAATTCACTGATGCCGATGGCCGCCCGATGGCGCGTTCCCAGCTCTGTTGCCAAAGAACGGTCTGAAGTTAACGGCAATAAACAGCCCGCTGCCATGATCTTATTTTCACGTATGATAACCGCACCATCGTGAAGAGGAGTATTGGGAATAAAAATGTTCCCCAATAATTCCCGTGAAATCCTACCATCAATGGCGATCCCTGTATCGATATAATCATTAAGCCCTACCTCTCTTTCAAAAACAATAAGGGCTCCGACTTTTTCCTTTGATAAATTATCTACGACCGCTACCACTTCATCCAAAAGCCGTTCCACTTCCTCTATGCTAATGACCTGTCCGGAACGCAGAAAACGGCCGCGGCCGATTTGTTCCAGCGCACGCCGCAGCTCCGGCTGAAACACTACCGGAAGAGCCACCAGAATAATCGTCATCCCCTGCTGCAGCATCCAGTTAATAACGTGCAGATCGAGGATCCTGCTGATAACCGTAACCACGCCCAGAACCAAAAGTCCTTTTACTAAGGCAACAGCCCGGGTATTGCGGATCAGCATGAATAATTTGTAAAGTACAAAAGCAACCAGTATGATATCTAATATATCAAGCAGTCTAAAGCTGCTGATAAATCCTTGCATCGGAATAAACATATGCTCTCTCCATATATAAAAAAAATACACTATTCGCAAAAAATGACCTTATCACCATATGTAGTCTTATTTTACTATATATTTTACATAATGGCAAAAATATGACAAAAATAAACGTGGCATACATAAATATATACCACGTCCGCTGCAAAAATGTATTTTAAATCATATAGTTATTTATTGGCATGAAATGTTCTTTCCTGTTCTGCCAACCCTTCAAAATTAATAGCCTTCAGCCGTTCCGCCAATTGATGCTGGATGTCTGAAAAAGCTCCGTAAATAGCACACATGCCGCCGCATTCGCGTGTGCAGGAACTCATGTCATGCAGGCAGCGCTGTAACTCCGTCTGTCCTTCTACCGCTTCTATAATATCAAACAACGTAATTTCTGATGGATGACGCTGCAAAGCAAACCCGCCATCCACACCGCGGTAGGATTTCATAATGCCTGCCGCCGTAAGGCTCCGCATGATTTTTAACAAAAAGCGTTCGGGAATATGTTGATTCTCAGCCAGTGCCGCACCGGTCATTTTCGTTCCTTCCGGCATCGAAGCCAGATACAATACCATTCGAAATGCATAATCCGTAGCTTGATTCAATTTCATGTGATGACACCTCCTATGTCGCCATTATACAATAATTAACCGAAAAAGTATAGTTTAATACATTAAAAAACTGCATAAGCATCTCTCCTTATGCAGTAAAAGCGACCATTACAAGCCAAACAGCACTTTCATAATAGAATAAATAATAGCGGAAATAAGAGCACTGGTCGGAATCGTAATGACCCATGCCAAAAGCATGCTGCGGGCAACACCCCAATGAACGGCGCGAACACGTTCTGCCGAACCGATTCCCATAATAGAACCGGATACGACATGGGTAGTAGAAACTGGCAGATGCAAAAACGTAGCGGTAAAAATAACAAGAGAAGAATTCAAATCGGCGGCAAAGCCATTGATCGATTCCATCTTAAAAATCTTCGTTCCCATCGTGGAAATAATACGCCAGCCACCGGCCGATGTACCTAACGCCATAGACGTAGCGCACGCCATTTTGACCCAAATCGGTATTTCCAAGGTATCTATATATCCTCCGCTCAACAGCGCCATCGCGATGATCCCCATAGCCTTCTGCGCATCATTAGACCCATGAGAAAACGCCATCAAGCTGGCCGAAACAAGCTGCATCTTGCGAAATTGGTGATTCAGTGTAATAGGTGAAAAATTACGAAATATCCATAACAGTCCAATCATAACAAAGTAACCGGTTCCTAACGCAACGATTGGAGAAAGTATCAGTGCCAGCACAATTTTTCCAATACCGTAATACGATAAAGCCTGCGGTCCCACACTAACTGAAACCGCACCGATAACACCGCCGACCAAAGAGTGGGACGAACTGCTGGGAATGCGGTAATACCACGTAGCTAGATTCCAAATAATCGCACCGATCAAGGCCGCGACAATAACTTCCAAACTAATACCGGCAGGATTCACCACGAGATCGCCGCCTATGGTTTTTGCGACCCCCGTGCTGATCATTGCCCCTGCAAAATTAAGCGTAGCTGCCATCAAAACAGCATGGCTCGGTGAAATAGCACGGGTCGAGACACTCGTGGCAATGGCGTTCGCCGTATCATGAAAGCCATTTATATAATCAAAGAGGACAGCAAATAAAACAACCGTCCATATGACCCAATGCTCAGGCATACTTTAACACAACCCGTCTGAACGTAATGACTAAATCCTCGCAATCATCAATGACATCCTCCACAGACTGAAGAATTTCCTTCCATTTGATGATTTCAATGGGATCCTTGCAATCCGTAAACAACTTCGCCATTTCCGAGTGATATAAATCATCACCTTCTTGTTCCAATGCAAGAATCTTATTACTGCGAGCTTCGACTTTCAAATAATCCTTTTTCAGATTTTTCATATACGCTATATTTTTCCGGGTTTCCTTAATGGATTTAGCGGCAATAGATGCCAGCTGCTTGGCTCCCTCTGTTGCTTCCCCGACTTGGTATATGCACATCTTATCCATAATTTCCTTAATGGCGTCAATGGCATGATCCAGCTGATCAATAAGCTGCTGAATATCTTCGCGGTCCATGGGTGTAATAAACGTTTTCTGCAGCCGTTTCATTGTCTCCATGACCAGCTCATTGGCCTTACCTTCTAATACAGAAATTTGTCCCAACGCTTCGTTCTTTTCAATATCGCCGTCCATAGCCTGCTTCAATAAATTGGCAGCCTCATAACAAAACTGGGCATGCTGCTCCAATAACGAAAAAAACTTTTCTTCCTTAGGCTTCAATCGGAATGCCATAATAATCAATTCTCCTTATAGATGTAAGAACAGAGCATATAACGATACATGTTCTTTACAATAAATTATAGCATAGGAAAATTTATTAATCTACACATAACACGCATCTACCTTAAATATATTAACAACTTTAAAATGCAAAATTTGCATACAGCCATGCAAAAAACCGGCATCAAGAGTAATTCCCCCCCCTGATGCCGATCTCACAATAGATTATTTTACTACTGCATGGTCAATAATATCCATGAAGTCATCGGCCTGCAGACTGGCGCCGCCAACCAATGCACCGTCAATATCCGCACACTGCGTCAGCACTGCTATATTGCCGCCTTTGACACTGCCGCCGTAAAGAATAGAGATTCTATCCGCCAGAGCCGAATTATACAACGTGCCTACCATCCGGCGGATAATAGCACACACTTCCTGCGCCTGTTCATGCGTAGCCGTCCTGCCGGTGCCAATAGCCCAAATCGGCTCATACGCAATGACGACCTTTGTCATATCTTCCGCCGCAATATCGGCAAAAGCATGCCGGATCTGTCCTTCGATCCATGCTTTCATTTCGCCCCGTTCTCGTTGTTCCAGCGACTCTCCGCAGCAGACGATAGGAGTAAGTTTGTGAGAAAGGGCGGCCTTTACCTTCAAATTTACCGTTTCATCTGTTTCATTAAAATATTCACGGCGTTCTGAATGGCCGATAATAACATGGGTAACACCAATGTCGATCAGCATAGCCGGTGAAACCTCACCGGTATACGCCCCCGTATCCTTCCAATGCATGTTCTGGGCGGAAATGGTTACAGAACTCCCGGCCGTAATCTGCACCGCGGATGCCAAATACGGGAATACCGGAGCTACCACGACCTCCATACCGTCTTTTGCCGTGACCCGCTCCACCAGTGATTTCAAGACAGCAGCCCCTTCCTCTCCGGTATGATTCATTTTCCAGTTACCTGCAATAATTGTTTTTCTCATGGACTTAACTCCTTCTCTTCATTGCTATATTATTTATCGGATAAAGCTTCAATTCCCGGAAGCTTTTTACCTTCCAAATATTCCAGCGAAGCACCGCCGCCGGTAGAAATATGGCTTATCTTATCAGAAAGTCCGGTCTTATTGACAGCTGCAACAGAGTCACCGCCCCCGACAATGGAAACCGCCTGCGAATCAGCCACGGCCTTGGCAACCGCTTCCGTACCTCCGGCAAACGATTCCATTTCAAATACCCCCATAGGCCCATTCCAAACAATAAGTTTCATAGAAGCCAAGACCTTGGCAAAGGCCTGCCGGCTTTGACTGCCGATATCCAAAATCATCCAGTCCGCAGGAACCGCTTCGATGGGAACTTCTTTTTTATCTGCATCATTAGAAAACGCAGAAGCCACGACGACATCCGTCGGCAGCATCAGTTGCTTTCCCTGTGTTTTAGCTTGTTCAATCAGACTCTTAGCCAATTCGATTTTATCCGTTTCCACCAAGGATTTTCCGATCGAATACCCCATTGCCGCGATAAACGTATTGGCCATGCCGCCGCCAATGATCATGGCATCGACCTTTGGCAGCAGGTTGGAAATAACTTCAATTTTGTCGGATACCTTGGCGCCGCCGATAATAGCAGCAAACGGATGGGCCGGATGGCTCACGGCGCCGCCGATAAAACGGATTTCTTTTTCCAGCAGAAAACCTGCCGCCATAGGCAAATAAGCCGTAATGCCGGCAACCGAAGCATGGGCGCGATGAGACACGCCGAAGGCATCGTTGATGCCGATTTCAGCCAATCCCGCCAATTGGCGGGAAAATCGGGGATCATTTTTTTCTTCTTCTTTATGAAAACGAAGATTTTCCAGCAACAGTACCTGTCCCGGCTGCAAGGCTTCCGCCATAGCCTGCACATCTGCACCGATGCAATCCGGCGCCATCTGCACGGGTATGCCAAGCAGTTCGCCGAGTCTGTCGGCAACCGGCCGCAGCGAATAAGCAGGTACAGTCTGCCCTTTAGGACGTCCTAAATGACTGGCCAATATCACTTTTGCATGATGTTCCAGCAGATAGCGGATCGTCGGCAATGTCGCCCGGATTCGTGTATCATCCGTAATAGTACCTGCCCCATCCAAAGGCACGTTAAAATCAGCCCGTACAAATACCCGCTTATTATCTACTGTTATATCAGTTATATTCTTTTTCATACTATCATCCTCCTTTATATGACACTCGGCACGACATGTCATTATATTACATAGAGTTCTTCATACTATACGTAGTATATAACGAATGCGCGATGGAGTATACCCCCAGTCGCGCATTACGTCCCACTTTTATATATTACGTAACGTAATGTTAAAACCCCTTGCGGTCAAGAAATGTAACAAGATCGATGACTCTGCGGGCGTAACCCCATTCATTATCATACCAAGCTAAAATTTTCACCATGCCGCCTTCCATTGCAATATTCAACGGCAAATCAATAGTCGTCGTATTTTCATTTCCTCGGAAATCGACGGAGACAAGTTCATCCTCCGTCCAGTCAATGATTCCTTTAAAAGGACCTGCCGCCGCTTCTTTAAACGTATGGTTCAATTCAGCTGTCGTAACCTCCGTTTTTAATTCCAAGACGATATCCACGATAGAAACATCGGGAGTCGGTACACGAACAGCATAGCAGCTCATCTTGCCGGCATATTCCGGAAGCACTTTGGTAATCGCTTGTGCCGCTCCTGTCGTGGTAGGAATAATAGAAACCGCCGCTGCCCGGGCACGCCGCAGATCCTTATGCGAGACATCAAGTATCTTTTGATCGTTCGTATACGAATGAATAGAAGTAGTCATGCCTCGTGCAACGCCGTAGGTGTCGTTCATGAGTTTTAAAATGGCAGCCAACACGCAGGTCGTGCAGGAAGCCCCGGAAATAACATCATGCTTAGCCGGATCATAGGCATTATCATTGACTCCCAAAACGATTGTCAAATCATCATGTATGGCGGGTGCGGTGATCAGGACCTTTTTTACCGAACCGCCCAATTCCACGCGAGCTTTATCGGCATCAACATATTTGCCCGAAGCTTCTACGACAATATCAGCGCCCAAGGCATCCCAATCGACACGGGTAACATCTTTTTCACAAAAATAAGGATATTTTTTACCATCGACGATGATATGTGCATCGTCATAGCTTACTTCGGCATTCATTCTCCCGTAAATACTGTCATATTTCAATAAATGAGCCATATTCTTTGCACTTGTAATATCATTAATTCCTACGATCTCGATTTCATCTTTATACCGCATGGCAATTTTAAACGCAGATCTGCCAATACGCCCAAAGCCATTAATCCCGATTTTTACCATTATATACACCCTTTCTCACTATATATCCTCAAATCAACTTAGCGATTTCCGATGCGGCGGCTTCATCCGTCACCAGCGTCCCCGTATGGCAGGCCCGCATAACGGCAATGATAGCCTTGGCCTTGCTGGATCCGCCGGCCACTGCGATAACATGTAAATTATGCTGCAACTCTGTCAGCGAAATGCCAACATTATTCGTTGCATAAACCACCTCGCCGGACACATTGCAATAGGATCCCAATGCCTCCCCTACCGCGCCGTCATCCGTCAATTTTTTTCGTTCCGCCACAGTAAGTTCCCGTCTGTCAGCCATAATATCGGAGCGGCCGATGCCAAATAAAATAACCTCTGCTGTTTTGGCCATAGCTACTATTTTTTTAGTCTGCATATCACTGCGGAGCATGACCCGTAAGGTCGATTCGCTCAGCCCGTCGGGAATGTGAAGCATATGATACGTTCCGTTGGCTTTTGAAGCGACCTGTGCCGCAATGACATTGGCCTGAAATTCTACACGGTTCCCAATACCACCGCGTGCAGGCACTACGGCAACTCCCGACGCATTTTCCGGAAGCGTCGCCGCCACTCCGGCCATCGTCGAACCGCCGCTGATCGCTACGGTCTTGACGCCGTCCAATAAATCAGCCAGCAGCAGCGCCCCCTTACGGCTTAACTCATCCTTTGCCGTTTTGTCACTATCGCAGTTTCCCGGCACGATGCATACTTCTTTCAGCCGCAGTTTCTGGCGAATATACTGCTGCATTTCATCTAAGCGGTTCAGCCGCAAAAAGCATTCCAACAAATCCGGCATCATTTCTTTCCCTTGCGGTTCCAAGGCAATCCCCATCGTCGTAAACCGAACGATGCCGCTGCGCCGCAAAACATCGACATGAGCCCGCACGACCCGTTCGGAAAGTCCCGATATGCCGGCTAATGTCCGCCGTCCCACCGGTTCTGCATCTGAAATATGACGCAGCAATAAATACCGTTCCTTGACGGTCCCCATCAAATCAGGGGCAATTTTTTGAAATATTTCCAAGAAATCTTGCTTCATATACGTTCCTCCGCTATATATCGCGCTGCCTCACCGGGTCAATCAAAATCCCTTTTTCGCAATATAGGCTGCCAAATCGTTGACGCGCAGCGAATATCCCCATTCATTGTCATACCAGGCAACGGTCTTTACCATATTGCCTTCTACGACCTGTGTATCCAGCGCATCAACAATAGAGCTATGCGGATCACTGATATAATCAGAAGAGACTGTATGTGCTTCGGAATAGGCCAAAATTCCCTTTAACGGACCTTCTGCCCATTTTTTCAGCACACGGTTTACGTCCGCTACGGTGACATTTTTTTCTAAAATAGTGACTAAATCGGTCATGGAAACATTCGGAGTCGGTACACGCAGCGCCATACCCGTAAACTTCCCTTTGAGTTCCGGCAGAACAAGCGCCACGGCCTTAGCGGCACCGGTAGACGTCGGAACAATAGACTGTGTCGCACAACGGGCCCGACGCATATCTTTATGCACGCCGTCGACCAGCAGCTGATCATTGGTATACGAGTGTACGGTCGTCATCATGCCGCGAACGATGCCAAATTCACGAGACAGTACCTTGGCCACCGGAGCCAGACAATTCGTCGTGCAGGAACCGTTGGAAATAATGTGATGCTTGTCCGGTTCATACATGTCTTCATTGACACCCATAACAATCGTAATATCTTCATTCTTTCCGGGTGCCGTAATAATGACCTTTTTTGCGCCATCAGCTAAATGTTTAGCCGCCGAATCGCGGTCCTTGAATTTACCCGTTGATTCGGCTACGATATCGACTCCCATTTTATTCCAGGGAATATTGGCGGGATCGGTTTCACTTGTAACCGGAATTGCCTTCCCATCCACGATCAACTGCGATTTTTCCGAATCAAAAGAAACCTCATGATTCCACGTGCCATGAACAGTATCGAATTTTAACAAATCGGCCATAATAGGTCCGACTGTTCGGCTGTTAATAGCCGCAATTTCAACATCCGGACGCAGGAACGAAGTCCTGAAAGTACACCGCCCGATTCTTCCAAAACCGCTGATACCCATTTTTACTGTCATTACTTTTCCTCCTTACATTTTAAGTGGTACGATTTTCGTCCCACTTAAGCTAGACAAAAGTATTTTTCCAAAGGACGCTTGACCCTTTACTCAAATCTTACAGTTATAGTGTATACTAAACTTTATTTCTTGTCTACTACTTTTGCATTATTATTTAATTAGAATAAACGATTGAAGAAAGAAAAGGCTAAATACTTGGTATTTACCTTATTTTATAAGAAACAACGCATATCCTCGTTTGAATATGCGTTGTTAAAAATATCTTACATACATTATATAATAAGTACCATAAACTATAAAAATATTATTTTATATCTATAGGTAAAGGTTCTACCCTACCTACAAGAAATAAATATGACAGAGCTCCTACAATACATAAAATACCAGCAACGGCCAGCGGAATAAAAAACGATCCTTGTGTAATAGTCAACATTACCCCCGTAAAAGTAGTAATAAAAATACCGGCTAAATTACCAGCAAAATTCATAATTCCACCAATAGAAGCTACGTGTCCTGGCGTTGGCGATATTTCCCCAACTATTACCCATGTATTAGATCCTGCAAAAGACAAACTAGCATAAGATAATGCAAATAAAGCTAAACAAATCCATATGCTATCGACAAAAGCACACAAAGCAATACAAGAAGAAGTCAACATCCCACCTACAAGGCAAACTTTACGAGAAAAAGTAGCGGTATGTCCTCGACGCAAAAGCCAATCGGAAGTAAATCCACCTAACCAGCCCCCCGGTATCGCTAATAATGCGGGCAACATACCTAAAGTTCCCAGTGCCTTCAAAGAAAATCCTCGTGTATCCATTAAATAACTCGGAAACCATGTAATAAAAAAATAAATTGCAAAATTCAAACAAAATAATCCAATCATAAGTCCCCATACGGTACGATAATGAAATAAGCTAGACCAAGCCACTTTCTTCTGAGAAGTTTCCTCTGTTGCTTGTTCTCCTCGTTCGGCCAATAAAGCTTCTACCTCTTTCGGTGCAATATCGCGGTATTTTTCCGGATCACGATAGATAAACCACCATGCAAAAGCCCAAAGAATACCCATAGCACCAGTAATAATAAATGATCCTCTCCATCCAACAATAGTAATAATCCAAGCAATGAGAGGTAATGACAAAGCGGAACCAACGCGAGAGCCACTATCAAAAATACTGCAAGCTATTCCTCTTTGACTATGAGGGAACCAATTATAAGCAACCTTAGCAAAAGATGGCATAGCTGCCGATTCACCGACACCAAGTAAAAATCGGGAACCAATCATTTGTCCTATGCTATGAGCAAGCCCCGTCGTTGCCGTAAAAATAGACCACCACCCCACAGCAAATGCCAAGCTAACACGTACACCGACTTTGTCAATAAACCATCCAGATGGCAATTGGAATAGTGCATAAGTCCAGAAGAACGCACTTAATACTAACCCCATTGTAGCTGCATCTAATCCCAACTCAAGTCGAATATGCGGTGCTGCTATCGCTAAATTAGCTCTATCAATATAATTGATAGCATTCGCTAAAAAACACAACCCAATGAGTCCCCAACGCATTTTAAACATAAAACCACTCCTTTTTTATGTATCACTTATTTTTGTCCGCAGATACGACAAATTGCATCCCACAAGCCGCATAAATAATTAGCTCCCAGCGCTCTGTCGAACAATCCATACCCCGGACGGCCTGTTTCATCCCATATCATGCGGCCGTGATCCGGACGGATCGGTCCGTCGAAATCAATATCATACAAAGCCTTCATAATTTCAAACATATCCAAGGATCCATATTTTGATTTATGTGCCACTTCGTTAAATACCCACGGTTCATGGACCTGAATATTGCGGACATGCATGAAATTGATGCGTTTTTGTTTGCCGAACTTGCGAATAATGTGAGGAATATCATTCTGCAAATTAGACCCCAGCGATCCGGTGCAAATAGTAAAGCCATTGCTTTCACTATCTACCATAGCCGCAATCTTGTCCAGATCCTTTTCATTTTTGACAATTCGCGGAAGTCCAAACACGGAAATAGGAGGATCATCGGGATGGATCGCCATCTTGATGCCGCATTCCTCAGCCACCGGAATAACGGCCTTCAGGAAATATTCCAAATTTTTGCGTAATCCGTCTTCGTCCATGCCGGCATACTGTTCAAACAAAACAGATAGTTCCGTCAGTCGTTCCGGTTCCCATCCGGGAAGAATAAAACCATTGCTGTTGTCGATAATTTCTTTGGCCATATCCTGCGGTGTTTTACCGGCAATCAAATGATAATCATAAGATAAAGCCGTAGAACCATCATACAACGGCTTCGCCAAATCCGTCCGAGTCCAGTCAAATACGGGCATGAAATTGTAACAAACCATTTCGATCCCCGCTTTTGCTGCATTGCGCAGAGAAATAATATAGTTCTCAATATACTGATCCCGACTGGGAAGACCCAACTTAATATCTTCGTGAACATTAATGCTTTCCAAATCTTTAAAGACCAACTGATGTGCTTCTGCCTGCTCCCGAATCGCCATAAGCGGTTCCACCGGCCATGCCGCTCCTACAGGAACATCAAACAAAGCCCCTACGATGCCATCCATACCGGGAATCTGCCGAATCTCCTGTAATGTGATTTTATCATCTTTCTCTCCATACCAACGAAATGTCATTCTCATTGCCGTATGCCTCCATTATGAAATATATAGTGTATTACCCTATCGACTTTTTTTCTTACATAAGATATACTACCATACTAGTATATCTGTTTGCAATATAAGAGTCCTATAATGCAAAAAGCATACCATTTTATCAACCTTCATGCATTTTTCGAATATATGCCCATAAAAAATGACCGGCTGCTTGTGCGTACACAAACAACCGATCATCCCTATGCGTATAGCATAAAAAATACCTTGCGTTTATTTAAAATATTCCGGATACTGCTTTTTCAATGCATCTACGTCTCCGATCACTTTATTGACATGCTTCGTTATAATATCGATCCCCGCCGACACATCATGCCCGACGATAGACCGCATGATCAGGCGATGCTGCTCATAGAGCAGCTGCATTTCCGTCTGCGCGGCAGATACATTCAGTACGCGGGCACGGATATAATTGATATTGGCATTTTGCAGCAATTGCCAAATACTCGGTTTAGCACAACCGGAAAAAATGATACAATGCATTTCATTGTCCAATTCATAAAACCGGCTGGCATCGAATTTCTGCAAGACGTGCTCCTGATCCGCCAGACACGCTTCCAACCTCTTTAAATACGACTCGGGAAAAGATCGGCATGCCAGTTCCATGACGGCCCGTTCCAACGTTACGCGCAGAAAACGGAACTCGGCGATCTGCGCCGTATCAATTTTTGATATATAAGTCCCGCGCTGCGGCAAAATCTCCAGCAGCCCCGCCTGAGCCAAGCGGATAAACGCTTCCCGTACAGGAGTCCTGCTGATAGACAACCGATCGGATATCTCCTTTTCGGATATTGCCGTTCCCGGAACCAGATGCAGTGACATAATATTCTCAAAAATAACGCGATATGCATACTCTCGTACAGATTCATTTGTTTTCTGTTCCAACATTTCCAACTTGCTCACCCCGGCACGCCTCCATTTTTACGTGTTGACGGAATCCGGTCTCCCGTGACCCCTTTCATACACGGACATACATATATTTATTAATTATACTACCATACTACAATTAGATTATGCAAACAAATAGCAAGGCATCTGTACATATTTTCTGTCCTATACATTATATCATTTACAATAATCGCATATTCACGGACATCTTTACTATATAAGTTAACCTAGATGGTATCGGCGGCATTTAGTTAAAACAAATCTCTCTATACGCTGGTACGCAATCATAACCATCGTTCCTAAATAACGATGGTAAACTATAGAGGTACACCAGACAATAATAAATCCTCCCAATACATCCATAGGATAATGATGACCTACGTATATACGAGAAACCCCCACTAGTATCGACAATATAAATAACAGGCGTCCCACCCAAGGGGAACTATATAGAATTCCCATAGCTATGCTCATAGTCCCAACTGCATGATCACTTGGAAATCCGGCATCGGGAACATGAGGCAGCAGCATATTGACTTTGTGATCTACAAAAGGACGGTTTTCATAATATACCCTGCCAATACAAAGAGTAATAAACAAGGACAATATCACATATACTCCTGTAGCGAAAGCCTGTTGACGCAAATGGGAGTTTTTATAAAAAACTCCCATACCATACATTCCCATTAAAATAAGTATAAACACAATCGGCACATATTCCGTACATGCTTTCATTATGATGTCCAAAAGGTATATGTTGCCCGCAGCTCCATTGATCAAAGTAAATACTTCATAATTCATAGTTCCGTTGTTCCCTCCGATTAATTTCCATCATCAGCAGCAGTAGTATGCAATGGAGCTGAATTGGAATTATCCTGTTGTTCGAATGATTTTTTCTCTTTCATAAAATCATCGGACGGTTCTTGTTTAAGTTGTTCCTTATGATCGCGCCCATCCTTTGTATCGTGAACATATTTTCTATGATGATCCTTCTCCTGTTTTTCAAAATGTACTACCTGTTTGCCATAGTCGGTATACCAAGAAGTAATATGGGTAATGTCATTTACTATAAAAGAAGTGAAGCCTATTCCTAAACAAAATAACGACAATATGGCTGTAATTAATATTTTTTTCATATTCCGATCCGCCCTTTCAAACATGGTTACGCCATTTCATAATTTCCTTACCAATAAAGAAGAACGTCAACCCTCCGCAAAACCCAAATCCGGCAAGTGCTGCCAACGTAATCGGTGAAATCACCGGCAATGGCGGTAAATTAGTAAAAGGCTGCCATACTATTGATAATAAATACACCAAAATCGGCGTCACAAACCAGAATAAGATAGTCAATATGTATGACAAAACCCCGGAAGCCAATATAACGGTTTTTGATACACTTCTAGCCATATAAGGCAGTTGTGGCTGCACGGTTGTCTTAAATGATTCTTGTGCTCGTTCTACCATTTCTTGTATATTTCCTTTAAGCAATCCTTTCCGTTCACTTATAACGCCTTCACTCATATAAGCCTCATAGATATCTTTAGGACTTCCCAGCGATTCTATTATTTCTTGTTCGGTAAGGCCTTGTTCTGCCCCAATTCGAAAATGTTCTTCATAATCATATAATATTTCAGTTAGGTCATCTTTTTTAGCTTTACTAAAATAGTATCGCAATAAATCTATAAATTCTGTTTTATTCATTTATTTCACCTCGTTTAGTAACTGATTTACCGCTTCCGAAAAAACAATCCACTCATCTCTCATTTTTAAAAAAGCCCTTTTTCCCATTTCTGTCATTTTATAATATTTACGTGGAGGTCCGCTATTTGACTCTGCCAAATAGGTTTCTACAAACAGATCTCTTTTTAAACGATTAAGCAAAGGATATATCGTTCCTTCTGATATTTCCATATGTTTTGATACTTCTGCCACAATTTCATAACCATAACAATCTTTATGGACAAGTTGTGCTAAAACAAGCAATTCAATAACACCTTTTTTTAATTGAATATTCATTCGTTCACCTCCCAGGTCATATTTAAAACTGCAAGGTTCTTATTTTTACTACTTTTTTAAACTTACTGTTATTATATAGCATAGTATCTTTTATTGCAAGGTACTATGCTATATAATATTTATTTTTTATAAAAATAAATACAAAAGTTATATGTACCTTACCAACTATATTCTTATAATATTAAAAAGCTCTCTGTAAAAAGAGAGCTTTTCCTATCTGCTGCGCTTACAAATTATCTTTGATTTTTTGGATCATAGCCGCATAGGCTTCTTCTTGTAAAAAAATTTTCTGCGGATTCATTTGAAAAACTCCGTTCCATTCAAATTGATCCTTGTATTTTGGCACGAGATGCATATGAAGATGATGCCCTGTATCCGCATAAGCCCCATAATTGATTTTGTCCGGATGAAACGCCGCGCGGATCGCTTTCGCTGCCCGATTGACATCGGCAAAGAAGGCGTTCCGTCCCTCGTCACTGATATCCGTCATTTCACTGACATGTTCTTTATAGGCTACGATACATCGTCCCGGATGACTTTGTTCCTTGAACAAAACCAGCATGCTGACAGACAAATCACAAATATATATGCCGAAGGCATCCAGCGGTTTGCCCTTTACGCAATATCCACAAGTAGTATCTATCACGACTTTGTCCCCCTTGCGACTAAAATTTAATTTTTCTATAACAATCCTGACTGATAAAAAACCTTAAAGTAAAAAACTTAAAAGTAAAACCATCCCTAAGCCAACTACAGAATTTACTAATTCAAGCAGTCCCCAAGTTTTAAAAGTTTGTCCTATAGACAAATTAAAAGTTTCCTTCATAAGCCAAAAAGCAGCATCATTTGGCATGGTAATTGTGTTACTACCTGCCGCGGTTGCCAACATCATTAAGGTCGGATCAACATGAAACACAGGAATCAAAGGTCCTACAATACCTGCCGCCGTAATCGCCGATACAGCGCCTTGCCCAGTTGCCCAACGAATAATAACAGTAATAATCCATGCTAAAATAAGAGGTGAAATAGAAAGTCCAGTAACAGCCGCTGCAATATGCTGACCGACTCCAGCATTAATAATTACTTCTTTAAATACCCCGCCTGCTCCAATAATAAGTACTACTGTAGAAATTCCTTTAATCGCCACAGTAATAGATTCAGATGCTTCTGCAACGGTTCTACCCGCACGAACTCCGAACACATATACTGCAATTAATACAGCTAATAATAAACTAATATTAGGACTCCCTAAAAACGAAAACACGTGAACAAGCGTATTTTCGGTCCCATAAAGACCTGTAAGAATGGTATTTCCAATCATTAACAATGCAGGAATCAACGGAATTAATAAACAAATTATAAAATGCGGTAATTTATAGTTGCACAAATCTTCCTCTTTAAAACTTCCCAATTTAGGTTCCGCATATGTATCAATCCCCTTTAAAAATCGAGGAAGAATGATACCTGCACAGATAACAGAAGGGATTAAAACAATCATACCTAACAGGTAAATAGATCCGCTATCAGCACCAAAAGCATCCATCAATGCAACCGGACCTGGCTGAGGAGGTAATAAGCTATGTGCTTGTGCCACCGCTGCTAAAACGGGGATAATTAAAACCATGTACGGTATTTTAGCTTCTTTAGCAATACTAATTACTAAGGGTACTACAACCATAAACGCAACTTCAAAAAACATCGAGACACCAAAAATAGTACCAACAATCAAGAGCCCCCATCTTAGAAAACGTTCGCCACAAGAAGCTACAATAGTATCTGCTATCTTCTTGGAAGCACCACAATCTGTCATCAATTGCCCCAACGCTGCACCTAAAACAATGATAAGACCGACTCCCCCTAAAGTGCTTCCCGCTCCTTGAGTAACAGCTTTAATTAAAGATGTGCTATCCATACCTTCTGCAAAAGCAACAAATATAGCTATCAAAAGCAAAGCAATCATACTGTGTAATTTAACTTTAACGGTCAGTATCAATAATAAAATGATGGCAAATATAACCCATAACACAGGTATCCAATGTTCCATTTCAATCTCTCCCTATTTAATATATTTTTTCAGCACGTTTCTCACGGCATGCGGCCCGGCTAGTAATTCAGTAAAATATCCTTCGATCTTTTCACCCAGTCCGACGGCATATAGATCACTGCCAAAAATGCTCCGGTTGGAAAGGATCGGTTGTAACTTGCCTGCTGCCGACTCCGGTTTTCCTAATTCGATTCCCCGCAAAGCCTTTTGAAGATCCTCCAATAACGGATCCGAACTCAATTCAAAGGCCTTCCCGTTATCATCGACAGCCAATAAATACCGGCACCAGCCTGCAATGGCCAGCGGAATAAAGCGAAGCTGGGAAGCTGCATCGCCATAGGCTTTGATCGTTTCTCCAAAACGGATGCCGACCTTCTGTGACGTATCCGTAGCAATACGCTGCGGTGTATCCGGCAGATTCGGATTCGGGAATCGCTGTTCTAAAACTTCCTTGATAAAGGTTTTCGGATCCAGCACGCCCGGATTCGTAACGACCGGCAGCCCTTCCTGATACCCGATCAATTCAATAAACCGCTTCAGCTGCGGATCGTTCAGTTCATCGGCAATACGCGTATACCCGAGAAGACAGCCGTACACAGCCAGCGCAGTGTGCAGTGGATTTAAGCATGTGCAGACCTTCATGCGTTCTACTTTATCCACGGTTTCTCTATCCGTAAAAATGACACCTGCTTTTTCCAGCGGCGGCCGGCCATTCGGAAATGTATCTTCAATAACTAAGTATTGTGCTTTTTCCGTATTTACAAAAGCAGCATACGTTCCTTTTTTCGTCTTGATCAATTCCGTATCGCCAAACCCGCACTCTTTCAGATACGTCTGTACTTTAACGGAAGACCGCGGCGTAATTTTATCGATCATGCTCCACGGATAGGTAATCTTGCTTTCATCCTTGACATAAGCGACAAACCCCGGTTCTACGGCTCCGACAGCTGCCCAGTTGTCAGCAAAGGTAAGAATCGCTTCTTTGATTTTATCGCCGTTATGAGAACAATTGTCTGTACTCAAAAAAGCAAGAGGATAGGCTCCGGCTTTATATCTGGCATAGACCAGCGCCGCAATGCAGCCCATAGAACTTTTTGCTTTTTCCGGTCCTTGCTTCATATCTTCGGCAACAACAGGAAAATAATGACCTGAATAGTCGGTTACTATATATCCTTTTTCGGTAATCGTAAAACTGGCTATCTGCAGAGAAGGTGACTGAAATATCTCTTTCAGGCGAGCCCAATCGGCCTTGAAATCCGGACGGCATACGACGGATTCAACAACACTGCCTATGACTTCCTTGTCATATCGGCCATCGGCATACATAGTAACGGCTAAACTCAAATTGTCATATGGCCGATATACGTTTTCGATTACCTCTTCATCATATGTTTCCGCTGCTATAATACCGGTTTTAACCGCTCCCTGATCCAGCAGCGATTGCTGCAGTGCCGCAATAAAGGCTCTAAAAATATTGCCGCCGCCAAAATGGATCCATTGCGGTGTCTGCTGCGTTGCCGCTATAACAGCATCTGCATCAAAATGGTACAAAGAAATACCGGCTTTTTCCCATTCCGTCTTCTGTTCTTTTATATGTTGACGATTTAAATGCAACATATCTGACATCTCCTTTTATTTTTATCCGCAGATACGATGAATCGCATCCCGCAAACTGCATAAATAATTGGCCCCCAGCGTTCTGTCGAACAATCCATCCCCCGGACAACCTTCTTCCTCCCATGTAAATAGTAACTCCATTGCTTTCACTATCTATCATAGCCGCAATCTTGATACTGCATTTTTCAACCACCAAAATAGCGACCTTCAAGAAATATTCCAAATTTCTGCGTAATCTATCTTCGTCCATTCCCGCATACCGTTCAAACAAAACAGACGACGCTGTTAATCATTCCGGTTCCCATCCGCGAAGAATAAAACCATTATTACGCCTCCTAAGCATTAGTTTCACGAACTTCTTTTTTATAAAGTCACGCCATCCTTAAAGATAGCAAGATCATGCTTATCGAGCTTTTCTGATTTTGCATGCTTTTTTCCCGATGCCACATCAAGTATATACTGCATCAATCGATCAGCCCCTTCTTCCATAGATTCTCCCCGGACCAATACCCCGGCGTCAAAATCTATCCAGTTCTTTTTGTACGCCGCCAGCTGGCTGTTGCTAGAAATCTTGATTGTCGGCACGGGACAGGCAAACGGGGTACCCCGTCCCGTCGTAAACAAAACCATATCGGCACCGGCTGCCGCCAATGCATTGGCGGCTACCAAATCATTGCCCGGCGCCTGCAGCAGCTGCAATCCAGACCCTTGTATCCGGTCACCGTACGCAAGGACATCTTCAATGATTGCCTGTCCGCCCTTTTGCACGCATCCCAGAGATTTATCTTCCAGTGTCGTAATACCGCCGGCTTTATTTCCCGGTGACGGATTTTCATCGATTTTTTCTCCGTACCGCATAAAATATTCTTTGAAATGATTAATAAGTACAGTGGTCTTATCAAATACAGACCGATTCCGCGCCCGGTTCATCAATAACGTTTCCGCACCGAACATCTCCGGCACTTCGGTCAATATCGAGGTACCGCCGGCAGCAATGATCCGGTTGGATATTTCTCCGACCAGCGGATTTGCCGTAATACCGGACAATCCGTCAGAACCGCCGCATTTTAATCCGATCGTCAGCTGGCCGGCATCGCAGGGCACTCGTTTAAATTGATCGGCATACCGACATAGTTCCTTGACGATCGCCGTTCCCACAGCTACTTCATCCGCTACCTCTTGGCAGACAAGAAATTTCACCCGATCCGGATCATACTCGCCGATAACGGCCTTCATCTGGTCGATTTGGTTGTTTTCACACCCCAGTCCAAGAACCAATACGGCTCCGGCATTGGGACTATGAACCAGGCCGCTCAATATTTTCTGGGTATGAATATGATCTTCCCCGAGCTGGGAACAGCCGTGCGGATGACTATAGGCAAAAATACCGTCGATATGTGCTGTTTTAAACGGCTGTGCCGCTTCTTCGATTGCCCGCGCGATCGCATTGACACACCCTACCGTCGGAATAATCCAAACTTCGTTGCGGATACCGGCTTTTCCAAGTTTTCGCGGATATCCCAGAAATTCGTACTGCCGCGTCCCGGCAAGTTCCGGACGTACCGCGGTGTCCGGTTCGTATGTATAGGTCAAAAGATTTCCCAGTTTGCTTTTTGTATTATGGGTATGCACCCACGCACCTGGTGCGATCGCCTCCCGGGCGACGCCGATGGGGAAACCGTACTTAATGATATCCTCCCCGGCTGCAATGGGTCGTATCGCCATCTTATGGCCTGCCGGAATAGCGGCTCCGGTCACAATAGACTGGTGCTGTACCATAACGACCGTCCCTTTAGGAATACTTGCCGTCGCAACTGCTACATTATCTTTTTCGTTAATTTGATAGATATCTGCCATTTTTTATACCTGCTCTCCCAATTCGGCAATATGCGCCTTGACCCCGACTTCGGCCATGCGTTCCAGATGGGCTGTTACTGCTTCGGCAAACCCATCTATATGAGTCAAATCTTCTCCCCAAAAGGAGGTATGCGCCATCATGTCCCGTACATAGTCACCGGCAGCAAGGCCGGCATGCGTGCGGACAAATGCAAGATTGTCCGGTTCATCATGAATTTCATATATATCAGTACCGCGATTCCCGATCAGACAGCCGTCTCCCCTGTGCTCGCTGCGATAAAACGCCAACAATGCTGCCAAGGAATAGGTCAGCCATTTCGGCAGTCTGCCCGTCTGCGCTATGCTATCCTTCAGTGTCGGCAATACCCGGCCTTTCCATTTTGCAATGGAATTCAGCGAAATAGAAAGGAGAGCATGCTTTACAAAGGGATTTTCAAACCGTTCATATACATCCGCCGCAAACGCTTCGGCTTTTTCCCGCGGCATATGCACCGTAGGGATGATTTCACCATACACAGACTGATCCAGCTGCCGGCGGATCACCGGATCCGCCATACATTCTCCCACATACTCCTTGCCGGCAAGATAGGCCCCCAGTACCATAGAGGTGTGCGCCCCGTTCAAAATACGGATTTTCCGTTCCCGGTACGCCTCCAAATCATCGGTAAATTCCACCTGCCACTGCGGACTGCTTACCGGGAATTTTTCCTTCAAGGATGCCGCTCCAATGACCCAGCTGTTGAAAGGTTCGGCAATGTCCAGCAATTCATCTTCATATCCCAGTTCTTCGTACATTGCCGCAATTTCTTCTGTATCTTTGGGATATCCTGTTACAATGCGGTCTACCAACGTACTGACAAAGGCACATTTCGTGTCTACCCAATGTTTAAAATCTGCCTCCATCTGCCATATATCAATATATTGAAAAACACATGTTTTAAGCGCTTCGCCGTTATGATCGATCAATTCCACGGGAAGCATCGTCAGTGCCTTATCGGCCGCTCCCTTAAAAAATCGGTACCGTTCATACAGGAATTGTGTCAATTTACCGGGAAACGTGCTCGCCGGTGTATCCGGCAGCGGCCGATCCGTATCATCAAATAATATTCCTGCATCCGTCGTATTGGAAATCACAAATTCCAGTGTATCCCTATGGGCCAGACGGAGAAATCCGCTGAAATCATAATTGGCGGATACGACCGTTTCTACACAAGTAATAATGCGGTTTTCCCGGTAAACACTGCCGTTCTTCTGCCCGCGCAGGCAAACCGTATACAAATTGTCCTGCTTGTCAAATGCTTCTTTTTTAGGAGAACGCGGCACGACCATCGCAACATTGCCATTATAGTCCAAAGTTTCATTCGCTATATCAATGCCATATTCGATGAATGCTCTCAAAAAATTCCCTTCGCCGATTTGAAGAATCTTGACAGGCCGGGAAACACGTGACGATACATCTTTAACATTTTTCATTCCAGGTAACTCCTCCTCCTTGCCGTTTACATCTTGAATTGGAAATAGGCAGCGGCATTGTTGAAACAAATATTTTGCACCAACTGTCCTAAAAATTCCATATCCGCGGGATATTCTCCGTTTTCTACGAGATTGCCGATCCAGTTGCAAAGAATACGGCGGTAATATTCATGCCGGGCATAGGACAAAAAGGAGCGGGAGTCCGTCAGCATCCCCAGTATATTGCCGAACACGGAAAGATTGGCAATACTGGTCAGCTGGTCGATCATGCCCTGCTTGGTATCATTGAACCACCAGGGAGCTCCCTGCTGGATTTTACCGCAAGCCTCCGTTCCTTGGAAAGAACCGATAATAGTCCCGATCATCGTGTTATCGGCCGGTGTGCCGGAGTACAATACCGTTCTCGGCAAAATGCCTCGTTCATTCAAATGATCCAGAAAAGCAACCAGTCCCCTGCCGCAATTTCCTTCTGCGATGCAGTCAAATCCCGTGTCAGGCCCTAATTTTTTAAACATCTGTGTGTTATTATCTCTAAGCGTCGCATAATGGATCTGCATGACCCAGCCGCGTTTTGCATATTCACCGGCCAAATACGTAAGCAGTGCCGTTTTATAGGCTTCCATTTCTTCTATGGAAATCGATTCGTGCCGCAGTGCCTTGTCTACGATAGCATCCAATGTTTTTTCATCTGCTTCCCGGCAGCATACATATTCCAGAACATGATCCGTTGCCCGGCAGCCCATGGTTTCAAAAA
>JALCNL010000028.1 GCA_022649055.1 Megasphaera sp.
ATCATGGAGCAGAAAAGCATAATCCGCTTTTCCCCTCGGAGCAAGACCAAAACGTGCATACCGCGGATCGGATTCTTTATCAGCAGGATTCCATGCCTGCGAATATGGAGGATTGGAAACAACGGCATCTACATAAAGTGGATTATAGGTGTTGATCGGATCGTTTTCGTCAAAATAAGGCCAGTCCTCCTCCAGCGTATCACCGTTGCGCGTAACAATATTGTCAGGGAGAATACCGCGCATAACCAAGTTCATTCGTGTGAGGTTATATGTATTCCCCTTAAGTTCTTGAGCATAATACATAATATTATTACTATTTCCCATGTACCGAGCAACACTTTTACCTATGTTAATCAACAGAGAGCCGGAGCCGCTTGTGGGATCGTAAATTTTGATTTCGGTCCGGTCCTTCAGATGATCTGCTACAATCTCTGACATAAGCAGAGAAACTTCATGCGGGGTATAGAATTCGCCGGCTTTTTTACCTGCATTAGCTGCGAAGTTGCTAATTAAATACTCATAAATAAAACCGAGCACATCGTAATCCTGCTTCCCATCCATCGGAATGTCTTTGATAAGATAGAGAAGATTACGGATAGCTTTCGTCCTTGCGCCGGATGTTTCGCCCAGTTTAGATAGACCGGTTTCAAGAGTCGTAAATACGCCGTCAAACACTTTCTTATGTGTAGTGTCGATCAGGCGGCTGAATGCCTGCAGTGCGTCTGTTACATCACTTGCATTAAAATCACTGCCTTTTTCTATCCACGTTGAAAACAGGTGGTCGTAGGATATAAAATACCCTATGTTCTTTTGAATGCTTTCAACAGTATCGTCGTCGTCTTCGGCCAGGTCTTTAAGGTATTCATCTGTCCAATCATTTTCTTTCAGATATCTGACTTCTTTATCTGAAAGAAACTTATAGAAAATAAAGCCAAGGATATAGTCCTTGTATTCATTTGCTTCAATTTTTGACCGCATCTTATTGGCGGATTCCCAAATCTTAGATGCAAGCTGTTGCTTATTCATTCTTATTCCTCCAAATTAAACTCAATTGCTTGTAAAATATTGTACTACATAAGCTGTTCTTAAAAACGGGATTACATATCATTGACTTTTACCACTGAACAAATATCTCCAATATCACAATTGAGATATTCACAGATACGTAGTAGAACCGAAAGGGAAACTTCATCGCCCTTGTTCAATTTACTCATAGTACCTGCTGCCAATTTGAGCTCTCTTTTGAATGCAGCCTTGTTTATATCCTTTTCCAACAACATAATCCATAATTTTTTATAACTTATTTTCATTACAGTTCCCCCTGAACAGTGATTCCGTGAACATATTCATATTATACACGGCACTATTCTTAATCACAATGGAATAGTGCAGGAATTTATATAAAAATTTCGACTTCATGAAAATATAATCTGCAATATTGTAACGCTCAAAATACTAACATCAATATAAATAACTATAGAAGGGAGGTTACAATGACTATGAACGCAGTATCAATCACTAAAACTATTCTCCATGTTTCCGATGTGGCATGCCTTATGAACTGCAGTTCCATGAAAGTATATGGCTTAATCAGGACAGGTCAGCTTGATGCTCACAAAACCGGAAAAGCGTGGCTGATCACCGTAGACTCTTTGGATGATTATCTACACCATAAAAATCATTGACAGTCAGTTACATTGATTTTTTTACTATATATACCGTTTTTAACGCGTACTATATCTACTGCATAATTTATATATTTACTAAACATACCAATAAGCCAAAACCATAAAAGGAGGTATATCATCATGTTTGAAGAGTATGGAGATTTAGTAACCGTCGAAGAGTTTGCTGAAATGCTGTCTATCGGGAAAAATGCTGCCTACGCACTATTAGCATCCGGAAAAGTAAAGTGTTTCCGTCAGAATCGCATATGGAAAATCCCAAAGGAAGGAGTGATAGAATACGTTCGGAAACAAAGTCATCTAGTATGACACATAAAAAAATGTCATGGCTTCAAAGAAAGAGGAATTTGCAATATATAAAGGACTTGGTCATTTCCAAGTCCTCATTTTATGCTGTCCACATTGTCCTAACTGTCCACAAATTATAAAGTCATCTAATATCCACCACTACGCCCTCTAAATTTAGACGGACAATGCGGACATGTAGGACAAATACACAAATTACAACAAATTATATTTATTTACCAAATAAATATAACCTTATCATTCTATAATCCGGATTTTCTACACACGAAACACCTGCGGCATATAAGGGTTTTCTGACTTGTTCATTGATGAGTGTATCAATATCATTAAGCTCTGATAAGAACTGATCTATATTCTGTAATCCTCTAATATTTTTCACTAATACATCCCCCATTAATTCCATACAGCGTCCCCATTCTGGATAGCTTTGAATCCACCCCAAATCATACATTATCTGCGCAGTCAAAAGTGCCCGTAAAAAATTATATTCATGTAGGTCAGCATGCAAAAATTTGGACAATATCGTATGCAATGATCTTTTCTCTCTGCCTCTCTTTTTTCCGTAATGATCTTGCATTGTTTTTACATCATCTATTGAATTATCCATCGCTTTATCTTCCAATTGCATAATAGCCATCAAGATCTTTAAATCACAAGAATTCATTTTCACATTCTTGGGTACTCCCATATGATATTGGTCTATATAGGGATAGTATTTAATGGCCTTATTCAATATTTTCTTAAAATCATTATGAATAAATTGTGATACTTCTTTTTCGTGACATATTAAAAATTTATGTGCTTCTTTCATATTCCCCTTACCAAATGAAACACACAAAGATACAAATATAGCTCGCTGATTAGCATCAATAACTTGTACAACAGATTGTGCCTGCCTATGATGCAACTTAGTTTCTGTTATCACTGAAATAGTTTTTTCTTTTAAAAGTTCGATAGCAAATGCATTGAACAGCTGCTTATCAGTAACTTTCATGGTTTTCACTGTATCATCCATTTGATTTAATACGTTTTGTAAGAATAGAACAATAGCATGATAATATTGCCTGCCCTGGTCGTCTATATTACTTTGATATATATATTGCCCCACTTCATGCTCAGAAACTCCATACATAAAGTTCAAACAATAATTTTTATCTGTCTTCTGCATTATAAACAACTTCAAAATCAGAACATAATACTGGTAATATTGTATAACCTCAAGTAAACATTGGTGCTTCACTTCCGTAAATAAAAATATCATAGCTTCATTCTGTTGACGCTGTTCTTTAGTAAACGGCTCCTTAAAATAATTTACTGGATTACTAAATAAAGTTACATGGGGATTACCTAAAAGCTTGTTTAAATTAAATGTGCATTGGCTTTTGTCATTATTGGAATGGTCGTTTTGCCTATCGTCTATACCATTCTTGCCCCATTCATATTGAATATATTCCAGTAAATTGCATAATTTCCAGCACTGCGAGTCCCGATCATCTTTTAACTCCTGGAATTCCCGTAAAGATATATGGAATCGTTCGAATAAATTACAAATAGGAGAATCTTTATCTCTACGATCCTGTATTCTCTTTTTTAATTTTAGGTAAGGTCGGTATTCCTCTGGTTCAATTGATGGAACACTGAAATCATCTCCTGGCGGTTCCTGCCATTGATTTTTATCCAATATTTTTTCAGAAGTATGTAGATATTTATATACGTCTCTACAACAATAATCAAAAATCGATTTATCATATTTTATATACACATGCTCTAAATAAAACTCAAGCAAAAATGCACCATGTACATCTCCAATTGCAGGTAACCAAAAGGGTATTTTTATAAGTTCTTTAAATTGCTCTTGATAAATAATGAGACATACATCTTCGTTTTGATTGTTTTCTATCTTTTGAAGTATTTCCTTTGAAATTTTTACAATTTTTCTTAATCTTTTTGTAAGCTGCTTTTGAAATTGCTTTTTCTTATTATATACCCATTTGATTTTTCCAAACTTATCCAGTATAAGGGGTGAATCCAAGATCCAATGAATAAAGTTATTGATTGCTTGATTTTCACTTTCCATCGTATCCTTAAATATACTATCAGTAAAACACTCCATTGATTTATACCATTTCTTTCCTGAATAAAAAGGAAATGGTAAGACCGTTCCATAAAGATGCACCGAAAGATTATTATAAAATTTCCTGGTATTATAAATAAAATCCTCGTATTTCTTATTGGCATCATCATTAGTGCAATAATCATTCATAAAAAGCGCTCCTCATATTTAGCCGACTCAACTCCATAATATTTATTCATCATCTTACCTACATTCAATCACATGTGAATGGCACAAATGAAAATAATCCTATTAATCCTTTTTATTATAACTGATACAACAAAAAAGAAAATATACGTTACATATAATAAGCTTATATATTTATATGATTAAATTTAATAAAATAAAGAATAGACCTACTTCTCATCAATAAATGAATGAATGAATTGTCTTCTAAAACTTTTTAGAGTTATGATGTTACTGTTTCCGTTACATGCTGTCCATATTGTCCTAACTGTCCGCAGGTTATAAAACCTATAATAACTACGATTATATGCTACTAAATTTTCACGGACATTGCGGACAAATAGGACAAATACCTTCGAATACCCAATCTCAATAATAAGGTATTACTTCAAAATCATAGGTTATATATTGATCAAACAGTATTTAAGTCTTGCTCGCGAGTACACCCAATTTCCTTAAATTGCATATCCGTGCCTTGGCTTCTTCTATTATTTCCAAATGTACGTCGTATTCATCGCCGCACCATTGGTTCCAATCCTGTAACGTTCGTTTATGTCAGCTATATAATAATAGTCCAGCCACGCAGAAATATCTTCACTTCCTGCATGACCGTACGAACATCCCATCCCCGGTTTCGCCAGATCATGTCTTTCAGATGCTTATTAGCCTTTGTGTAAGGATTTCAGGCAGACACGAATATAATACCCACCCCATTTTTCCCATGGCAACTCCCAGAAACTTGAATCGCTTCTGCGACAGGATGCACATTATCTTGCTTTTGTCCTGATTCACCTGAAGCTTGAGTTTCTGCTCCAAGTATTCCGACTTGATTCCCACAGTTGCATGGCTGCCCCATTCATTGTATGCCAACATCACGATGTAATCGACATACTTGATGATCGATACCACACAGGATGCTATTTGCCTGATCCTATTCATTCAAACAAATATTGGCTAGTAACGACGAAAGCAGGGCCGCCCTGCGACGATCCTTTTTTCATTTGGCTGAACAACCCATTGTCCATGACGCCGCTTTTCAAGTATTTCTTTACGAGCAAAATGACGCGTGTATCTTGTATTGTCTTGCACATCAGGTTCATAAGCAAGTCATAGTTCAGCGTATCGAAGTATTTGGACAGGTCTATTACGACTGCAAAACCGTACCCTTGTTCAGCATAGCTCATAATCTGTCGGATAGCTTGTTGCACGCTCCGGCTCTGGCGGTACCCCATAGCTTGCCGTCCGCAAACAGTGGCTCGTATATCGGTCGCAGTACTTGGATGATGTCTTGTTGTATTACTTCGTCTATGAGCGTGGGAATACCAGTTGTCGCACACTGAACTTTCACTCGGTAAATTACACTTATGCTGAGCACACAGAAAAAAGAAGAGGCTGTCGCATGAAGTGAATTTTCACTTCATCAACAGCCCCCATTATAAAAACATGGATTGACATGTTACTAGGGCGTGACCTACCCGGATATTTTTTTTATGCTGTCGAAGGTTGTCGTTATCGATTGATTGATGACTTCCTTATTTTCTTCTATCGCATGCCCGTAATAGTCCAAAAGCGTAGATGCCTTGCTATGCCCGGTACGTTTGATAATGTCCGGCAAGGAATGCCCGTTAATCATCAGTTGGGTAGCAAAGTATCCCCGAAGATCATGAAAGCGCATCGCCTCAATGTGGTTTCTTCGAATAAAGTGAGTAAACCAGTTCGAAATAGTATTGGGCCGCATAGGAGTCCCATCAGGAAGATAAAAGATTAAATCATAGGGATTCCACTGCTGCCCCGCTTGTTTCTTAATGTACTGGAATTCGCTTCTCGCTTTTTCGAGCATTAGTCTAAGTTGTGGTACGACATAAACATCACGTTGACTGTTTTCAGTCTTAGTATGCGGATAAATATACGTCCCTTTTCCCGGTATATATTGTACCGTTTGATGCACTCGTATCGTATGGGCATCTTCGTCATAATCCTCCCACGAAAGACCCAACACCTCCCCCTCCCGACAACCAGTCGTAAGGTCCAAGAGAATCAGCAACTGATAAGTACGATCCTCTTCCGTAAGCGCGGTAAAAAGCTGTCGGATCGTCTCCGCTTTGAAAATTTTAGGAGCTTGCGACTTCCCCTTTGGCGGATCAACTTTTTCCATCGGATTCGACGGAATCTGATCCAAACGATATGCGGTACGCATGATATGACCGAGCAAATAATATACGGATTTTACTGTCAATGGACTAAGGTGTTTGTCATTAGACCGACGTTGTTTTTCATTCCGTTTTTCCGTCAGCAGCTTGGCTAAAAAATCGGTGATCATAGCAGGAGTAATATCTTTAAGCGCCACATCTCCTAAATCCGGCTGTATATATCTATCTATTAAACGCCGATACGAATCGACCGTACGAGGTGCTAACTTTTCCATAGCAGCATACTTTCTAAGCCAGTCGTTTGAAAATGCTGTGAGAGTCGCGTTTTCGGTATTTACGTCATACTTTTCAAGTTCAGATAGCCAGAGGCCCAGTTTACGCTGAGCCTCCGATTTATTCCGTGCCTGAATTGTTTTGTCTCGACGTATTTCCTTTCCTTTGTGGTCGTATCCGAAACGGGCAGTTAAAACCCATTTATCGGACGTCCCTTTCTTGCGTCGGAACGTACCTGTCATGATACGTCCTTCTTCCCCTGTGCATCCAGCCACTTCTGCAGTTCTTTGGGCCAAATCAAGTACTTACCGCGGATACAGTGAAATGGCATTTCTCCCGACTTTGCCATCGACAAAACCGAATAGTATGATAATTTCCCGTAAAAAAATTCTTTTGCCACTTGCTTTGGATTTAGTGGCGCATCAAACGTAATCGTGTCCATCTCGGACCTCCTTCCTACCGGGGATTGGCACCCCGGTAATGCCAATAGGCTATAAACTGACTCCCGGCAACAACAACGTATTTTGTTGACCGGCATTATCAAAATCCGGATTAAAATACAGCTGGTTTAACTCCAATTCCGGTATGCATGGAATATGTTGCGTTGGCCGATACAGCAGCATATAGCGTGTAATATATGCCGATGCAGCATATTGATTTGCCTTCGCCAAATTGTCGAACTCCCATATGGTGATTTGAGACAATTTTCGAAATGCTTGCAAAAGCATATATTCATTATCAATTACGCATAACCCATTATTACCAATAACAGCATAATACTTCGTTCCTTTTTGTTGATAATCTTTTTCATTAAAATCAGTCATATTACATTTCCTCCCTGTTTTTTTCTATCGCTTGACGACAAAGTTCATTTTTTAAACACAGCATCCTAGGTCGACCAGGAATCCGACTGCTAGCCTTTTTCAAACATCCTGTAGTATCATGTTCGGTTAAGTCTTTTTCTTTCAGAACCTTGCCTAATGCCGGTTCATTGATACCCAAATGATCATTTTTTTGTTTATAATAATCGGACACTAAAACATATGAATTGCTTGCCTGCAACATAATGTTTTCTTTATCCCAATATCCGCGATATTGAGATAAATTTGCAATATAGTGAGATAAGTCGGAAGCAATGGGTAATTGTCCACTACCCATGCAATCATATACGGCAACAAGGAATTTTATTTCTGGCCGTAAAGGATTTGTCTGCTGATCTTGGCTAGAAACAAGGTCAAAGATAGTCTGATATACGTCCTGAACCCACAAACTGCCCTCTTCATTGGTACTAAGACCTATATTTTGTAAAAATTTTGATATAATACAGGCTGTAATAGTCATGGCAATCCCTGTGTCTTTTAGCCGATCAAACTTAAATTTTACCTCCGTTTTACGCATGGAGGTAAATGTTGATTGTATATACCCCACTATATTGGCATAATTGGCCTCAACGTAATAAATAAAAGCAGACCAAAACTGTTGTAATATTTGCGGATTATTCTGGAAAAAGGTTAATATTTCTTCATTGGGCATGGCGTCAAAATATACCTTCAAATACCGTACTGATGCCGATAAAATTTCCCCTGCAATTTCTTCTTCGGCTGTAAAAACACACCCACCACGTATGCAGTATTTTCTAATACGATTGGGGCCTGCATACATCGCCTGCGGCGTCTTATCGCTGTACGCCCGTACAAGATGATGAATTTTGTTGATTGTTGCTTGGACCTGAGTTTTAGTGCCTTCTTCATTAAAATCGTCGACTACAAAGACATCATCGCGGTGCTTGCCATGCAAAATTTTCATACTGGCTTCTGTCGACCGTACCGTGTATACTTTATCTTCCGCTGGATCAAAAGGAGCAAATATAACACGAAATAAGCTTGTCTTCTTGGATCCAGTGCTCGCTACTGCCATCAACGTATGCTGAATTGGGTGTTTAGCATCAGTAAATAGCGCATCTAAAAAGGCTTCCGCTTGATACATCATGAGAGGATACACGACCTTCTTTCCGGCAATCTGAAATATTTTTAACGCCGTTCTCAAATCTGCATTCTTAATATTCTCGATCGCAACTAATTTTTTAGCCGACAAGCAATCATTTCTACCACCATGCAAAAAGTACCTAGTTCCATTTGTACGCAGATTGCTCCAGCCAAAATAAGAATACTTTTCCGTAATCTGGCCCTGATATTTACCATATAACAGCGATAAAACGTGTTTAAAACAATCTTTTGCTGCACGTACACTTTCCGTAAACAATGTACATTCCGGCAAATTTCTATCGAGAAAGTACAACAATGACTTATAGTTTTTCACCGGAATAACGTTTTGGTATTGTTTGCCATTGACTACGATTACCAAATCAACACTTTCAGTACGATTATTGTCTTCATCAATAGTTATACATCGTTCTGTAATGTGTACGTAATAATTTGAAAAACGAACGATCGTATCATTATGATTTGTCATATACAATCCATCCGTCCCAAGATAGTACCCATCTCCCAACGCATGTAATGCTGAAGTAACTGGTAATTTCCCCGATGGTTTTGCAATTGATGAAATCGTACATCTATTGGTATCAACAGGAATAGTGCCTAGCGGCATACGTTTCATGTCTAATGTTGGTATTTTCTTACTTGCTAGGATCTCTTGGTCAAACCCCTGTATACGGGTTATAACGTCGATTTTTCCATCTTTTATTTCCGGAACTACTCGGGAAACACGTTCTACAACAGCAATCTTGTTTTTGTCTTCTGCCATAATTCATTTCCTCCTTGTATGTATTTGCATCTTTTTCTTTCGACGCAAGCCTAGCTTATCATTTCTCCGATAAAGTTAATGAAAAAGCTTCGACAAAACCGTGCAAAAAAAGACTCATCTTTCTTTTCAGTTTGATATCTGTCAGATTTAAAAAGACAAAAAAAGTCCCAATACCTTTTTGTATTGGGATAGAAATACATTATTTTTCCATTTGCACGGCGATTTACACGGCAAAAAACACAAAAAAGCGAGCTTGGAAATATATCCAAACTCGCTTTACCTAGTAAAATGGCGGAGTGGCAGGGATTTGAACCCTGGCGGGCCTCACGACCCCTAACGATTTAGCAAACCGTCCTCTTCAGCCGCTTGAGTACCACTCCATCACGTCAGCTGACTATAATATAGTACTATATATCATGTAAAATTGTCAAGGATTTTCTTTTAATTTACGATTACACTTTCTCATTCAAACTCGATATATCCTACTATATATGATATAATATGTTCACAAATGAAATATTTATTATTTTTCCTACAAAGGAGTTTATATAATGAAAAAATATTCTATAAAACAATATGTCTGTCTTATATTAATGGTTATACTAGCCCTATCCTTTGCTCTTACCATTTTTAGAATGCAGCGCCCTGCTACACTGAATATCATTACACAGGCTTCCAAAAAAGCTTCTTCTGAATCGTCCACACAAGCAACATCTGCCGCGGCCGTTCCTCAAGGATCTTATGTAGAAATTACGTTTAACTTCAATCGCTCTTCCAATAAAAAGGGTAGTGATCAATTTGCAGCTTGGATAGAAGATTCTAATGGTAAATTTGTACGCACATTGGTTGTCACACAATATGCTGCCAGAAAAGGTGCCGTCAAATATACTTTCTGCCTTCCTATTTGGAGTGAACGTTCCGGTGCCCGTGCCAACGCCCAAGAAATAGACACTGCCGCCGGAGCTACACCCAAAACCGGGACTATACACTATTATTGGGATTTAACAGATAAAAACAATACACCCGTCAAACCGGGAATATATCATCTTTACCTGGAAGGAACACAAAGTGAAACGAATCAGTTGTTATTTCAGGGTAATATAACCGTTGGCGGCCAATCTGCTGCCACAACGGCAGAACCAACGTATTCATCAGGACAAGCACCAGATAAACCAATGCTTTCTGTCGTTACGTTCCTGTATAAACCATAGTACTTTATTTCTTTTTCTGCGCTTCAAAATAGTCATGTTCTTTAGATATTTCTTGGAGTATCGTGTATATATTCCAAGAAATATTATTAGGTGTTACTCCTGCTTTTAAAGGAATGCTCTTAAGCGGTCCGCGGCGAATACCATTGAGCAATACATTTAATGCGGAAGAATCAAACCCACACAAAATAATTGCTTCTTTGGTAACTTTCATGGTTGTCGTTATTTCCTGATTTTCCGGAATTTCTTCTTTATCTGCTTGTTTTTTTAAAGCAGATATATTTTCAATTTCTTCTTCTGTAAATCCTAACAGTTCCCCTACGGTTTTATCCATATCGCTTTCCGTTACGATTCGAATCTGAGACTTAGCCAATAATGCCAAGAGTTTCAATTGTTTTATGCGTTCGGGCATAAAATTTATTGCTAATATCATTTTTAAAGCCATAGCAATCACTCCTATTCTCTGTTGATAATATTAAATGTCTTTGCTTTAACTATACAGGATGGTGCCCTTATGTCAACTAATTTTGAATATTATAAGATTTTTTATTATGTAGCAAAATATAAAAATTTTACACACGCTGCCCAGGTCTTATACATAAATCAACCATCCGTTACACGTTATATTCACTTATTAGAAGAAGAATTAGGCTGTCGACTGTTTATACGTTCCAAACAGGGTGTAAAACTGACACCAGAGGGGGATTTATTATACGAACACGTAGCACCTGCCTGCGAATCATTATTTTCAGGTGAAGAAAAATTGCATGCCGTAAAAGACTTAAAAGAAGGGACTCTTTTAATCGGAACAACAGAAATTGCATTCCGTACTGTTTTACTTAACAAACTTCATATTTTTAGACAACGTTATCCTGATATCAAAGTAAAAATATCCTGTGATACAGCCCCTCAATCTGTTTCTAACTTACTATCAGGAAAATATGAACTCAATTTAATAACCACCCCAATTGATATCAAAGATACGATTGCTATGCGCAAAGTCATGTCATTGCAAGATGTCCTGATTTGCAAAACAGGATACATTAACCTTGCGGAAAATACACCCTACACACTGAAAGATGTATGCTCCTATCCTATGGTCACACTTCCTGATTCAACAAGCACACGAAGATTTTATGAAAGCTTCTATTATGAAGCAGGTCTCCAATTTAAAGTTGACATTGAGGTAAGTTCTATTGATCTTATTCTTCCTGTCATTCAACGCGGTCTGGCTATAGGGTTTATACCACAAAAAATTGTAGAACCATATCTCCATTCAGGTGAAATATCTGTAATTCCTCTGGCCGAAAAAATGCCGACTCGTTCCATTTGTATTCTTTGGGACAAGCAACGTCCTTTAAGTTTAGCTGCCCATAAATTTTTCGAAGTACTCACAAAAGATTACATGCCGTAAATAATATAACAAAAATCCCGATACAGGCATTTGCCGCATCGGGATTTTTGTTATGTAGTTTATACTAATTCGATGATAACCATCGGAGCTGCATCACCCTGGCGAACACCAGTTTTGATGATGCGTGTATAACCACCTTGACGATCTTTGTACTTAGGTGCAACTTCGTCAAACAGTTTTTTTACTACATCTTCATCCATCATATACGCCAATACCTGACGGCGCGCATGAAGGTCGCCACGTTTAGCCAGCGTTAGCATCTTATCCGCAATTTTGCGAAGTTCTTTTGCTTTTGCTTCCGTAGTTTCAATGCGTTCATGTTGGAATAAAGAGGTAACAATGCTGCGCAATAATGCTTTACGTGCGGAGCTGTCGCGTCCCAACTTTCTATAAGCCATCGTTCATCCTCCTCAAACTATTCTTCATGGGATTTCAGATCATATCCGTAATCCTCTAATTTTGCAATAATTTCATCAACGGATTTTTTGCCAAGATTACGAATCTTAGACAAATCATCCTTCGTCCGTTCAACCAAATCTGCTAACGTGTACACATTGGCACGTTTGAGACAATTAGATGCCCGCACGGATAAATCCAATACGTCGATTTTAATCTTTGTAAGATCAACTTCAGGTTCTTCCGGTTCCTTGTCAGGATCCTTACTGGTAAATTCACCAGCAGCTTCATTAGCAGCTGGATCAGAAGCCAGTTCCTTGAAATATTCCAAATAGCTGACCATAATGGAAGATGCTTTTGCTACTGCATTTTCAGCAGTAATACTCCCATCTGTCCAAACTTCCAATGACAACGAATCATAGTCCATTTCGTTGCCTACCCGGATATCGCCAATTTCATAATTCACCCGCGTAATAGGCGAAAAAATTGAATCGATAGGAATGACGCCAATCATATCGGTATCCTTCTTATTTTTCGTAGAAGGAACATATCCTTTACCTCGTTCAATATGGGCAGTCAATCGAATATGAGCGTCCTTATCAAGAGTAGCAATATGAAGTTCCGGGTTTAAAATTTCAATGTCTGAGCTTACTGCGAAATCATTTGCGGTTAATTCACATTCACCGGTTACGTCTACAATGATATCAGTTTCATCAATTCCATCATAGTTGAATTTTAAGCACATTTGCTTCAAATTCAAGATAATATCGGTTACATCTTCACGCACACCAGGAATCGTTGAAAATTCATGCAATACTCCATCAATCTTAATGGAAGTAATTGCTACGCCATCTAAAGACGATAAAAGGATACGCCGCAAACTGTTACCCAACGTGATTCCATAACCCCGATCAAGAGGTTCACATACGAATTTTCCATAGGTGTTGTCTTCGCTTCGTTCGACAACTTCAATCTTAAATTTATTATCATCTATCATTAGGAAAATCCTCCCATTTCAGAATCAAATCAAATCGGTCAATTAGCAACGATTAGACACGTCTGCGTTTTGGCGGACGGCAGCCATTATGCGGAATCGGAGTAACATCTTTAATGCTATTGACTTCCAATCCTGCTGCCTGTAAAGCACGAATAGCAGCTTCACGACCAGATCCAGGACCTTTTACAAATACTTCTACTTGATGAAGGCCATGTTCCATGGCTGCCTTTGCAGCCTGTTCAGCAGCCATCTGAGCAGCAAACGGTGTACTTTTACGAGACCCGCGGAAACCAAGGCCACCTGCGCTGGCCCACGAAAGTGCATTGCCCTTCGTATCACTGATGGTAACAATTGTATTATTAAAAGTAGAACGGATATGTGCTGCACCGGATTCTACATGTTTCTTTTCTTTCTTTTTATTGCTTCTTACGTTTTTAGCCAAGACCGTTTCCCTCCTTACTCAAAATTATTTTTTATGACCTGCTATTGCTTTTCTCGGCCCCTTACGAGTCCGGGCATTTGTCTTTGTGCGTTGTCCACGAACAGGGAGCCCTGCACGATGACGTTTGCCACGATATGAATTGACTTCAATAAGTCGTTTAATATTTAAAGCATCTTCACGACGAAGATCGCCTTCTACTTTGTAATCAGCACCGATAACTTCACGGATTTTAGATACTTCATCTTCCGTCAAGTCGCGTATGCGCGTATCAGGGTTGACGCCTGTTTTCTTCAAAATTTTCTGGGAAGAAGAAAGGCCAATACCAAAAATGTAAGTCAAGCCAACTTCAACTCGTTTGTCACGTGGTAAATCCACACCGGCTATACGTGCCATCTATTCATCCACCTCCTATCTATTAACCTTGTTTTTGTTTGTGTTTTGGATTTTCGCAAATAACCATAACACGGCCTTTGCGCTTAATGATTTTGCATTTTTCGCAAATCTTCTTTACTGACGGTTTAACCTTCATAATTAACCTCCTGCATAATCAATCTTACTTAAAGCGATACGTAATACGACCGCGATTTAAATCGTACGGCGTCAATTCCATCGTAACTCTGTCACCTGGCAGGATACGTATAAAATTCATCCGCATTTTACCGGAAACATGAGCAAGAACAATATGCCCGTTTTCCAATTTTACTTTAAACATGGCGTTAGGCAACGCTTCAACGACGATGCCTTCTACTTCAATGACATCTTCCTTAGACATGTAATACCTCCCTAGTCATTTCATCCTTGGCCCGATTTAAGACTGACCGCACCCATTCATTGCTGATTCTGCAGGAAACAACATCCGATATGGCTGCGTTTGTCCCTACTACGCGGAGATGCCGGTAATTTTTTTTCTTCGGCTTATCCAGATTGTACTTTCTACCGTCAGCAATCCATACATACGGATAATCCAATTTACCAACAACTACATATAAACCTTTTTTATCTTTTCCTGCACAGCTTTCTACTACTGTACCGACTGGAATTGTAACTTTTTCCATTAAGACCTCAAGGTCAGGATTTCCGGACCATTTTCAGTAATGGCTACTGTATGTTCAAAATGGGCTGCCGGTTTATTATCACGCGTTACAACGGTCCAGCCATTCTTTAATGAATGAACCTTCTCAGTCCCCATATTAATCATCGGTTCAATTGCCAAAACCAATCCCGATTCCAACAATTCACCATGACCGGCCAAACCATAATTTGGTACTTCCGGATCTTCGTGCATGTCTGTTCCAATGCCATGCCCAACGTAATCACGCACTACACCATACCCAAATGATTCGGCATATTGCTGTACAGCATGTCCGATATCTCCCATATGATTCCCTACTACAGCCTGTTCAATACCCTTATAAAGGCATTCTTCAGTTACTTTTAAAAGCTGAAGCTTAGCATCGTCGACATGTCCGATAGGAAGTGTTACTGTCGAATCACCATGATAACCATTTTTGTTAACTACCAAATCAATACTGATTATATCGCCATCTTTGAGTTTTCGATGTCCAGGAATACCATGTACAACTTCTTCATTTACACTGGCACAAATGGTAGCCGGGTACCCATAATAACCTTTACAACTTGGAAATGCGCCTCGGCTGCGGATATATTCTTCACAGCGACGATCAAGCTCCCCTGTCGTAACACCGGGTTGTGCCAGTTTACGCATAAGTTCCAGCGCATCCGCTGTAATACGTCCGGCTTCGCGAATACACTCAATTTCATGCTTAGATTTCAAAATAATCATTTTTTACTCTTTTCAAGGCTTTCTACGATAGCCTTAAAGACTGCTTTCATTCCCTGCGTTCCATCAATTTCGATATACAGGTTAGAATTTTTATAATAATCAATAAGGGGCTTCGTTTGCGCTGCATATACAGTTAAGCGTTTTTTCACCGTGTCGGCTTTATCGTCGTCACGCTGATATAATTCACCACCGCACTTATCACAAACACCGTGTACCTTTGCAGGCTTGAATGTTATATGGTACGTCGCCCCGCAGGAACGGCAAATTTGGCGGCCTGCTGTCCTCTGAATCAATTCTTCATCAGGGACGCTAATGTTCACAACTCCATCAAGCTTAATCCCTAAATCACTAAGAATAGCATCCAGTGACACCGCCTGCGCCGTCGTACGTGGAAACCCATCAAGGATAAATCCCTTTTTGCAGTCTTCTTTAGCCAGCCGTTCTTTTACAATACCTATTGTAACAGCATCTGGGACTAATTGGCCATTATCCATATATTTTTTGGCTTCGAGTCCAAGCGGCGTTTGTTCTTTCACTGCCGCCCGGAACATATCACCCGTTGCAATCTGGGGAATACCATATTTTTCAATCAATTGTTCAGCCTGCGTACCTTTACCAGCACCCGGAGGCCCCATTAAAAGAATGTACATCCCAATTCCTCCTTATTTCATGAACCCTTGATACTGTTTTGTCAGAACCAAAGATTCCGCCTGCTTCATTGTGTCAATAGCAACACCAACAACAATCAGCAGCGCTGTACCACCAAAATAAACACCTTGGATTCCCGTAAGCCACCCGATAAAGTTCGGAAGGATCGCGATAAACGCCAAGAAAAATGCACCGGCAAGAGTAATTCTCGTCATAATTCTATCAATATACGTTGCCGTCGGTTTGCCTGGTCGTATACCAGGAATAAATCCACCGTATTTCTGCATATTTTCAGTCATTTGCGGTATGTTCAGCGTAATAGCCGTATAGAAATAAGTAAAGAAAATGATCAGAAAAGCGTAAATAATTGTATTGCTAATTGTACCCCAAGCAAAGAAACTCGCCAACGTCTGTACCCAGCCGATTTGAACAAATTGACCGATGGTAATCGGAAACATAAGTACAGAAGAAGCAAAAATGATGGGAATAACGCCCGCCTGATTTACTTTCAACGGAATATGTGTCGTGTGCCCGCCATACATTTTTCGTCCAACAATTCGTTTCGCATATTGAACGGAAACACGACGCGTACCTTGCGTCACTTCTACAACAACGACAATCATTAAAATAGCAATGACCGCAAACAACAAGGCTTGGAAAATATTGATTGTTCCTGCCTGAATATACTTATAAACTGTTACCGCTCCATCAGGAAAGCGTGCTACGATACCGGCAAAGATAATAAGAGAAATCCCATTACCAATACCACCGGCTGTAATCTGGTCACCCAGCCACATGAGAAAACAAGTTCCAGCTGTTAATATGATAGAAATCATCAATACCATAGCCCAACTGTTATCAACAAGAGCATTGTTGACCTTAAGCGCATAACTCATGGCAAATGCCTGTATAAAGCCAAGAAAAACCGTACCATAACGCGTAACCTTTTGAATCTTTTCGCGGCCGTCTTGGTTATCTTTTGCCCACTGTTCAAACGTAGGCACTACAGATGTCAACAGCTGCATAATAATGGACGCGTTGATATATGGCGTAATGCTCATGGCCAATACAGAGAATTTACTGAGGGCCCCGCCTGAAAACAAGTCCAACAATCCGAACAAGTTACCACTGCTGAATAAGTTTTCGATTACAGAGGAGTCCACTCCGGGAACCGGAATGTGGACACCAAGTCGAAAGATTACAAACATAATCAGCGTAAACACCGCACGCTTACGGAGTTCCGCAACATGTATGATGTTCGAGAGGCCTTCTAACAATTAGATCACCTCTACCTTACCACCAGCTGCTTCAATTTTCTGTTGCGCCGACTTAGTAAAACCTTGAGCTTGAACAGTCAGAGATTTTTCTAAATCTCCGTTACCCAAGATACGGATACCGTCGCGAACATTTTTTAGAATACCTGCTTCAACCAAAGCAACGGGATCAACCGTAACACCGTTTTCAAAACGATTCAAAACAGAAACGTTAATTTCGGCATACTGTTTGGCAAAAACATTTTTGAAACCACGTTTTGGGAGCAACCGATACAACGGCATCTGGCCACCTTCAAAGCCCGGACGTGTACCACCGCCACTACGGGAGTTTTGCCCTTTCATGCCTTTGCCGGCAGTTTTACCGTTACCGGAACCCAAACCACGGCCAATGCGAGTCCGTTTTTTTGTCGAACCCGGAACAACACTCATTTCATGAAGTTTCATTCAGCGCACCTCCTTCTATATTAAATTTCTTCTACAGTTACTAAATGTCTTACTTTATGAAGCATCCCATTAATCTGAGGGGTAGCTTCCTTAATTACTTGCGAATTTGTCTTATGAAGCCCAAGAGCTATAACTGTTGCACGCTGGTCCTGAGGACGCCCGGCAACACTCTTGGTAAGAGTAATTTTTACCTGAGCCATTACGTATAATCCTCCTCTTAACAACCGTAAATTTCTTCTACAGTCTTACCACGGAGTTCAGCTACCTTATTAACATCTTTAAGTTCGCTTAAACCAGTCAAGGTTGCCTGTACCATATTGTTCGGGTTAGAGGAACCAAGAGATCTTGTAAGAATATTACGAACACCTGCCAATTCCAATACGGCACGAACAGGGCCACCAGCAATAACACCGGTACCTTCAGCAGCCGGTTTCAAAAGAACTTTACCGGCCCCAAATACACCTGTTATTTCGTGAGGAATAGTACCATTCTTAAGAGGAACAAAAATCATATTCTTCTTAGCATCTTCGACACCTTTACGGATAGCTTCGGGAACTTCGCCGGCTTTACCTAATCCTGCGCCCACTTTACCATTGCCGTCTCCGACAACTACAAGAGCACTGAAGGAAAAACGACGGCCGCCTTTTACTACTTTAGCTACACGGTTGATAAATACTACATTTTCCTGCAAATCACTTGCTTCACGGTCATTTCTAGCCATGTGTTATTTCCTCCTTATTAGAATTTTAAGCCTGCTTCACGAGCACCGTCAGCCAAAGAAGCTACACGGCCGTGATATACATACCCGCTGCGGTCGAAAATGACCGTAGTGATACCTTTTTCCAATGCACGTTCGCCAACAAGTTTACCAACTAACTTAGCCACTGCAGCGTTGCCACCGTAAGCGGCCTGTTCTTTGATCACCTTATCCAAAGAGCTGGCAGATACAAGTGTAACACCCTTTTCGTCATCAATAATCTGTGCATAAATATTGGAAAGGCTGCGGAAAACGTTCAAACGCGGACGTTCTGCCGTGCCAACTATGTTTTTACGTATACGCCAATGACGCTTTACACGAATTACATTCTTACTAGCCTTCAAGGAATTCACTCCTTTCTTCTATTTAAAACTTAAAACGTTAATTATTTTTTCAAACCGGCTTTACCAGCCTTACGACGAACATGTTCGCCCACATATCTGATACCCTTGCCCTTATACGGTTCAGGTAAGCGATATCCGCGGATTTTGGCAGCAAATTCACCAACATGTTCTTTATTTGCACCGGAAATAATAATTGATGTTGCTGATGGGCATTCAACGCTAATGCCTTCCGGGGCATCTAATTCCAACGGGTGGGAAAAACCAAGAGTCAAGGCCAATTTTTTACCTTTCATCTGTGCTCTGTATCCTACCCCTTGAATTTCCAATTCCTTCTTAAAACCATCGGTAACACCGACAACCATATTATGGATCAGTGCACGAGTCAAACCGTGGAGTGCACGGTGTTGTTTTTCTTCAGAAGGACGTTCAACGGTAATAACATTGTCTTGTATATTAACCTTCATATCCTGGTGGAGTGTACGGGTTAATTCGCCTTTCGGGCCTTTTACTGCAATAAACTGGCCATCTAAGGTTACCTTTACGCCTGCCGGGATATCAATAGGCATTCTACCAATTCGTGACATATTGACACCTCCAAATAATTTACCAGACGTAAGCGATAACTTCACCGCCCAAACCTAGTTTACGAGCTTTTTTATCGCTCATAACACCTTGGGACGTGGAAATAACCGCAATTCCCAAACCACCGAGAACACGTGGAAGTTCTTCCTGTTTTGCATATACACGCAAACCCGGTTTGGAAATTCTCTTGATGCCGGTAATAACTTTTTCTTTATTTGAACCATATTTCAACGTAACTTTTAACGTTTTGCCTTCATTTACAGACTCGTAATTTTTCACGAAACCTTCTTCTTTCAAAATATCAAGCACGGCAGCTTTCATCGTCGAAGCAGGCATTTCTACTTTTTCGTGATATGCCGAGTTAGCGTTACGGATTCTGGTGAGCATATCCGCAATCGGATCGGACATTACCATAATCTAAAAACCTCCCTCCATTAATCGAGTTACCAACTGGCCTTTTTAACGCCAGGAATCTGTCCCTTATAAGCCAATTCACGGAACGTAATACGGCAGATACCAAATTTACGCATATAACCGTGAGGACGACCGGTTACCTGGCAACGATTGTGCAGGCGCACCGGAGAAGCATTGGCAGGCAGCTTAGAAAGTGCTTCATAATCACCCTTTGCCTTCAGTTCAGCACGGAGCTTCGCATAGCGGGCAACCATTTTTTCACGTTTTTTTTCACGTTCAAGCATAGACTTCTTTGCCATGTATGTATTTCCTCCTTATTGCTTTTCAAAAGGCATGCCCATCAACGTCAACATATAACGGCTTTCTTCGTCCGTTTCAGCTGTTGTAACGATGGTAATATCCATGCCACGGGCTTTATCAATTTTATCATATTCAATTTCCGGGAAAATCAATTGTTCCTTCAAACCGAGTGTATAATTACCACGACCATCGAACCCGGTAGCGCTTACGCCGTGAAAATCACGAACGCGAGGCAAAGACAAGTTCATCAATTTATCAAGGAATTCATACATACGTTGTCCTCGCAATGTAACTTTGCACCCAAGGGGCATTCCTTCACGAATTTTAAACGCCGCAATAGATTTCTTTGCTTTCGTAATAATCGGTTTCTGACCGGAAATGATAGTCATATCACTTGCAGCAGCATCCAAAGCTTTGGAATTAGTAACAGCTTCACCAATAGCCATATTGATAACGACCTTCGTAATCTTAGGAATCTGCATAACATTTTTATAACTGTATTTTTCCTGTAATCCTTTCACAACCTCGGAAAGGTATTTGTCTTTTAATCTGGACACTCTCAAGGCCCTCCCTTCTTCTTATATATTAAATAGCTTTACCGCTCTTAACAGCAGTACGAATCTTTGTTCCATCGGCCTGTTGTACCATTTTTACACGAGTCGGTTTGCCGCTTTCAGGATCTACGAGCATGACATTGGAAACATGAATAGCTGCTTCCTTTGTAACAATGCCACCTTGAGGATTGTTCTGAGTCGGTTTAGTATGGCGCTTAACCTGATTAATGCCTTCTATTACAACGCGGTTTTTCTTCGGATATGCCGCAATGATTTTACCTTTTTTGCCTTTTTCTTTACCAGCGATAACGATTACCGTATCTCCTGTTTTAACACGCAATTTTGCCATTGACAACACCTCCCCGCTTATAATACTTCCGGAGCCAGGGAGATAATTTTCATGAAATCTTTATCACGCAATTCTCTGGCAACGGGCCCAAAAATACGAGTCCCTTTAGGACTCTTATCTGTATTTATCACAACAGCTGCGTTTTCATCGAAACGGATGTAAGAACCGTCGGCACGACGCAATCCCTTTTTCGAACGAACGATAACAGCCTTCACTACGTCACCTTTCTTAACAACGCCACCGGGTGCTGCGTCTTTAACAGAAGCAGTAATGATATCGCCAATGTTACCAAACTTGCGATATGAACCACCCATGACCTGGATGCACAAAATTTTCTTGGCACCGGTGTTATCGGCAACATTCAACATAGTTTCTTGCTGAATCATGGCTTTACCTCCTAATTTCTCAAGCTTATTGAGCTTTTTCTACAATATTTACAACTCTCCAATGTTTTTGTTTAGACAAAGGGCGAGTTTCTTCAATGCGTACGATATCTCCCATATGGCATTCGTTGTTTTCATCATGAGCCTTGAATTTTACAGTTGTAATCATCGGTTTCTTGTATAATTTGTGTTGTTCTTTATATTCTACAGCTACAACAACAGTCTTATCCATCTTATCGCTGACAACTTTACCTATGCGGATTTTCCGTTCATTTCTTTCCATATGTGCCTGTGACCTCCTTTTAGATTTCCAATTATATAAAATACTACGCTTGCGCTTTTAGTTCTGCTTCACGCTGTACCGTTTTAATGCGAGCAATAGTTGTCTTAACTTCACGGATGCGCATTGGATTTTCTAATTGGCCGGTCGCATGTTGGAAACGGAGGTTAAACAATTCTTCTTTAAGGCTAACCACCTTTTCGTCCATTTCGGCAGCACTCAGAGCACGGATTTCTTTAACCTTCATTTGTGTCACCACCTAATTCCTGACCTTTTTTAACGAATTTAGTTCTAATCGGTAATTTATGACCGGCAAGACGCATAGCTTCGCGAGCAATTTCTTCCGTTACACCATTCATTTCGAACAGAACACGACCCGGTTTAACTACAGCTACCCAGTATTCTGGTGCGCCTTTACCTTTACCCATACGAGTTTCAGCCGGTTTTTTCGTGATTGGTTTATCCGGGAAAATCTTGATCCAAACTTTACCACCACGTTTGATATAACGAGTCATTGCAATACGGGAAGCTTCAATCTGACGGTTAGTAATCCAGGACGGTTCCAAAGCAATCAGACCGTATTCGCCATGTGCAACGGTATTACCGCGCATAGCCTTACCTTTCATACGTCCACGAAACTGCTTCCGATGTTTAACACGTTTTGGAATCAACATCAGGCTTCACTCCCTTCATGCTTTTTCTGCGGAGCTTTTTTAGCTTCCGGCAAGATTTCACCTTTGTAGATCCAGCATTTTACACCAATGCAACCATAGGTTGTATGGGCTTCGGCCAAACCGTAATCAATATCGGCACGAATTGTATGCAGAGGGATAGAGCCATCACGGACGCTTTCACGGCGAGCAATTTCAGCACCGCCCAGACGACCGGAACACATAATCTTAACACCCTTGGCTCCCATACGCATACTGCGAGTAACAGACTGCTTCATAGCACGTCGGAAGCCAATACGGCGTTCCAACTGGCTGGCAACATTTTCAGCTACAAGAGTAGCATCCAACTCAGCCTGCTTGATTTCAGCAATATTTACATCAACTGTTTTATCCGTAAAGGCCTTTAATGCCTTCTTGATATCTTCGATGCCAGCACCACCGCGACCAATGACCATACCTGGTTTTGCAGTGTGGATAATCAATTTTATTCTTTTTGCAGAACGTTCAATTTCTATACGAGAAATTCCTGCAATGTACAGCTGTTTCTTTAAGAATTCACGGATTTTAACGTCTTCGTTCAAAAGTGTTGCATAATCTTTTTCAGCATACCATTTGGCATCCCAAGGTTTTACAACACCAACACGTAATCCATGGGGATTAACTTTTTGACCCACTACGTTTCCCTCCTTATGCTCTTTCTTTTACTACAACAGTCACATGACTGGCATGCTTCAAAATCTTAAAGGCCTGTCCACGGCTGCGAGGATGAACTCTTTTCATCGTGGAATCCTGATCAACAAAGATTTCAGAAACATATAAACTATCAACATTCATATCATAATTGTGTTCCGCATTCGCCACAGCAGAGTGTAATACCTTTTCTACTACGCGGGAACCAACTTTCGGTGTGAATTTTAAAATTTTGAAAGCTTCACCGACGTTTTTGCCCCGAATTAAATCAACAACAATCCGGATCTTACGGGGAGCTATGCGGATGTGTTTAGCAATTGCTTTTGCTTCCATCGTTCGTTACCTCCCTTATTATTGCGCACCCGTAACTTTTTCGGCTTTAGAATGGCCTTTAAAAGTACGTGTAGGAGCAAATTCGCCTAATTTATGACCAACCATGTCTTCTGTAACATATACAGGAACATGTTTCCGGCCGTCGTGAACCGCAATGGTATGACCTACAAAGCTAGGCAGAATAGTAGATGCACGAGACCAGGTTTTAACAACTTTTTTTTCATTGGCTTCATTCATAGCATCAATCTTCTTAAGAAGATGATCTGCTACATATGGACCTTTTTTTATGGATCTGGACACTTATTTATCTCCTTTCCGGACCTATTATTTACGTCTCTTCACGATAAATTTACTGGAAGCTTTCTTAGAATCACGCGTTTTAACACCATATGCAGGTTTACCCCAAGGAGTAACCGGGCGTTTACGGCCGACAGGAGACTTACCTTCACCACCGCCATGCGGATGGTCACACGGATTCATAACAACACCGCGGTTGCCGGGACGAATGCCTTTCCAGCGAGAACGACCGGCTTTGCCGATTGTTTGGTTTTCATAATCAGTATTGCTGACAATACCAATGGTTGCACGGCAATTTACATGAACTTGGCGCAATTCACCAGAAGGCATGCGCAAAAGAGCATAATTTCCTTCTTTGGCGATAAGCTGTGCAGAAGTACCTGCAGAGCGTACAAACTGAGCACCTTTGCCAATTTTCAGTTCCACGTTGTGTACCTGAGTACCAAGAGGAATTTTACTCAACGGCAATGCATTACCGATTTTAATATCCGAATCAGGACCGCTGACAACTACATCGCCAACTTTTAGTCCGTTCGGAGCAAGAATATATTTTTTTTCTCCATCTGCATAAAACAGAAGTGCAATATTTGCTGAACGATTTGGATCATATTCAATCGTAGCTACTTTTGCCGGAATGTTGTCTTTAATGCGTTTGAAATCAATCAAACGATACCGGCGTTTATGTCCACCGCCCTGATGACGTACTGTCATCTTACCGGTGTTATTACGACCGCCTTTGTTGGTCAACGGAGCCAGCAAAGATTTTTCCGGCTTGTTCGTCGTAACTTCTTCGAAAGTCGAAACAGTCATAAAACGACGGCTAGCGGAATACGGTTTAAATGATTTAATGGCCATTTTGGTGCCTCCTCCTTTAATTCTCTATACCTTAAGCGCCTTCAAAGAATTCGATGGATTCGCCTTCCTTGAGCGTTACGATGGCTTTTTTATAATCCGGGCGTTTGCCTTCATATTTACCCATGCGTTTCATTTTTCCCATCGTACGCAGCGTGGAAACGCTTTTGACTTTAACGCCAAAAACCTTTTCAACAGCCTTGCGGATTTCAATCTTATTGGCATGGAGCGGTACCTTAAATGTATATTTGCCATCAGACATCATCATTGTCGTTTTTTCGGTGATGACCGGTTTTAACAAAATATCATGCATATCCATTATGCGAGCACCTCCTCAATCTTAGCTACAGCGCTCTTTGTTACAAACAGCTTGGTGTAGTGGAGCAAATCAAAAATATTCATACCTTCAGCAGAAACGGACTTTACCCCTTTAATGTTGCGTGTGCAACGTGTCATAATATCATCACCATCAGTAATGAACAATACTTTTTCATCAGCAAATTTGAAATTATTAACAATATTAACAATTTCTTTAGTCTTTGCTGCTTCAAGTTTTAATTCATTAAGAACGAATAATTCACCCGTATTGACTTTATCGCTTAATGCAGATTTTACTGCAAGGCGTCTAGCTTTGCGGGGCATCTTCTGTGCATAATCACGAGGATGGGGACCGAAAACCGTACCGCCACCAACCCACAATGGGCTGCGAATACTACCACAACGGGCCCGGCCGGTTCCTTTTTGTTTCCAAGGCTTTCTACCGCCGCCGTGAACCAGACCTCTGGTCTTTGTAGAATGTGTACCTAATCGTTCATTAGCCAACTGACGCAAAACAGCTTGTCGCATAACAGCTTCATTTACGTCAACGCCAAAAACGCTATCGTTTAATTCCATTGCACCGGTTTGTACACCGGTTATATCATATGTGCTTACTTTTGGCATTATTAATTATCCTCCTTCCTGTTAGACAAATATTAGAGCGGTTTTACCGTTTCACGAATCATGATCAGGCTACCCTTTGCACCAGGAATACCGCCTTTGATCAATAGCAGGTTCTTATCCATATCGACCTTTACGACAGAGAGATGAAGAACAGTTGCTTGATTTCCACCCATTTGTCCAGGAAGTTTCTTACCTTTAAGGACTCTACCGCAACCGCCACTAGACATAGCGCCGAGGGAACCAGGTTCACGATGAGATTTGGAACCGTGAGCCATAGGTCCGCGGTGAAAACCGTGCCGTTTGATAGTACCAGCAAACCCTTTGCCTTTGCTGGTGCCAATTACGTCGACGATATCGCCGCTTGCGAAAATATCAGCTGCCAGAGTTTGGCCTACTGTATATTCCGGTGTTTCCGTCAAACGTACTTCACGCAAATATTTGACAGGAGCAACTCCCGCCTTATCAAACTGCCCTTTGACCGGTTTGGTCAAATGTTTTTCTTTTACTTCGCCGTAGCCCAACTGAATGGAGTTATATCCGTCCGTATCAACGGTCTTTACACGAACAACAACATTCGGGGAAGCTTCGACTACCGTTACTGGAACAACTGCGCCTTCTTCTGTAAAGATTTGCGTCATTCCCAACTTCTTACCCAAAATAGCTTTAGACATAATCGCACCTCCTCCTATAATTTGATTTCGATGTCTACGCCGGCTGGAAGATCCAATCTCATCAACGCATCAACTGTTTTACTGGATGCTTCCAGTATATCAATCAATCGTTTGTGCGTACGCAATTCGAATTGTTCACGAGAATCCTTGTTCACATGAGGTGAACGGAGAATCGTGAAAATGTTTTTTTCCGTCGGCAGCGGAATAGGGCCAGATACCATTGCACCTGTCCGTTTCGCCGTATCGACGATCTTCGCCGCGCTCTGATCTAAAGTTTTATGATCATAAGCCTTAAGGCGAATCCTGATTCGTTCCTGTTTTGCCATTACTTAATTCCTCCTAACGTCCATTTCTTTGAACAGACTGCTCCATAGAAGTTTCCCCGCTCATGCGAGCAACATCCTATATCATAGTTTATATCGTGCAGATAAAAATAGACACAGTTATCCCTCTCTGTCACGTACCTTAATAGTTTACTACAAATGTTCTCATTAAGCAAGGTCAATTTTATGTTTTATCTCATTTTATCTGTATGCTGTATATTATATATTTTATTTTTAAAATACTAGTTTGTATAAAGTATTGCTCATTTTATATTTACTACAATATCCATAAAATAAAAATTTCGTAGTAATGCAAGATTGCATAAAAATATTTTATATGTTTGGATAATAGTACCGCTGTACATTGTAAATCGATATCAAAAAACCAGCCGTGATTACGACTGGTTTTTTGCAGTTCTGCCGTTACAGCAGCTGCTTATTTATCTTCAATTTCAGATACAACACCGGCGCCCACTGTACGGCCGCCTTCAC
>JALCNL010000029.1 GCA_022649055.1 Megasphaera sp.
AATTGATTGACAGGGGCATGCCCTTGTTGTTATATTGAAAACGAGCCAACGATATAACCGCTGACTCGTACGTTCTTATTATTTTGCACCACTATATGGAGTTTACACAGAATTTGGCGCGCTCTCTCTGTAACTATTTTTTTGCAACTTTGCAAAAAACAAATTTATTTTTTTTTCGAATTAAAGCGATTCATGCCTTTACTTATTCCTAGCTCTAAACATCCTTCTACAGCCGCAGCCGCCGCTTTTATTCCCTTTTGATACGGCTCTTGCAGTTCTATAGGAAACGGAGTCAAAACGTGATCAATCACATCATGATGCGGGAGCGGTCTGCCAATACCTACTCGGAAACGAATAAAATCCCGCACGCCATTGGCAAAAAGGCTCTTAATTCCATTATGCCCGCCATCACTGCCAGTGGTACGAATACGTAATTTTCCCACAGGTAAATCCATATCATCATAAATAACATAGACATCTGTTTCCGCCAATTTATACCAGCGCATAAGAGCTCCCACCGCATCTCCGCTATTATTCATATACGTCTGCGGTTTAACAAGCAGTATTTTTCTTCCATCCATCGGAACCGATGCAACCGCTGCATTCATTTTGCTTTGCCATACAGTGACATGCCATTGAGCAGCTAATTCATCTACAACGCGAAAACCCGTATTATGTTTTGATTTTTCGTATTCATGTCCGGGATTTCCCAGACCTACTATCATATTCAATGCTATACCGCCTATACTATTTATCAAAAAGGCGACTCACAGAAACATCATGAAAAATACGCATAATGGCTTCTCCAAGAAGAGGTGCAACTGAAAGAACCGTAATTTTGTCAATATTTTTTTCTTCTGCCAAAGGAATCGTATTGGTAATGATCAATTCCGTAATAGGAGATTTACTAATACGTTCAATAGCCGGATCTGTTAATACAGCATGAGCACAACAAGCATATACTTTATTTGCGCCCATGCGCTTCAATGCATTGGCCCCTTCACATAAGGAGCCTGCTGTATCAACAATATCATCAACAATAATGCAGGTCTTACCTTCTACACTACCAATAATATTCATCACTTCTGCTACCCCCGGACGAGGACGGCGCTTTTCTATAATAGCAATCGGAGCCCCTACACGGTCTGCTAAGTCTCTGGCACGTGTCACACCGCCAAGATCGGGAGATACAACAACAATATCGCCCATATCACTTTCTGATTTTTTCTGATTAATATATTTTGCAATAATAGATGCCGAAGCCAAATGATCAACAGGAACATTGAAAAATCCTTGAATCTGACCGGCATGAAGATCCATCGTAACCATACGAGTTACCCCAGCGGTGCTCATCAAATCTGCTACCAGCTTGGATGTTATAGGTTCACGACCACGAGTCTTGCGATCCTGACGTGCATAACCATAATAGGGAACAACCGCCGTAATATGTCTTGCTGAGGCGCGCTTTAACGCATCCACCATAATCAGCAATTCCATAATATTATCATTTACAGGTTCGCTCGTCGGTTGGACAATAAATACATCCTTACCGCGAACGCTTTCATCGATCATGACCTGAATTTCACCATTATTGAATTTACCAACAAACGCTTTTCCTAATTCTAAACCCAAATAATCGGCGATTTCCTTGGCCAATGCCGGATTGGCATTTCCTGTAAAAATTTTCAGCTTTTTCCCATCTTCATATGACATGATAGATCCTCCTCAAATTAGTTGTCTTCTATATGTATTCTATCATTTATTGTTTTATACGTACATAATAGTATTTCTATTTTTTATATGTATCGTCCTTTACCCATTGTTCTATATTGCGCTGTCTAGCCCGCCCTACCGCTAACGATCCGGCAGGAACATCTTTCGTAATGGTAGATCCAGCTCCTACATAAGCGTATTCTCCAATACGGACCGGTGCTATAAGATTACTATTGCATCCCACAAATGCATGATCGGAAATTGTTGTACGATGTTTAACTTTGCCATCATAATTTACAGTTATCGTGCCACAACCAATGTTAACACCACTGCCTACATCACTATCTCCTATATAACTCAAGTGCGGCAGTTTTGTTCCATCTCCTATAACGGAATTTTTAACCTCCATATAGTTGCCAACTTTTACCTGATTGCCAATAACAGTATTAGGGCGAAAATGAACAAAAGGTCCCACTTCACAGCCGTTCTTAATCTGACAATCATGGGCATAGGTAAACTGCAGATGATCCTCATTTCCCATCTGCACATTAGTCAAACGAACATATGGACCTATCTGACAACCTTCACCGATAACCGTATCTCCTTCCAATATAGTTCCCGGATAGAGTATGGTATCACGGCCAACAACAACAGACACGTCAACGTACGTATTCCCCGGATCAATAACGGTAACCCCATCGGTCATAATTTGTTCCAGTTTTCGCTGCCGCATAACACTCTCAGCCTCCGCCAACTGCATCCGAGAGTTAACTCCCAATGTTTCCTTATAATTCGACGAAGCAAACGCACTAACGGTCTTACCTTCAGCAACAAGCATTCCGATAATATCAGTCAAGTAATACTCTCCCTGAGCATTTTTATTGGTTACACGATGCAGCATATCCCACAGCAACGGCATATCAAAACAATAAATGCCGGCATTAACTTCCGATACCGCCAATTCTGCAGGTGATCCATCTTTTTGTTCTATTATTTTCACAACCTGCCCGCTCTGATTGCGAATAACTCTGCCATACCCCGTAGGGTCCGGCATAATTGCGGTAAGCATCGTAGCCGCCGCATGTGTTTGTTCGTGGCAAGCCATGAGAGCTGTAAATGTTTCCGACGTAACCAACGGAGTATCACCACAAGTAACCAGCAGTGTTCCCTGTTCCTCTTTCAATAGTGCTTCTGCCTGAAGAACCGCATGTCCTGTTCCCAATTGTTCTTTCTGCATAACAGTTTCTGCTGTATCTCCTAAATACTCCTGTACAGCCTCGCCGCCAAAACCAACGACGACAATTTGCCTTATTGTCCCCGCGCTCTGTACTGTACGGCGCACCTGTTCTACCATAGGCAGTCCGCCTACCTTGTGCAAAACTTTTGGCAACTTGGATTTCATTCGTGTTCCTTTTCCGGCCGCCAATATAAGTGCAATGGTTTCTTTCATTCCAAATCCTCCCCAGAAATCAAAACTACAACAATTTCCTTATCAGGATACCACAAAACCGCCTTAAAATATATACTTTTTTTAAGCTTACTGCAGAAATACCTCAACTATCTTATGATGTTAACCACTTACAACCTGTTCATATATACAATACTATTCGTTGTTACTGATACAATTTTCACCTTAGCACATATAAAAGGAGAGGCTGCAGCCTCTCCTTTTATATGTGCTCTTATCCCAAGATGTGAACTACCACATCTCTTCTGCCAAAATTCATTGCTTCTGAATTAGAATTCATGCCCAAATCAATGCGCGTACCAGTAATATCACCGCCCGTATCATCTGCTACCGCATAGCCATATCCTTCAATATATAATTTTGTACCTAAAGGAATAACGCTGGGGTCCACAGAGACAAGCCCATGAATCAATGCATGTCCGCCTGCGGTATACCCGCTATTCCCAGGATCATGTGCCGAATAGGCTGTTGCCTGCATGACAATTTCCTGTCCGCCCGCACTAGTATTAGAAGACAACGGAGTACTATTCCCTAAAGCATACAAAGCACGTTCTGTCCGAACATCGAGAACCCCCGTTGCAGATAGTCCCAAACTGGACTGAAAAGCACTAACAGCATTTGCCGTACCCTCGCCATAGATACCATCAACAGCACCTACACTATACCCATTATTGGATAAACGTGCCTGAATATCTCGAACGGCATCACCAGAATCACCGCCACGAAAAACAACAGATGTCGCCGAAGTATCAGCTTGTACCAATGCAGCCAACGTTTGATTGCCAACAATACCATCCGCGGTTAAGCCATGATCGGACTGGAATTGCTGAACAGCTGCTAGTGTACCACTGCCAAATACTCCATCCGCACCATCACTTAAGTACCCTGTATCCATCAACATATATTGCATATATTGAACCTCCGGGCTATTCATTCCTTGTTCAAGTTTCGCAAATGAGACAGAGGATATCGACAAAATAAACAACATCATCAATATCGTTATCATACGTTTCTTCAAATTACCACCTCTTTGAAAAATGACGCTCTAACAACAAGCAATTACATTTTAACAAAATTTCAGCAATAAGTCAAAAAAGTGTATTTTTATTCATCATTTTATCAATTTTTATTCCATGTTCTTGCGCTCTGTTTTTATTGTTATGCAGTCTGTATCTAAGTTTTATAAGTTGATTTTAGTACCTGGTACTAATTTTTATAATTATTATACATTTGTTGTATCACCATATTTCTAACGTTTTCTGCCGCACCTATATGATCCGTTAGCAGATAAATATAATCTCCCGCTCGCAACCGCACTGCCTGATCCGGCAATATCTGCTTATCACCACGCTTAATATCTACTAATACGGTGTGCATAGGCCATGAAATACTGCCAACACTCTTACCATCGACAGCACTGCCGCTTTCGACCGTCAATTCTATAATATTACGCCGTTCATTATCAGGAATATTAGTTTTTTTAAATTCCGGTAGCCGATACAGTAGAGAATCATAAATAGGTTCGCCTTTACAAAGTCTTGCTGACACTAACGCTACCATAGAAGCAATACATAGTACCAATAAGTGGTCATAGGAACTAGTCATTTCCATAATAAGAATAGTTCCGGTAACAGGTGCATGCACAGATGCCGCAAAAAAAGCAGCCATGGAGATAACGATAATATCCGATAAATACATCGCTGGAATAAGATTTAGTTCTATAAAAACGATGCCTAAAACACCTCCTGTAAGTGCTCCGATAACTAACATAGGTAAAAAAAATCCGCCCGGAACACCGCATCCATAACTAATTAATGTAAACAACAATTTTCCCACAAGCAATAGACCAAATAAGGATATGGACAAGGGCATTTCTGATAAATGATTGATCAATTCATTTCCGCCGCCCAATACCTGAGGCAGGCAGTACCCCAACACTCCGCCCGTAACAAGGGCAAAAGCAATCTTAGTATACGGATGAAAAAATACAGGAAGCTCATAAAAAGAACGTACGCCCAGCAACCCTTTGTTAAATATATTTCCTGCCACACCATTGATAATGGATAGTACAACAATCAACCATATATAATTCATGGGAAACAACGGCAAATTTCCAAAATGAAAAATTGATACCGGGCCAAAAACAATACGGGATATAATAGTCGCCATAAGAGCAGCCATCATAGCCGGTACCAATACTACTCCGGAAAAATTCCGATGCAATTCCTCCAAAGCAAACATAACTCCCGCTAACGGGGCATTAAAGGCTGCCGCCAAACCGGCACTGGCTCCGGCAGTAATAAGATAACGTTCCTCCATTCGCAGACGTCCCAGCAAGCGGCTTAACCCCTGCGCCGTAACTGCTCCAATTTGAATAGAAGGTCCTTCTCGTCCTAAGGATAACCCTAACCCGATTCCCACAATTCCCCCAATAAGCTTTACCCAGAGAATCCGCAGCCACCGCATGCGAATCCGTCCTAAAATAACTCCTTTTACTTGAGGTATGCCGCTTCCCGACGCCATGGGTTCGTACTGGCTGATACTATACAATAGAAATGCTGCCAGCAATAAAACAAGAAACCATATTAAGTTAGCTATTATTCCCGCATTCGGCAGCATATCATAAATCGTTTCTCTCCAATGAGTTGTATACTCTAATACCCAACGAAAAAAGCTAATGATACTGCCGGAAATGGTTCCGACAACAATTCCTTCAAAAAACAACCGCAGACGAAAACGAGGCCAATGATTCAATGCCTGGATTGTTGAAATAAGCGGTCCTTGTATCTGCATAATTAATTACCCCATCCTATCAAACAAAATTTATTTTATTATAACACACATTCATAAAAATCGTGTTGACAATAGTGCTTCTTGCCGCTAAAATTAAGATTGTTGTTATTTATATGAAACGGGAATGAATGTCTCCCGCGGCACTCTGTCGAAACTGCCATTTGGCTGATGACTTCTACTATTACAGTAGGAGTATCAGCATTTTTTTATACTTAATTTTCTAGGGGGAATCTGAATTATGGAAAAATTATTGGCTGTTGCCATCGGCGGCGGAATCGGATCAGCATTACGTTACGGAGTCACGCTTCTGGCAAATCAGCATGGAGGTATTTTATTTCCTTACGGTACTGTATTTGTTAATGTTGTCGGCTCATTTCTTATTGGTTTTCTTATGATGTATTTTAATTCTCACATGAATTTGCCTGCTGCTGTAAAGCTTTTTGTCGTTACCGGTATTCTTGGTGGTTTTACCACATTTTCCACGTTTAATATGGAACTTCTCACTTTTATTCGTGCCAATGAAATGGCTTTGGGATTCCTATACGGTGGTTTGAATGTTGTCGGTGCTTTTTTATTTTGCTGGCTTGGCATTGTTGCAGGTGCATTATTATATTAAATATAACTTGTATCCACAAATATAACCGCATGTTATATTTAAATAAAACTTCTAAGCATCTTAAATATTAAATTATTTTTATATTTAAAAAATTAACATTTTAAAAAAATTACAAATATTTACAAATTATGAAGAATTTATAATCCATATAAGGTATACTATCTGTATAATAGATAGTATTTCATTATTAGGGGGATTCTTCATGTCGTCATTTCAATTACCACACCAAGTATTAAAAAGTAAACGTAATAAATTAATTGCTTTTGGTATTACCTTACTGCTTGCTTTTACTGCAATCTATATGTACAGTCATTATAATACTGCAACTAAAGTAAAAGGTGACCTCATGGAAGCCTCCGTACAAGCATATCGTGTTTCGAAAAAAGATATGTTAAAAAAAATTTTATTCTCTGGAGAAACCGTACCTATTGCCCAAATTGATTTATCTCCAAAATACGCCGGCAAAATTGTCGAAGTAAATGTAAACCTCGGTGACAGCGTCGACGCCGGGCAGGTCCTTTTGGTTCAGGATACAATGGATTCAGAATTAACGATTGATCAAGACCAAGCTGCTTACCAACAAGCTGCCGCCGATACCAGAACAGCTGAATCACAATTTTCTTCAGAACTGCAGAAAGCACAGGTAGATTATGAAGTTGCTCAAATGAATTATAACCGCTATATTGTATTAAAGAGTGAAGGGGCTATTTCCCAAAAAGATCTGGACACGGTGTATCAAGCTCTTATTGCTGCAAAATCAACGTTAGATAACTTACAAACCCAAAATGTCGGCGATACGCCGGCTGCAATTGTCAGCAAACAGGCAGCACAAGCGAAAGCGGCGTATGTCATCGATAGCATGAAGAAACAACGTGATGACTTAATTATACGTGCACCTCGTGCCGGAATTATCAGTTACCGTAATGCCGAAGTCGGCAGCATGGCCTCTGCTAACACGAAGGTTTTATCTATTACAGATAACAGCGGCATTTATATTGACTGTCCCTTATCGGAAGCTGATGTAGCTTCAATAAAACCCGGGATTCCTGTATCTGTCTCTATTGAATCGCTGGCAAACACGTATACCGGAACAATCACCTATGTCAGTCCGACAATGGATACATCAACAAAAACGTATATTATACGCATTACATTGGATAATCCAGATAATTCTTTGCGCGGAGGCATGTTTGCCCAATCTTCAGTAAAGGTTTTACAACGCAGGAACACGCTGTACGTACCTAAAGACGCCTTATTGGAAATTAATGGCATCAGCAAACTGTATATCATTACTACTAATAATAAAATTGAAATACGTCAAGTGAAAACCGGTTTGCGAAATGATGAATATGTAGAAATTCTGGAAGGATTATCCGACGGCGATCTCATTGCGACTTCCAATACAGCTCGCTTAAAAGACGGCACAAACGTGACTATAGAAAAGGAAATCGGGTGATAGGATATGAATTTAACTAAATTTTCTATCAATCGCCCAATAGGCATTTGTATGGTTGTCGCTTTTTTTGTCGTACTTGGGCTTTTCAGTTTTTACCGCATTGGTGTCGAACTCCTGCCAGCTTTGAATACGCCTTATGTAACGGTATCTGTCAATTATCCTGGCGCTAATGCCGAATCCATTGAACAACAAGTTGTAAAACCGATTGAAGATGCCTTATCTTCTGTATCTAACTTGAAACATATAACTTCCGTGGCATCTTATGGTCAAGCTCGGATCACGTTAGAATTAGATTTTTCAGCAAATGCTGACTATGCCGCTATTGATGCCACAAAAAAAGTTAATTCCATACGCAGTAAACTTCCAGACGACATCGACGACCCCGTTGTCATAAAGCGTGATATAAATGCCACTCCTATCATGTTTATTGCCGTACAGTCCAACCATTCTTTAGATGATATATATACAAAAGCTGAAAATGATTTTCAAGATGTCCTGCAGCAAGCTGACGGCGTCTCAGAAATCGAATTGAATGGCGGCCGTGATAAAGAAATTGCCGTTGAGATTGATAAAGATAAATTGGTCCATTATGATATGACGTTGACAGAAGTCGTCAATGCCCTGCAAAATGAAAATGTTCTTATGCCAGCCGGTTCAATTTATTCCAATGATACAACAACTGATGTTCGTGTAAAAGCACAATTTATGGATGAATCGGAACTTTCTCATATTCAAATTCCGAACGTCAAGGGGACTAAAATTCCACTGAGTTCGGTAGCATCCATCAGACGGCAGGACCAGCGGGTAACCCGTTATGCCCGGGTCAACGGCGATGACGCGGTCGTCATGGTAGTTTATAAAAACAGTGACGCAAATGTTGTTTCTACCGTTGATAATGTCAATAAAAAAATTGAGACGCTGCGACAGGATAACCCGGATTATACATTTACGGTTACCAACGAATCAGCTTCTTATGTCCGCAATTCTTTAAATAATACGCTCCACACTCTTATAGAAGGTCTGATTACTACTGGTCTCGTATTATTTTTCTTCTTGCGCGGATGGCGTTCAACAGCTGCAGTTATGATAGCCATTCCAACTTCACTTATTTCTACTTTTTTCGTCATGTATATCGCAAATTTTACTTTCAACATGATGTCTCTTATGGGTATGGCCTTGTGTATCGGTATATTAGTAGACGATTCTATCGTCGTTTTGGAAAACATTCACCGCCATCTCATGAAGGGAGAAAAACCTAAAGAAGCCGCCCTCAACGGCCGAATGGAAATCGGTATGGCCGCAATTGCGATTACCCTGTGTGATGTTGTCGTTTTTATGCCGATTGCTTTTATGACAGGTATGGTTGGTCAGTATTTTAAACAGTTTGGCTTGACCATTGTTTTTGCTACGTTATTTTCTTTATTTGTTTCCTTTACATTGACGCCTATGCTGGCTTCGCGTCTTTTCCGCTTAGGTTTGAAAATACCAGATAAGCCTATATGGCATAAAATGGATGCGCTAGAAAAATGGGCCCGCGATAATTATACTCACCTACTGGTATGGACGTTAGATAACAGCAAAAAACTTTTTATTCCTGTATTAATATGTTTTTTTGGAGCCGTTGCACTAATTCCTGCCGGATTAGTCGGCTCAGAATTTATGCCTCAAACAGATGAATCCGGTTTTCGCATTTCTGTTCAGCTGCCCACAAATGCAAATTTAGACCGTACCGATAAAGTTACACAAGAATTGGAAAAATATTTATCTTCCATCCCCGAGGTTACATACTATACCTCTATGGTCGGAGGAAAAAATTTAAACGAATCCAGCATTCAAGTTACACTTCAAAATCGTCAAGACCGTTCCCGTACCATTTGGCAAATCACAAATACTATACGACAATTTGCTGCTAAACATATTTTAGATGGAGACGTACGGGTTCAAGAAAACCAAGCTTCTGTCTCCGGTGTATCCGGAGGATTCGGCGGCGGCAGCGGAAATCTCCGCTTAGAGTTGCGGGGTAAAAATGATGAACAGCTTACCAATACCTCCTATGCAGTCATGGATATGATGAAAAATAACATTTCCGGGGTGCGCGACGTAAGCAGCAGCTATGAAGAAGGTATGCCGGAATACCGACTTGTCGTTGACCGGGAAAAGCTAAAACATTATGGTACCTCTATCAACGACCTTACAAATACGTTTTCCAATGCCATCAGTGGTAAAAAAGCTGGTGTACTAGCCAACGATATTAAAAACGACAATAATGATACAGATATCTATGTTCGTTTAAAAGGCTCTGACGGGTTCCGCATTTCTGACTTGGAAAAAATTCCGCTTAACGCCGCTGGCCATATCATCTACATCTCAGATGTAGCCAATGTCAAAGCAGAAACAGGTCCTGTTACAATCCACCGGACCGACAAGGAACGCAGCATTACTTTAGGCGGCAGCCTGATAGATAGACCGATGAGCGAAGCCATGAAAGATATACAAGTCCACCTATCTTCTATAGATATGACCGGTGTTTCTTATCGTTTTACCGGTCAAGCCGATCAAATGCATGATACGTTTCAGGATTTAACAATGGCTTTAGGTTTGTCTTTGATTTTGATTTATATGATTTTAGCTATCTTGTATGAATCAGTAAAAACGCCTTTTATCCGTATGTTTTCCTTACCACTGGGTCTCATCGGTTCTCTGTTTTTATTATTTTTGACAAATAACTCCTTGAATCTCTATTCTCTTATTGGCATACTTGTTATGGATGGTCTGGTTGCCAAAAACGGTACACTGCTGCTAGATTATACCTTAACCTTAATGGAACGGGGCATGCCGGCAAGACAGGCAATCATTGAGGCAGGACGGGTTCGGCTGCGACCTATTTTCATGACAACACTGACAATGGTCGTCGGTATGCTGCCAACTGCGCTTTCCATGACCGCAGGTTCCGAAACCCGCTCCAGTATGGCCGTGGTTGTCATCGGAGGGCTTTTAACGTCGACGGTATTTACACTGCTCATTATTCCTATTATCTTTTTATTCTTTGAAAATCATAAATTCCGTCTGCCACTGCTAAGAAAAACAAACTCCATTAATCGTTGATTCTTTATTCCACAATAATAAAAAGCACAAACTGCTTATTTATTATTTTCAGCAGGATATTCATAAAACAATATAGAATTATATAAAAACAGCGATTTACTAAGGAGGTACATCCATGGATAGTTTTAAACCAACATTCCATATTGAAGAAGCTGTACGCAAGGTTCTGCCATATATGATGGAAATGCGTGAATATTTCCATGCTAACCCGGAATTGAGTGATCAGGAATATACTACGAGTAAAATGATTTTCCAAGAGTTATCGCTCATGGGAATAGAAGATGCAAAAATTATAGCCGGCACAGGAGTTACCGGTCTTATCCGAGGAAAACTCCCCGGTCCGGTTATTCTTTTACGCGCCGATATCGACGCTCTGCCTCTTACGGAGAAGGCTGACATTGCCTATGCTTCTTTAAAAAAAGGAGTCATGCATGCCTGTGGTCACGATGGCCACGCAGCCAATCTTCTCGGTGTCGCTAAGATTCTTACACAACATCGGGATTGCCTGCGCGGGACAATCCGTTTGGCTTTCCAGCCGTCTGAAGAAGGATGCGGCGGAGCCGCTCGCATGATAGATGCCGGTATATTAAACAAACCAGCCGTGGATTATGCGATAGGTCTCCACGTAGCCGGTGGACTTTCTCAAGGAAAAGTAAGTATCCGCAGCGGCGGCATTACTGCCTCCTGCGATGATTTCACAATTATACTGCACGGAAAAGGGGGCCACGGTTCCCAGCCATCTCATTGCATCAGTCCTATTCAAATGGGCACCGATAGTCTCCAGCAAATACAGTCTTATGTATATAATTGCCGGCAGGACGGTGATGGTATCGTACTTTCCTTTGGACAATTCCAATCCGGTTTTAATCCCAATGTTATCCCCGATACTGCTGAACTTAAAGGAACACTGCGCACCTATAATGAGTCCAAACGAGCTCTTATTTTAGAAAAGATGAAATATATTCTGAATGCTGTCACAACCTGTTACGGCGGCACTTATGAACTGCAAATTGTACCATTTGCGCCAGTATGCGTAAACGATGCCCGTACAACAACCAAAGTCGCTGCTATTTTAAAGGATAAATGTACTCCGTTTATACAAGTAGTTCCGCAGGACAGAAGTTCCGGCTCAGAAGACTTTGCCTATTTCAGCGCTGCGGTTCCCAGTGCGTTTTATTATGTCGGTGTAAACAGCGGGACAGTTGAACTTCATCATTCATCAAATTTTCAATGGGACAGTGCCGCATTAAAATACATGTGTACTACAATGATCAATATCATATATTATTTCACATCCTATTAACCCGTTACACTCTCAAACCCTATTTATATCATCTATTATAGAAATATCCTCCCACATGTTGGGAGGATATTTCTATATTTTACATATCTTTTTCTTTGCCGCCGCTGGGTTTTGTATAAACTTCTTCTATTCCTTTCAATGCCAATAAATCTAAAATAATTTTATTTTCATGTACATCGCGAAAGGTCGATACACTTACTATAAGTTCTGCACGAGGCTGTTCTTCCGCCGCAATAGATTGAAAAGACTTAACTTGAATATCTTCTTTCTTAAAAAAATCAGCAAGTCGCCGAGACTGCCCCACCGTATTCCGCATAATAATATGAAATGTATATTGTCGTTCCCTGCGGCGACGCACCAAATCATCAACACGGACAAAAATAGTTAATACAATAAATACCAAAAAAGTCGCAGCCATAGCCGTTACAATATACCCGGCTCCAACAACAAGACCAACAGCGGCAACAGCCCAAATACTTGCCGCTGTCGTCAGTCCTTTGACATTACATTCCTTTTGATTCGCTAATATAGTCCCGGCCCCTAAAAATCCAATACCGGTAATAACCTGTGCTGCAATACGTTCAGGATCTGAATTGGTAATACCATATTGAAAATACATATCCATAGCAATATTAATAGAAATAATCATACACAAGCAAGACCCCAGGCAAACAAGAATATGTGTACGCAATCCAGCAGACTTACTCTGTGCCTGCCGTTCATATCCAATGATGCCTCCCAGGATTACGGCTATGCATAATCGAACAATACTTGCTATAGTCGTTACCATCACCGTCTCCCCCCTTTCTAACTTTTTACAGCCTTATCCTGCATCTCATAATTTGTATTATAGCCCAGCAGTATAATAACTGCAACCTACGTAAAATCAGCAACGTTTTACTTTTTTTAAGAATTGCTTATAGAGTTGTAAAGTTTATATTTTATACTTTTTATATCAATTGATTTTCCTATAAGACATTTAAACGATTTTATGTTATAACTAAATTAATAAATTACAGAAAGGAACTGTACCTATGGGAAAACGAATTTTTTATTTAGATAATTTACGTTCCGTTATGATTATATTGGCTTTATTGTATAATGCAGCATCTGGTTTTATGATTTTTTTACCAAACCAGGTGTATGTTGTAGAAAGTGAACGCAGCATAGGTTTTGATATGTTTGCACTTTGGGCAGAATCCCTTATTCTTCCCGTCTTATTTTTTATCAGTGGTTATTTTGGTGCCTCTTCGTTACGTATCCGGCTTTTTAAACCATTTTTCAAAGAAAAGTGGCACCGTATCGGCTTGCCTTGGCTTTTTGGCTGTCTTTTTCTAGCTCCTGAACTAGCCTACCTGGCGGCACTGCAGACTACTCCGAATATGAATTTTATCACCTTTTATACCGTACACTTTTGGCAGGAATATTTTCAGCAAGGTCCCTTTTGGTTTCTAAGTCTTCTGCTGTTATTTTTCATACTTCTTATGGCCGCCAAAAAGCTTCGTCCGCACATTCTTCAACGAAATACCGCTGCCGCTCTATCTCCGGCTATCGTGATACTGATTATTTCCATTGACATCGCCGCCGCCTACACTTCACATTATTTTTTTGGAAATCACTGGATTCACATAGCCTACATACTAAACTTCCAGCCTATCCATTTAGCCGATTGCGGATTATATTTTTTATTAGGAATATATGCCTTCAAACACCGCTGGTTTACAGTACAAGGATATATCCCATCTTTGCATTGGCTAATTCCCTTTTCAATAGCTACACTGTTTTATGTTTTATGTTTTTATCCCAGAACAGCGGTATTTTTACCATTTTTATTCTTTCAGACTCTTCCTGCGATTGAAGCGATTTTATCAATGACAGGTCTGCTGGCATGTATCGCCGTTTTTGCTTCCTGGGGCAATCAGAATAATAAACTTACTCTTACTGCCGCTTCTCTCTCTTATCCCGTCTATTTTCTCAGCCAAACATTGCTGCAAAATATGGCGTGGTTTATCCGTCCGCTTACACTTCCCAACTATCTGAAATTTATTTTTCTTTGCAGCCTAGTCTTAGTATATGCGTATATGTTGGCAAAATATGTATTGATACATCTTCGCTGTTTTAACACAAAGCATTATTTTCAGTGATCATCGCTTGCTATATACGTATAACGCACATAGTTATTTTATTTTATCTAATGTCTTAAATGTGCTATGATAGTATTTGTTAAATTTGTTCAGTATGAATTATTTTTTGAACAGGAGTGAATCGAATGGATGTATTATTGGAAATGATGGAATCGTATGGCTATATTGCTATGTTTCTTTGCATGGTTGCCGAAAATGCGAATATTCCCATTCCCAGTGAAGTAGTACTTGGTTTCGCAGGTTTTCTTATTTCACAAAATATTTTTGAGTTCTGGACTACCTTTTTTATTGCCTGTCTCGCTGGTATCACCGGTTCTGTTTTAAGTTATTGGCTCGGTGCATACGGCGGCCGTCCGCTCCTTTTAAAATACGGCAAATATATATTTTTTAATGAACATAAATTTATTATGGCGGAAAAAATGTTCAATACTTATGGCGGAATAGCAGTATTGATTTGCCGATGTCTTCCGGGAGTACGAACATTCATTTCATTTCCCGCCGGAGTCGCCCGGTATCCTTTTATAAAATTTGTAGTATATACCGTTATCGGAACCATTCCTTGGACTTTCCTGCTTGTTTGGGCCGGTTCCGTTTTGGGTAGCCATTGGCGTGATTTAATTCAATATAATCACGAACTGCTTATCGCAATGGTCATTATATGCGCGTTGATTGCCATAGGATTACTTTGGAAGCATTATCGGCATCGGAGGCAGTCCTAATGAAATCTTGGATTAAAGAAAACAAATATGGTCTTTTTTTATTTTTTTTGTCAGCACTATTACTGCTCTCTTTCCTAGGAATGTCGCCTTTAATTGATCCTGATGAGCCCGTATACGGTGAGACTGCAAAAGAAATGTTGCTTGCTGGTGATTGGCTTTCTCCTCGTATTTTCGGAAATTTTTGGTATGATAAACCACCTCTTTTTTATTGGTTGGAAATGATATCCTATAGTATATTGGGAATTTCCGATTATACATCTCGGCTGCCAAGTGCACTTGTAGGAATGATTACCGTAGGTTATGTGTATATTCAAGGGAAAAATATTTTTAATAAACAAATCGCGTTTACTTCTTCTCTGGTACTTTTAACCAGTCTAGGATTTATTTATATTGGCAAAGCTTCCATTACGGATATGACACTGCTTTTTACCTTGACCGTTGCTATGCTATCTTTTTATCAAGAAAAATATTATTTGGCTTATGCCTTCTGTGGATTCGCTTTATTGGCAAAGGGACCTATCGGTTATGGATTTCCAGCTTTAATCATGCTCTGCTATATTATCTTTTGCCGCCATTGGTCTCTCTTGAAAACCATGAAAATTCCACAGGGAATTTGTATCGCGTTTTTGATTGGATTACCATGGTACATACTGATGTACCATGTTCACGGTGAAGCTTTTCTGGATACTTTTATCGGTTATCACAACATTGCACGTTTTACTGCTCCGGAACATCCCGGGCAAAATAATTACTTTTTCTTTTTCCCGATTTTATTAATAGCCATGATGCCGTGGAGCGGTGCTATCATACCAGCCGTTGCCAGATGTATAAAAAAACAGGATCCATTCAAAGATATTTTATCTTTTTGCCTTATCTGGGCATCTTTTATTTTTATATTTTTCTCTATTTCTAAAACCCAGCTTGTTACCTATATTGCTCCTATGTTTCCACCAACAGCATATATTATCGGTTGGTATATATACCGCACCCGAATTGAAAATCATCTCCCCAAACTATGGATAGGAACTATGATTTTTTTCTGCATCTTATTTATATCCTGCAATGCACTTCCACTGCATCAGGATGCCGAATTTTTTAAACCAGCTATACTATGGGGTTCTTCATTTTTTGCCGTATTAACTATCGTTCCTGCTATCTTGTTATATAAAAGAAAATGGCAGGCAGGGATAGGAGCTGTCGTAGTTACTATGCTGCTATTCGTCATCAGCGCCTTCGGAATCGTATTGCCCTCTTTGGAAGAATATATTACAATACGTCCCATGGCACAAAAGACAGTAGAAATATACGATGGATTTTCTACTATATATATAGACAAATTCGTCCGTCCCGGAATGGCTTTTTACAGCAACATATACGGAACCGAATGGAATCATGCCAAAGCAGAAGATTTTGCTCATCCTGACAAAACATACTATTTGATGACTAAGTCTTATTATAGACAGCTATGCTTACGATATCCGACGTTACAACAGTATCCTGTACTTGCCGAAACATCAACACAAATTCTTGTAATTAACCATCCTTAGGAGGTTTCATGCAAAGACGTTATCTATTTATATGCCTGGCTGTCATCAGTCTGGCATTTTTTCTCTCAGGAAATTCCGCCTTGCCGGTCACCGATCCGGTTGAATCAAACTATGCATTAACAGCCAAAGAAATGGTTATGTCGGGCAACTGGATTTCTCCCCAAATTTATGGAATTTATTGGTATGATAAACCAATTGCCATCTATTGGCTGCTCAGTTTAGCCTATACCGTTTGTGGATTCACCGATTTTGCTTCACGTCTTCCGGGGGCCATATTTGGAATGGCCTCTGTTGTTATTACATCCTGGTATGTGATGCGCCGTACCCAGAATAGGGTATTAACGGTATTAACTGCTGCTATGACTGCTACCTCTCTGGAAGTATGGGCTATCAGCCACGCTATTATTACAGATCAGATACTGTTTTTCTTTACTGCCGGAACCATGTTTTTCTCTTACATCGGCTTAACCGAGGGAAGATCACGTTACATGATTGCTGCGTATGCCATGGCAGCGGGTGCTGTTCTCACAAAAGGCCCCGTAGGTATTGTTCTGCCTGGCCTATTCCTTCTTATTTTTGCAGTACTGCGTCATAATGCTGTATATGGCAAAAGAATTTTTAATCCCTGGGGAATTATTATATTTTTCATATTGGCTCTGCCTTGGTATGGAATTATGTACAGCTTACATGGTCAAGCTTTTATTGATGGCTTCCTTGGTCTTAATAATGTCGTTCGCGCCACAGTATCCGAACATCCACAAATGAATGTATGGTATTATTATCTGGTTCTCATTCCTGTGAGTCTATTACCGTGGACCGGTCCCTGCCTATATGCTTTGTGGAAAAGGCGAAGTTTTTCTGATGAATATGTTTTTATGACCGTATGGACGTTGGGAACGCTCCTTTTTTACTCCTGTATGGCTACTAAATATCCTACATATTCTTATATTGCAAATATACCGCTTATTTTATTGGGTACACTGGAAATTCAGGATATATATAATAAAGATTCCCGCAAATTATGGACTATTCTTACAGGTCCGGCCATTTTCTACTGGCTTCTCCTGCTTACAGCTTCTTTTTTCGTTTCTTGGGGCAGTTGGTGGGGGCTTTACATAAGTATTCTTTTAAGTATACTTATGGTAGTATTTTCACAATGGCAACGGGCTTATCCGGCAATACCGGCTTTGATCACGATAAGTACTATCATTATTTATGGTATTATCATGCAGCAGGGATTGACTTCTTTTTATTCTTATCGTTCTGCTGATAATGCGCTTGCAGCTACTGATCACATTAAAGGAAAATTATTTTTTTATGGAGAATTTCGAACATCTTTTGTTTATTACAGCGGTATTCCTACCACTTTTGTTGAAAATCCGGGAACAGATCAAAATGCCGCATTGCATCGCAGTAATGTCTGGTCAAAAAAACATTTATATAAACAAGAAGATCCGTATGCACTGCTCCAATCTTTACAACACAAAGAATCTATATCCATTTTAGTCCCTGAAAAGTTTTATACAGAATACGAACATTCTATTTTCTTTGACCAAACACGCTTTATCGGTCAATTTGGAAACTATCGTTTATATATGAATCTCTAGGAGTTATCATGTTACTTTCTACCTTTATGGAAAACCTGAAAAAATATAAACATGATCAAGTGTTCAATCCTTGGTCTTCTTATGATGATACATGTGACATCAGCTCCGATGCCCCGCATATTCGCAGCTGTCAACTGGAAGAATATATAATGCGCCGCATAAATCGCGCTAAATATCTTTTTATTGCTGAAGCTGCCGGTTATCAAGGTTGCCGTTTCACAGGGATTGCTCTTACTTGTGAACGAATGCTCTTAAACAAGCATAAGCAAATCACCAGTACAATGATATTAGGCCATACAGGACGCCGTACAAGTCATCCCGACTGCCCGCTTATGACAAGTCTTCCACAGCACCGTGATGGAATGAATGAACCGACAGATACTTATATCTGGGGTTCTATTATTGATAATGACCTGTCTCCTGAAGAGGTGCTTCTATGGAATATATTTCCTTTCCACCCCCATAAAAACTCGTCTTTTACAAACCGTACGCCAACGGAAGAAGAATTAATGGACGGGTTAAGGTATACACATCAATTACTGCATATGTGTCCGCCAAATATCACCATTGGCACTATCGGTAAAAAAGCGTTTACTACTCTTAAACAAGCGGGTTTTGATGTTTCTTTAATGCGCCATCCCGCAAATGGCGGTGCTGGTAAATTCCGTCAGCAATTTACTGAATGGATAGGACAAAATAGGCATGATTAAAATGCATGTATTTAATTACATTTTTAGCTTTTAATGATAAAAATCTAAAAATAATCTATTTTGTTTGTTGTTTTATTAAAAAATGAATGTATACAATATTATTTCCCTAAAAACGCTTGCATTTATAGCAATAATTGCTTATAATCAGTACTACGTTTAAATAATAAAATTATTTTTTCCAAAGAAGGGGAATACCATGGTCGGACGACCGTCAGCCGTAATGCTGCCCCGCGTCCGGCTATTTTTTTACCATCAAAAGGAGGTACGGATTCCATGTATAAAAAAATGCGCGATTTACCAGCCCCGCAAGGGCTTTATGATCCCTCCTATGAACATGATGCCTGCGGCATCGGTTTTGTCGTTAATATTAAAGGAGAAAAAACATATGATATCATTGATGATGCACTGTCCATCTTAGAGAATCTAAAACACCGCGGTGCCGAAGGTGCCGACGCAAAAAGTGGTGATGGTGCTGGTATTTTGGTGCAGATTCCGCATCAATTTTTTTGTCGTGAATGCGAAGTCCTAGGATTTTCCTTGCCCGCCGAAGGCGAATATGGTGTGGGAATGATTTTTGCACATCGATATGAGAATTTCCGAAAAAAACAAATTGCCGCATTCGAAAAAATTGTTCGTTCCGAAGGACAATCTATTCTGGGCTGGCGTGAAGTTCCTATTGACGAAAGCTTAATCGGAAATATTGCAAAAAATGTTCGACCTCGCTTTTTACAAGTATTTATCAAAAAAAGCCCAGAAATACAAACACAAATGGATTTTGAACGAAAATTATACGTTATCCGCAAATTAGCAGAAAAAGAGATTATTCCGGAAAGCCAGTCAATGGGAACTGATTTTTATATTGCCAGTTTATCCTCCCGGACTATTGTATATAAAGGAATGCTTACCTCCTTGCAATTGCGTCATTTTTATCTGGACTTATCTGATTTAGACTTTACTACAGCCATGGCTCTTGTCCATTCACGTTTTAGTACTAATACCTTCCCCAGCTGGGCCCGGGCTCATCCGAATCGTTATATTGTTCATAATGGTGAAATCAACACCATCCAAGGTAATATCAACTGGCTTAATGCCCGCGAAAGCAAATCACAATCTCCGCTTTTTCCAGACTTAGAAAAAGTGTTCCCTGTTGTTGATGACAGTGGCAGTGACTCTGCCATGTTTGATAATTGCTTGGAATATCTGTATATGACCGGACATTCTTTGCCACACGCTATGATGATGATGATTCCTGAACCTTGGGAAAAAGATTCTCTTATGAGTCAGGAAAAACGAGATTTTTATCGTTATCATAATTTTATGATGGAACCATGGGATGGACCCGCAGCTATCGCTTTTTGCGATGGTGTCGTTATTGGTGGTATGCTCGACCGAAATGGTCTTCGCCCCACTCGTTATTATGTAACAAAGGACGATCGGGTCATTGTAAGTTCTGAAGTAGGAACTGTCAATATTGATCAACGCAATATTCTTTATAAAGGGCGCTTGGAACCCGGAAAAATGTTGCTGGTTGATACTCATCAAAAACGTATTATTGACGATGATGAAATCAAACATCAAATTGCTTCAGAACATCCATATGGGGAATGGTATAAGGATCATATCGTCGATTTGGATAAACTGATGGAAGACCGTGACATGGCCGACAACGATAATTTAATCCCCTATGATATTAAGGAACAGGAAAAAGTATTCGGATATACACAAGAAGATATGGACAAAATTATCTTGCCTATGGCCCGCGACGGAAAACATGCTATTGATTCTATGGGCGTAGACGTCCCATTAGCCGTGTTGTCCGAACAACCACAGCTTTTATATGACTATTTTAAAGAAAATTTTGCGCAAGTAACTAATCCGCCTATTGACGGGGTACGTGAAAATACGGTTACATCACCCATCGTCATGTGTGGAAATGTTGCTAATATCATGGATCCCAATGAATCTGGAACTGCCGCGCTGTTTATGAAACAACCCATTTTAACAAATGAACAAATGTCGATTATTAAATCTCTCCTTACACCCAAACTTCGTTCAGCCACTATTTCTATGCTTTATCCTGTCAACGGCGGGCCCGAAGCAATGGAAACAGCCATTGAATCCTTGTGCATTGATGCATTAAAGGCCATTAAAAACGGAGCCAACATCTTAATTTTATCAGATCGCGGCGTCAATTCCCGTATGGCGGCTATTCCCGCTCTTCTAGCCTCTGCTGCACTGCACAATTACCTTATTAAAAAAACGGTACGCTCCGACGTAGGTCTTATATTAGAATCCGGTGAACCGCGTGAAGTCCATCATTTTTGCGCCCTTATCGGATATGGTATAACTGCCATTAATCCATATTTAGCACTAGAAACAATTAAAGAATTAATGCAAAAAAAGAAATTACCAAAGATGGACTATTCGACAGCTAAGAACAATTATATCAGAGCTGCTGTCAATGGTATTCTTGCCGTTATGTCTAAAATGGGTATTTCTACGATTCACAGCTACCACGGTGCACAGATATTTGAGGCTGTGGGAATCAAAAAGGATCTTATCAATAAATACTTTGTGAATACTCCTTCTCGCATCGAAGGAATCGGAATTGCGGAAATCGCTAAAGAAAATGAAATCCGTCATGCTAATGCATACGAGGAAAACACCAATACTCTTCCAACCGGCGACTTTTATATGTATCATAAAGGTGGACAGCCGCATATCATTGATCCGGAAACTGTCCAACTTTTGCAAAAAGCATGTCAGACCAACGATTACGGACTTTATAAAGAATATTCTCATAAAGTAAATGATGCAGCCATGTTCCGCCTGCGTGACCTTCTTGAATTTGACTATCCTACGGGTTGCAGTATCCCTATTGAAGAAGTAGAATCAGTAGATACTATAGTAAAACGCTTCCGTACCGGTGCCATGAGTTATGGCGCTCTCAGTAAAGAAGCCCATGAATGTATTGCCATTGCTATGAATCGTCTCGGCGGTATGAGTAATACGGGTGAAGGCGGCGAAGATCCCTCTCGATTTGAACGGCGGCCAAATGGAGATAACACGAATGATCAAATCAAGCAAGTTGCTTCTGCACGTTTTGGCGTCACCAGCAATTATTTGGTTCATGCCCGGGAATTGCAAATCAAATGCGCACAAGGAGCAAAACCTGGAGAAGGTGGTCACCTACCGGGAAATAAAGTATACCCTGATATTGCCAAAACTCGTCATGCTACAACCGGGGTATCCCTGATTTCTCCACCGCCTCATCATGATATCTACTCTATCGAAGATTTAGCAGAGTTGATTTTCGACTTAAAAAATGCTAACCGTTTGGCTCGCATCAGTGTAAAACTAACGTCTGGAGCAGGTATCGGAACTATTGCTGCAGGTGTAGTCAAGGCCAAAGCAGATGCGATTCTCGTCAGCGGTTATGACGGAGGAACAGGCGCTTCTCCACGTACCAGTTTACGTCACACCGGACTTCCTTGGGAATTAGGTCTTTCAGAAGTGCAACAAACATTACTTCTTAATCAGCTGCGTGACCGCGTTATGTTGGAAGTGGACGGTAAATTACTTACTGGCCGTGATGTAGCTATTGCCGCTTTATTTGGTGCTGAATTATTTGGTTTTGGTACCGCTCCGCTCATTGCCATTGGCTGTCATATGCTTCGTGTCTGCCATATGAATACATGTCCCTACGGAGTCTGCACACAGAATGAAAAACTGCGCAAAAAATTCAAAGGAAAACCCGAATATATTATTAATTTCATGCGATTTATTGCCCAGGATCTCCGAGAAATTATGGCTCGACTCGGCTTTCATACTATTGGTGATATGGTGGGACGATACGATCGTTTAAAACAAAAAGAAAATATAGCAAATTGGAAAGCTGCTACTATCAGTTTAGAAAATCTTTTATTTCGTCCCTATACCGATAGCAGTGTAGGCCATCATTTTACCAAACCACAAGATCACAACATAGATAACACACTAGACATGAGTAAACTTGTTCGTATGTGCCGCCCTGCGCTGGCTCAGCAAAAACATATCCGTTCACGTTTGCGTATCAAAAACACAGACCGTGTCACTGGAACCTTGTTAGGAAGTGAAATTTCCCGCCGTTACGGGGAAGCGGGGCTTGCAGAAGATACCATAAAACTATCTTTTGTTGGTTCTGCCGGTCAAAGCTTTGGAGCTTTTATCCCTAAAGGTTTGACACTGGAATTGGAAGGTGATGCCAATGATTATCTAGGAAAAGGCCTTTCCGGTGGAAAAATTATCGTTTATCCGCCGCGGGAAGCTGAATTCCTTGCTGAAGACAATATCATCATCGGCAATGTAGCTTTCTATGGTGCAACAAATGGAGAGGCATACATCAACGGTATTGCCGGAGAACGGTTCTGCGTCCGCAATAGTGGCATTTCTGCTGTTGTCGAAGGTATTGGAAATCACGGCTGTGAATACATGACAGGAGGCTGCGTACTTATTCTCGGCAAAACCGGTCAAAATTTTGCGGCAGGAATGTCCGGCGGCATTGCTTATGTCCTGGACTTGGAACCATCCCTATGTAACCACGACTTAGTACTGCTCAAAGATTTAACCGATGAAACAGAGCAGCATCTGGTTCACCATATGCTGGAAAACCATGTAACTTATACAGGAAGTGATCTTGGCGGACGCCTCTTAGATAATTGGACAGAAACAGTAGGACGTATCACAAAAGTCATTCCCGCAGCCTATGAAGAAATATTAGGACTTATTGTCCAAGCCGAAGCGGATGGTCATACCTCAGAAGAAGCCCAGATGATTGCCTTTACTCAAAAACATGCAAGATAAATATTTCACAACAGACCCGCTGAAAAATATATTTTGTTCAGCGGGTCTGCTTTGTAGTTATGATATAATAGAATCATATCATAAAATTAGAAAGGATGATTGTATGCTTATCGATGACGCAGAGGGCTTGGTATTTCGTCCTCCCAGTGAAGCTAAAAGCTTTATTTTAAGAGTAACTATCGGTTGTTCTCATAATACATGCACTTTTTGCCCTATGTATAAAAACTCCCGTTTCCGTATACGAACAATGCAGGAAATTGATGAAGTTATTACAAGGGGAGCCGCTGCCTACCCTTGTATACGCCGGCTTTTTCTTGCCGATGGAGATGCCCTCATTCTGCCAACTGATCAATTATTGCAAATTATTAAAAAATGTTACACTGCTTTTCCTTCACTTACACGCATTGGCGCCTATGCCACGCCGTCTGACCTGGATCGCAAAACCCCACTGGAGTTGCAGCGTCTGCATGAAGCAGGGCTACACATTCTGTATATGGGCATAGAGAGCGGTGATGACGAAGTGTTGCAGCAAGTATGTAAAGGAACAACTGCCGCAATAACAATTCGTGCCGGCCGAAAGGCTATGGATGCAGGTATGAAACTTTCCACCATGATTCTATTGGGCCTTGGCGGACAAGCCTGGACAGAGCAGCATGCTCTCCATACAGCAAACGTAGTGTCTGCTATAAACCCCACTATGCTCAGCGCTTTATCACTGATTATCCCACCACAAGTTTCTTTATATCAGGAAGTAATACGCGGTACTTTTACTCCTTTGACCGAACACGGATTTCTTCAAGAATTATATACTATCCTAGCTAACACCCACATGAAAAATCCTTGCATTTTCAGAAGCAATCATGTTTCTAACCTGTATCCCGTAGGCGGCACATTGCCAATGGATAAAGAAAAAATGCTGCTTCAAATAAAACCACTACTCACTCAAGCCGATGATACTATTCCACTGCTAAATGATACCGGAAATTTTTAATTAGGTATTATTTATAACAACTATATTATGGGATTCCCCCGAAAATGCATGAAGCAGTAAAATAATTCATAATTTACCGCTGTTTTATAATTAATATTTATGCAGATATACGAAACATTTTTCCAATCAATAGAAGATGCTATATGTAAATTTTATCTGAAGGTGAAAATCATGAAAAAACTTATACTTTGCATTCTGTGCCTCTTCCTATGGACCGGTTCTGCATTGGCTCAGGAGAGCAGTCCTCCCATGTTTGATTCTATGCGTACTGTTATACTTGTCCAAACGTCACCTCAAGAAGATGTTTCCCGATACATGATCCTACGCCTCAAAGAACTCTTCCGGCTGCCTTATTACGAACAGTTGGAAACGAATGTGATCTTACCGCCTGAAAATATCTCCACCACAAGTTTGCGCCAGCTGACCCAAAAATACAATGCCGACCTCCTTTTGGTTCCCATAGTGAAACATTGGTCCTGGCAACAATATTATCTGTTTGCACAAGATGAAATGATTGCGGAATATAATTATCATTTAGCAATATACGCTTACGATCGCCAAAAAGATACGCTCACCATATATAGTACCAGAAACTTTAGCCGTGATGAAGCATCTGTCCTTAACCAACCTCCGACAATCCTCCGCAATGCCATGGACCAGCTGCTTAAAGAACTTCCTTACAAGCGTATCCCCACGGATATAAAACACGCGGCAACCGCTTTGTAATACCCGCATGAGTCGGTATATATGCCAGTCAGCAGCATAATAGTAGAATGAGGCTGATACCCCGGATACTATCAATCGGAGCATCAGCCTCATTATTATATGATTAACTAATTGCTGTACTGGGAAGGAAGCAACAGTTAATGATATACAATTAAGAAATATTGAAGCTTATTATAATTTTTTTAATAAAACTTGTCAAGAAACTTTTTAAAGTTAAACGTGTAACTTAACTTAATATTTTCTCATACTGATCATATATACAAAAATAAAAACATCCACTTTTGCGTATGTCACTTATATGAACTACCCCCAAACACCTTTCCGCAACTCTCCTGCAGCACAAGGAAACGAAATTCCAATTGTCTTAAAATTTACTGTAACTGCAAAAATATTCAACAAAAACGTACCGGACAATCATCCGCCGCTTAAATTATCTAAATACAAAAATACGCTTTATCTCTCTAGTAAGAGACAAAGCATACGCACTCTGCGACCACTCTTGTTGCCGAAAATCCAGCCATCTTATTGACATCATCCCAAAATACAACTTTGTTTAATGCCTGCCAGGATAACGACTGTCACTCGGCCATATCTACTAACCTTGGTATTCAGCTGGCAGCTTCCGGGAGATTTCCACGGCATGTTCCATTTTATCTCACACCATGTAACAAGTTCTCTGTAATTTTCACATTTCCCTTACCTTTCCCAATCCACGCTGTATAGCATTAGTGATAATTATACCATGACTTTTTCATCTGTCAAGAACCGCATATATTATTTTTATTTGAGAATATTTATTATTTTATTATTTTATCTAAAAAGAAAATATTACGTTTATCGTTTTACCCAAAAATAATACTACCTGCAATAAAATTTATTTTTTTATTTTTTGAAAAAGTAAAAATATCTGATAAATACGCGGTTCATCATAAAACGTTAAACGTTTTTCGTTTAACGTTTAAGTTAAAATAAAATTAAAATTTTATAATATTTCTCTTGACAAAAGCTTTATATCCGTGGATAATGTACTCAATATTTTCCAACAAATTCGCATATATTCTCATTTCAAATATGCGCTATAGTTAGCCATGAAAGAGTAAAAAATAATTTTTTCTTCCTTACCAGAGAGCCGATATCTGCTGAAATTCGGCAGGAATAAAATTATTTGACTTCGCTCCGGAGCTTTTGCACCGACTTGTTATTCTAGAAAAACATGAGGTGTAAACGTGATTCAGCGTTAATGAAAGCCGATACGGCATCGAGTATAATGTCAGGGTGGTACCGCGAATAGTTATTTCGCCCCTGTTGTCTTCTCTCATCAGGAAGACAACAGGGGCATTCTTATACTTTACGGACCATTGCGGAAAGTATCGTTATTATTGTTCTGTAAGTATATCAAGGGGGATTTTATCATGGAAAACATCATGGAAAATATCACGTCAAAAACATCGACGATGACAAACTTCCGCTGGAAAATAGCATTTCTTATTTTTCTGATCAGTTTTGTCGCTTATATGGACCGCGTTAATTTATCTGTTGCCACTCCTGTTATTATGCAGGAATTTGGCTTTACAAAAATT
>JALCNL010000030.1 GCA_022649055.1 Megasphaera sp.
AAAACTATATTTTGCCATAAAAAGCTGACCCCCATAAGCTAGATTTCTAGGTCTAACTTATGGGGGTCAGTACAAACAGCACTAGGGTATTTTCCTTCTCCTAAAGGAAGATACCCTAGTGCTGATAAACAAGCCAAAGAGAAGGACTGTAACAAAATGAAGAAAAAAACTTCATTCTGTTACAGCCCCTTTTTGCTGCCTTAGAATGGTAATACGTATTTTTATAGTTCACATATAGTATATAAGGAGGAACTCATTATGAAACAAGGACGAACGTTACAAGAAATAGGTGCCGAGTTCACCCGGCAGCGGAAGAGCAGGAAAGATTTTCTGGCCGATACCCGGAATCTGGAGATGGAGACGACAGATTTCGGGTATCGAAATTAGCTATTTTTTTCCACTGCTCGTTAGATTATTTAGCCAGTACAACCCCGCAGACGTATGCAGATATCAAAGATTGACTTCAATATCATATATCGGAGTACGAATTTTTTTGAACATCAAGGAGTGCAGTAGTTCAGCTTCTTCAGAGAATTTAGCATTATCCACATTACGTTGTTTTATGTCGGTTAGTGTATATTCTGTATTTTCCAGAACTGTTTTACGCAATAGAAAAACAATGTTAGCTCGCACCGGTAAGCTGTACTGTTTTTTGCGATTTGTTACATTGTCATATTCTGAAGCTATGAATTTCTCCGTTACCATCAGTTGCCATTTATATTCTGTTGCATTGAAGTCTGTTATTAGTGCTTTTTCTGCAGCAGATACGGATTCCTCGGTATAGGGGATGGATGATCTACCCAAAAGCCAGTCAGCAGATACGCTGAAAAGGTCAACTATGTTGATCAGCATGTCTGCAGAAGGAATATTTTTCTGCGTTTCCCAGTAGTGAATCGTACTTGTACTTTTTAGATGCAGCAGTTTATTGGTTGTTGGAATAGAAAGGGAATACGATGTCCGTAATATTTTGAAATTATTGGAGAAACATTCACGATTGAACATGTTTAATTTTTACCTTGACTTTCTATTAGATAGAACATATAATAAAAGAAAACATAACTTTCTATTAAATAGAAAACACGAATTTCAGATAATAACAGTATGTTTGAACAAATTATTTTATTATTATCACGAAAAGAATCAAGCGAAGAATTTCACTTTCTTTTCGGGTTATCCGATGTACCCACCAAATAATCCAGCGATACATTAAAATATTCTGCCAAAGCTACCGCAATATCCAAAGTGGGAAGTCTGTCTCCAAGCTCCCAACGGCTGACCGTTTGTTTTCGTACAGCAAATGCTGCACCTAATTGTTCGGCAGTAAGGTTACGAGAGAGCCGTAACTGCCGTAATCGCTGACAAAATATTTCTCTTGAAAACATCATAATACCTCTTGACAGTCACCGCAAGGGTGACATATAATAAAAACCGATAAGTCTCCAATGTGGTGACAACATACATCGTATTTCTGAGAACATTACTAAGGACGATGCGGGTTATCGGACAAACCAAGTAAATAATCGATGGAGACATGGAAATAATCAGCAATACGAACTATTTTTTCGATTGACGGAAGATTTGCCCCATGTGCAAATTGGCTTACAGCAACACGGCTGACACCGATTGCATCCTCTAATGATTGTTGTGATGTTTTGTTATTTTCCATTAACGTATTCAATCGTTTGACAAAATTTTTTTTGTTAAACATCATAATACCTCTTGATCGCAAGTGATGTTTACGACATATGATACGCACGTAAACATTACTTACTATAAAAAAGAAGGTGATGATAAACAATACAATGATGAAACGGTACGCATATGTTATGCGCATCATGGTTTACGTGTAGAACGTAAAGAGAGGTGAGAGATCACAAACTTAAATCAATCTACAGAAATGTGTACGACAACAGCATGCACGCCGCCAAGTATGCACGCTAATAATTTCGTGCGCCCAAAATACAGTTTAGTATACAGGCGCACACGTAATTTTTAACAAGTTTATTATACCGTATTCGCTGTGAAACGTAAATACGGCAGAGAAGAAAGAAAATGAATGGAAAGTATACATCAGAACTAGTTTCAGTGTTAAAAAATAAAAAGATAATTGGAGGTGGCATTCTATTTTGGAACAAGGAGTTGAAGTAACAAATGTGGCAGGAACTAAAGGAGGTAAATGGGCATCTGCCGCAGGTATGACCTTGGCTGAATGGCGAGCCGCTATTAAATTTAACTGGACTGATTTTGGCTGGGTTATTATGTGTATCGGCATGGCCATTGGAGCTGGTATCGTATTTTTGCCAGTACAGGTAGGTCGTGTCGGCTTATGGATTTACTTGTGTTCAGGTCTCATTGGGTATCCTGCATTGTGGCTTTCACAGCGACTATATATTAATACACTGGTCGCATCTGAGAAGTGTGAAAACTATCCGAGCATTATTACAGGGTATTTAGGGAGAAATATGGGCCTTATCTTAGGACTGCTATATTTCCTTATGCTGATCAAAGCAATTTTTGGATATTCAATAGCCAGTACCAATGATAGTGCTTCATTCTTACATTCCTTTGGTATCACGCAAACTGTCTGGTCAAGTAATCCGTTTTATGGATTGGCAGTTATTTGTATCTTAGTTGCGCTGGCATCACGTGGTGAAAAAGCTTTATTCAAGATTTCTACAGGTATGGTTCTTACTAAGCTATGTGTTATTGTATGTTTGGGCTTTGTAATGATTCCGCATTGGAATTTTGCGAATGTAACGAGTTTTCCTGAAATCAATTATCTGATTAAGCAGACAATTATCATGATGCCTTTTACCATTACATCTTTATTATTTTCGCAGTGTTTGAGTCCATTAGTTATTTCTTATCGGACACACAATGAAAACAAAATTGTGGCAAAATATAAGGCCGTGCGTGCTATGAATATTGCATATGCGATTCTATTTGTTGCAATTTTCTTCTATGCAATTTCTTTTAATTTAACGATGAGTCAGGAACAGGCAATTGCTGCATATCATCAGAATATCTCTGCATTGGCGATGGTAGCGCAAGGCGTTCTTGGAAATACAGTTCGTATATTTAGCTTCATCCTCAATATATTTGCGATTATGACAGCTTTCTTTGGTGCTTTTCTTGGTTTCCGTGAGGCGCTTCAGGGATTAGCTATGAATATTTTACGGCGATTCATGCCGGAAGAAAAAATTAATATGACGTATGTGAAATATGGCATTTTTTCCTTTGCTATCTTGATTCCATGGATTGTTGTATTGATTAACTTTTCTCTCGTACGATTTTTTATTATATTCGGTCCGATGTATGGTTTGGTCAATTGTTTGATTCCGCTATATTTAGTTTATCGTGTACCACAATTAGCAGAGTTAAAAAGCCGTTCTTTGATTTTGGTATTTGTTGCGGGCGTTATGTTATGTTTGGCCCCTGTTCTTGAATTTTTATTATAGAATCAACTATAATCATTGATTATTTAGGGAGGTTTAGACGATGAAGTATAATTTTGACGAAAAAATTGATAGACAGCATACAAATTGTATGAGTACAGATGGATTTCGTGCATATATTTTTCATGATACAGAAGGAACGATGACATTTCCTTATAAGGATGAGGAATTCATTCGTATGTGGATTGCTGATATGGAATTTGCAACTCCTGATTTTATCTTGAATGCAATTCGGACAAGATTAGATCGTCGGATTTTAGGCTATACAAAAGTTTTTGATCCTGCATATTATGAAGCATTTAAGAATTGGACAGATAAAAAATACGGTTGGCATTGTGAGAAAGAACATTTAGTATCATCACCGGGTATCGTTCCGGCATTGTATTGGTTAGTCGGGTTCCTTACGAAATGTGATGAAAAAGTATTAATCATGACACCTTCATATAAACATTTTATGGGAGCGCCTATGTGGCATAATCGGGAATTGCTTTGTACGGATTTGGTCAATGATGGAACTGGTTATTATACAATTGATTTTGATGATTTTGAGAGAAAGGCAGCAGATCCCAAAACTACATTGTGTCTTTTCTGTAACCCACATAACCCGTCTGGACGTATTTGGACTGAGGAAGAATTAAAACGTGTTGGTGATATTTGTAAAAAACATGGTGTATATATTGTTTCCGATGAAATACATTGCGATTTGATACGTACAGGGTTACAGCATATTCCGATGGCTAAGGTTGTCACTGACTATGATAAGTTAATTACCTGTATGGCTCCAAGCAAAACATTTAATATTGCTGGGATGATGTTCTCGAATGTGATTATTCCTAATGATAAGACTCGGGAATTGTGGTATTCAAAACGTTACATGAATGATAACCCATTAAGTATTGCTGCAGCACAGGCTGCATATGCAATGGAAGAAGATTGGCTGGATCAATTAAAGCTTTATTTAGATGGAAATTTCAAATTTGTTTACGATTATATAGCTGCGCGTTTACCAGAAGCAAAGTTTCGTATACCTGAAGCTACCTATCTTGGGTGGGTTGATGTAAGTGCATATCTGCCTAGAGTTGATGCGCTTCCTAAATTCTTTGCTGAAAACGCAGGTGTTTTGCTTGAAGGTGGCAATATGTTTGTTCAGAATTCCAATGGATTTATTCGTTTGAATGTAGCTTGTCAGCGTGACGTATTAGCCGATGGAATGAAGCGTATTGCTGATGCATTGTTACATAATAGGAAATGAATATGATTTGTTTTTTTAATTAAATTGGGTTCGATGTCAAATATTGTGGTGATTTTATAGCAACATAATTTTCAGAGGAACATTCAAACAGGATGTTCCTCTGAAACATTTTATGTACCATTACGTTCTCAAATATGGTTAATTTTCTCTGCTGTTCTACGTATCTTGCGAAATTGGCCGGGTGTGATGGATTTCTGCTTTTTGAAACAGGCTGTGTAGTAGCTTTGGCCGCTGAATCCGACGGCAGCAGCGATATCGGATATGTTCCTATTGGTGGATAGGAGCAGTTCTATGTTTTTATCGATACGGTATTGCATCAGTTACTGAAACAAGGGCTGCCCCGTCAAACGGTGAAAACACCGGCAGCATTCGCTGCGGCTGAGATGTACGTGGGACGAGATATCATCTAAGGACACGGATTCGCTGTAATGATGGTGGATAAAGAGCAGAATCTGTTTCAGCAGCAGGGAAGGTTTTTCGGAGGGAGGGAGCGCGGCGGATTCCGGCGGAAGCAGGGATAGCATTTCCTTCCATATTGATACGGTCAGGATGTATATGTTCAGGTCGGCATATGTTTCACTTCGAGGAAGAGAGTACGGATACGGTTTAATAGGGAAAGGATATGCTGTCCTGACATATTGCCGGAAGAAATCGGAAGGACATCCGGAGCGTTTTTCTGCAGCAATGGCGCAATGTAATGACGACGCAGCGTTCCTTCCGGATCTTTTCCGAGAAAGTCCGGGTGTACATCCAGACATATGTAGGCGCCTGTCGTATGGTATCTGTTATGGCATGTGTGGAACAGCGGAAGGATGCATGGAGGATATTCACTGACAGAAAGGAGTTCGGACGATTGCTCCTCATTGCTTTGGCGGGACTGCTGCTTTACCAATATGCGTATTTGTCGGCTATCCGTTTTTCCAATTCGGGTACCGCTACCGTCCTGCAGAGTTCCTGTGTCGTGATGGTCTTCGTGTTCGTAATACTGAGAAAAAGGATCCAGCCGAAGCCGAAACAAATACTGGCTATCGGCATGGCATTGGCCGGGGTGTTCCTGATCGCGACTAATGGACGGCCGGACATGATGGTATTATCCCCGGAAGCGCTTTTCTGGGGACTGGGGGCAGTGGTAGGAACTGCTGTTTATTCGCTTCTGTCCCAGTCTGCTGTGCACAAATGGGGGAACCGGAACGTATGACAAGGATGGCTGCACAGATGACGACAGTACTATTTCCTGATACAAAGGTTAAATTGCAGCTTTGGAAGATGGAAGAAGGTACAGCATATTTCCGCTTTATGAATATGGAGACAGGCAAGGCCATACTTAATCGTGGTGTCTTTGAATGGAAATAACCGGTAATAGCAGTTAAATGGCAGCGCTACAGCCGTAAAGCAAGGTGACAATTATATATTGAACGGTTTTAAAATATTCAATACCAATCATCAACGTCCACGCAAAAATGGCATGTGCGATGACACTGATCTCCACAAAGATGAGAAACAGAACAGGAAAAACGATGCAGACAGTCGTTAAAAGGACGGCCATAGGAACCAGTCTGTTTGATTAGCAAATGTGTACGAACTTCTTTGGAGATAGTAGAGGGATCAATTGTTAGGAAAATGTTTGAAGAACTTACTGCTACCTTTAAGCGTACTATGGGTCGCATTTACTTTTTCAATTCAGTAGCAACCATTATCGTTTTGAAAGTTATAAAGGTATGTTGACATTAAATATAAAAGTAGTATAATAAATTTTGTAAATTAATATTTGATTGAAGAACAATGACGTTCCGTATTATTTTTAAGATAATATAGAATGTTTCTTTTTTTATAAAATAATTTTAACTGTATTACTATGGAGATGGTTAATCATGCATTATGCACAAACGATATATTTAGAGTAGCAATAAACTATTGACAGAATATATTTGACTTGTTATTCTAAATAAGGGATGTTATTTAGCCAGTGGCATACCGGTATACCACTGGAATGTATTTTATAAGTTTTGGGGAGGTATGAACATATGTTACAACATAATTTTGATGAAATTGTTGATCGCAGAGGTACCGAATGCAAAAAATGGGATACTTATGATGCGGATGTTATTCCAATGTGGATTGCCGATACGGATTTTAAGTGTCCGCAACCGATTATTGATGCTATGGTGAAACGAGCACAGCATGGAATTTATGGGTATCCTATTTCTACGCAGAATTTTGAAAAAGCGATTGCAAATTGGCAGAAAAAGCGGTTTGGTTGGGATATTGATCTTGATTGGGTTGAGTATACACCGGCGGTTATTCCGGCTGTTGTGTATGCGATTCAGGCATTTACACTACCGGGAGACAATATTGTTGTGCAAATGCCGGCGTATCATCCATTTCACAAAATTATTCCAGACAATGGTCGCCATATATTAGGAAATAACCTTATTCATAATCCGGATGGCAGTTATGATATTGATTTTGAACAATTAGAACAATTATTAAGTCAAAAGCGAACGAGTATGTTTATATTGTGCAGTCCGCATAATCCAACAGGTAAATGTTTTACCCGTGAAGAATTATCCAAGATGTCTGATTTGTGTTTGAAATATCATGTATTTGTTGTTTCTGATGAAATCCATTCTGATATTGTGTATAAAGGACATACGCATATTCCTTTCGGGAGTTTATCTCAAGCAGCTGCGGACAACTGTGTTGTTTGTGTTAATCCGAGCAAGACGTTTAATATTGCTGGGGTGCGTACCGGCGCTGCTATTATTCCTAATCGGCATAATCATGATAGATTCTATGAACCGCTGGAAAACGTAAAAGCATATGGACGGACTGTCTTTGGTACATTACCTATTGAAGTGGCATATAATCAATGCGACTATTATGCTGATCAGCTTGTAGCGTATTTGGAGAACAATTTAACTTATCTGAGAACGTTTTTAAGTGAAAAAGTTCCGGAAATTAAAGTAGGGAACACGCAAGCGATGTATCTTATTTGGTTGGATTGCAGTGCCTTAGGATTATCTCCGGAAAAACTTCAAGAATTTTTCCTGAAAAAAGCTAAAGTTGCTATGAATGAAGGTTCAACATTTGGTCCTGGAGGTGCCGGCTTTATGAGAATGAATATAGCATGTCCGAAGTCTGTTTTAATGGAAGCATTGAATAGGATTGAAAAAGTAGTCAAAAATAAGTAGAATAACTATATACCGTAATGGTTTACATCAGTTGCGATAATACATTAGCTTAGAAAGGGACTACTATGGACATTTTAAGAACAACCCAACCGATTGACAGAACAGCCGAAGGTTCTTCGGATAACTTATATATTCAAATCGTAGAACGAATAAAAAAATGGATTATTGATGGCGATTTGAAGGAAGGGGATAAAATACCTTCTGAAAGAGAGCTGGCACAAATTTTTAATGTCAGCAGAGTTCCAGTACGTGAGGCGATCAAGGTACTCGAGTTTCTGGGGGCGGTTCAAAACGTCAAAGGGGCAGGTGTATATGTCAAAAAAATAGATATTCATAAAATTATAGGGAATATAGATTTTTTATTAGCAGATCCCAAGCATACGTTGGAAGAATTATTCGAAGCCCGCGAATTGCTTGAAACACAGGCAACCTATTATGCTGCTTTGCGTAGAACGGACGATGATATTATTAAGATGAAATCGTTTGTTATAGAAATGGAAAAAGATATAGAGTTAGAATTAGATGTTACAAAGGCGTCTACGGATTTTCATAATGCAGTTATTAATGCTGGACATAATAGTGTTATCAGTGTGATGTATCAAGTATTAGCGGATTTATTGCAATATTCGAGAGAACGATCTTTGAAAGATCCAATGCATCAAAAAAAAGCATTATCTTATCATAAAAAAATACTTCAGAAGATTATTGCAGGTAATCCAAAGGAAGCAAAAGAAACAGCGAAGGAACATTTAGTTACGGCTGAAGAAGTTATTTCAAGAAATGATTGATGATATCATACGGCATGAGATAGGTTTGTATAAGTTAAATGCTGTATGGCATATTATTGGTATACCAGTATACCAATATACAAATAATGACGGTACGTAGGGAGGATATATATGTACGATAACGATACATCTAAAAAATGTATTGATTTTGCAAACAACTTTAAATTAGCTACTGTTGATCCGGCAGTGATAGAAAAAACAAAAATGTGTGTGTTGGACTGGTTGGGATGTGCTATTTGTGGCGCGTTTACGAATGAATCGGTGTATGCTCGTGATTATGTTGATTCAATGGGCGGTAATGAACAGGCAACAGTACTTGGCAATAATGTGCGTAATTCAGTGTATCATGCTACTTTTGCAAATGGATATTTTGGTCATATCATTGAAATGGATGATGTTGATATAAAATCAATTTCTCACCCGGGTACCGTTGTTATTCCTGCTGCGTTGAGTATAGGACAATGGTTGCACTGTTCTGGCAACAGTCTATTGGAAGCTATTATTTGCGGATATGAAGTTATGCTGCGGATAGGCATGGCGGTGACACCGGCCCATTATCAAATTTGGCATACTACTTCTACCACCGGCGTATTTGGTTCGGCGATAACCGCTTCTAAAATGTTGAGGTTAAATGCTGATCGGATGCTGTGGGCTTTTGGGAATGCAGGTACATTGTCTTCCGGACTTTGGGAATTTTTACATGATGGAGCTATGAGCAAATATTTACATGCAGGCCATGCTGCTTCATCGGGTGTGTTAGCGGCATATTTAGCTTACAATGGTTTTACAGGGGCTTCTCATATTTTAGAGGGCGATGCAGGATTTTTTGCAGGATACGCACATCAGACTGTTGATTACAGTATATTTGATACTTTTAATCAACAATACCGTATTTTAGATGTTTCTTTTAAACCGTATCCTTGTTGCCGACATACACATTCGGCAGTGGATTGTGCGATTCATTTACATCGTAAAGCTGATTTTAATGTGCAGCAGATCAAGCGTATTACAATTTTTACATACGATATTGCTGATAAGGTTGCCGGAAATGAATCACCACATAATACACGACAAGCACAATTCAGTATCAAATTCTGTGTTATTTCTGCATTATTGCACGGCGTTATTAAAATAGACAGTTTTTCGGATACCTGTCTAAAGGATAAGATAACGCATTACTTATTGAGTATTACGGATGTAGTCGTTGATAGTGAGATAAATAAATCTATTCCAAATGCATGGCCATCGAAAATAAAAATCAAATTTACTGATGGACATGTGATGGAAGATTATGTCCAATACCCTAAAGGGGATCCAGAGAACCCGCTTACGTGGGATGAGCTGAAAACAAAATTTTCGCTTTTAACGGAAAATATTATTCATCATGATGATATAGACACGATTTACGATATGTGCAGACATATGGAGCAAGTATCAGACTGCGACACTATTTTGAAAGAGGTGCATTTTATTGATAAATTATAATATTACATATGAAGAAATTTATAACTTACTTCATCATATGTGTACAACGATCTCACCGGATGTTTTGCAGCTCATGCAACAAGCTGCAGAAAGGGAAACTAAAAGTGAGGCAAAGACGCTTTTGACTACTATGTTGGACAATGTAGCGCAAGCAGGAAAAAAAGATAAACCGGTATGCCAGTCGCCCGGGTTTCCTACCGTGTATGTACGGTTTGGTGATGCGGCAGATTTGACACATATACCTGATTTTGTGAGTCGTGCTATAAAAGAATGTACATCAAAGGGGTATCTCAGACCAAGTATTGTTCATCCACTGACTCGTAAAAATTCCGGTGATAATTCCGGAGTAGGCGTTCCCAATATGGAATATCGTTACTGTCCGGGACAGCAGTATTTGGAAATTATCACGAGTGCCAAAGGGTGTGGCGCGGAGCTTGCTAATAAAGCAGCGATTTTAACTCCTGCCAAATTAGGTAAGAATTACATTGGATTGAAAAAATTAGTTTTGGATACAGTTGTCAAAGGGGGAGGATTTCCTTGCCCACCTTCTGCATTGGGGATCGGGATCGGCGGTCAAATGGATGTGTCTGCAAAATTGAGTCGTGAAGTTATTAGCACAAGAGATTGGAGAGATCGACATTCAGACCCGATGATTGCTGCTCTTGAAGAGGAACTGCTGACAAACATCAATGCATTGGGTATGGGACCTGCGGGCATAGGCGGTGACACAACTTGTCTTGCTGTCAAAATAGGGTATGCATATACGCATACAGCTATCTGTCCTGTTACTATTAATTTTCATTGCTGGGTGGCAAGACGGTTTGGCGTGCGGTTTTATCCGGATGGCAGCAGAAAATACTTATTTCAGGAGGACATGTAAATGAGTACACATAAATTTACCGTACCAATTACGAATGAAGATGTCAAAAGTTTGGCTATCGGAGATATTGTTTATCTGAATGGTATCATATATACGGCACGGGATATGGCACATTTAAAGATTAAAGAATTGCTTTCTCAACATGCATCATTACCGGTGGATTTATCGGGACAGGTTATCTTTCATGCAGGTCCTGTTGCGCGTAAGGAAAACAACAAATGGCAAATCAGCGTTGTTGGACCTACGACTAGTATTCGCATGGAACCGTATGCGGAAATGGTAGGAAAGTTGGGAGTCAAACTTATTATAGGGAAAGGAGGTATGGAAAAAGACAGCAGTGAAAAGTTTCAACAATATGGGCAAGCTTATTTACAGGCTCCTCCCGGATGTGCCGTACAAATTGCCAATGGGGTGAAAGCAGTTTGTGATGTTTTTTGGCTGGAGAATGGTATGCCGGAAGCAATGTGGAAATTAAGAGTTGAAGATTTTGGGCCATTCATTGTAACGATGGATTCTAATGGAAATAGCAGATATGTTAATGTTAAGAAGCATGCGTATCAGAAGATCGAGAAATTGTATGGAAAATAAAAATAGATTTTGATGCAATGAATTTTATATTCTAAGAGGAGGAAAATGCTATGGAAATTTTTGGAATGCATGTTGAAGCAGGGAAAAAGATGTATAAGAATGTGAAGATTGGAGAATTAGCCAATTTTTCTGATTTTAGCATTCCTGTATTGGTGGCGTGTGGTGCTCATGAGGGACCTACGTTATGGATGACTGGGGCAGTTCATGGTGATGAACTTAACGGCCCGTGGGCATTACGACAGTTTTTCTGGGATCTAAATCCGCAACAATTATATGGAAATATCGTTATTACGCCGCTTTTAAATGTCTTGGCATTTGCCGATAAAAATAAGATCAGTCATATTGATAATTTGGATTTAGATCAACAATTTCCGGGTAATCCCAATGGGAGCTATACGCAACGGATTGCATATGTAGTTTTTAATGAAATGAAAAAATGGGCAAATTTCGTCATTGATTTTCATACGATGGGACATGTTTTTAGTTCCACACCATATACTGTTTCAAAAGACGTTCCCGGTGTTGATTCAATAGTCACTGACAAGGCATTTAAACTTGCCCGGATATTTGGTGTATATCCTAATTGTCATTTGAATCTTGCAACTGCCGGCGGCGAATTGCCGGGTACTACCAGCGGTTCCATCGATATTACCTGTCTGCATCATAATATTCCGTGTTTTATGGCAGAAATGGGAGCCGGTGGAAGATGGGATGAACAAGCAATACAAGTTATTAGAGACGGTATTGATAATGTTTTAAAATACACAGGTATGATCAAAGAAGAGTATAAAAAACCTGGAAAACAAATGATTATTACGGATAGATATTTTTTGCGGTGTAATCATGGTGGATTTGTTAGGATGGCCGTCGCTCCTGGTCAACTTGTTCAAAAAGATGAAAAGTTAGCTTCCATTTATGATTTTTGGGATGAACGTGAAACGATGACTGCTAAAAAGAAATTATTTGTGATTGCTGTACGGCATGAACCAGTGGTTACGACAGGTGACAGAATGGGATTTGTCGGTTGTGAATGGCATGAGGTGGAATGGTAGGAAGATTAGCAAGATATCTATTTTAATATTTTTATTTACCGTCGAGGTGGCCGGTACTACTTAATCTGTCTAGTATCGGCTTATTTTAGCATAATGATTCAATAAATAAACAAAAGAGGTGAATAAACATGAAAATTCAAGGAGGCTTTACTAATTATGGCGAGCCAATCGGGATTATTATGACAGATTCTGTTTTACCAAGAATTCCGGGAGATGTTGGTAACGCTAGTACATTTAGATTTCCTGTACGATATAAAGTTGTTAAAGGAGCATTATTCTCTCGGGTAAGAAATGGAGATCCTTCATTAATTAAACCATTTGTTGAAGCCGCACAAGAACTTGAGAAAGAAGGAGTGAAAGCCATTGCGACAGGATGTGGCTTTTTAGCGGCATATCATCAAGAATTAATTCAATCTGTTCATATCCCTGTTTATAGTTCAAGCTTGCTGCAAGTCCACTTAGCTCATATGATTATTCGACCGGAACAAAAAGTGGGTATTATTACAGCATCAAAAGAATCATTAAGTGAAAAACAATTTCGGGGAGTGGGTATTCAAGATATCCCAATGGTAATAGTTGGTATGGAAGAATCTCAGGAATTCTGCTACACCATATATGATCATCATCCTGAAATGGACGTTGAACAAGTTGCAGAAGATGTAGTGTCTATTTCAAGGCATTTAGTTACAGAACATCCAGAAGTTGGTGCTATTGTATTGGAATGTACCAATTTGCCGCCCTATGCAAAAAGGATTCAGGCAGCAGTACATTTACCTATATTTGATGTTACTACGCTTATTAATTATGCATATTTATCTACCATTAGAAAAACATTTGTGGGTATAGTGTGAATTTCATCGCAGAAAGGAGAATACTCTTATGAAAAAAGAACATGTTTATGTAAACTTTTGGGGAGATACAGTTGATTGCAAACAGCTGTATATAGGTATTCTTGCCGGTGCATTTTTTAGCTATTTGGCAGCTTATCTGGGTAAAAATTTTTTTACAACATATTTTAGTGAATTAGGCAAAAATTTAATTGCCGGGTATAGTTTGTTTGCTGGTCTAATTATGGCAGTTATAGTAGCTGCGATCATCGCGAATATTTTTAAGCCGAAACGGATTTTTCGTGCGGATACTACTACATTTGATATAGATAAATTTTTAAGATTATCTGGACTTGATGTGGCGGAAGAAAAGAAATATTTAGATACTGTGCCTTTAGAAACTATTCAAGAAATGAAACGACTTGGTTTATATTCTATTTTTACAGAAAATAAAAATGATATGGATACTTGTAAAAAATAGTGTGTGCACGTTATTCAAATTCCACAATTCATTTATATATTATGTTTTAGAGGGAGGGATATCATAGATATGGAGGCATTACTTATTCATAATCTAATTTGGGGTGTTTTATTTGCATTATTAGGAGCGATTATTTTTTCTTTTGTTGGCTTGATTTCAGGTACTTCAGAAACCGCAAGTATTGCTCCTGTAACACTAGTGGTAGTTTTAATGGGAGTTCCGCCTGTTGCTTCATTTTGCTTTTTGCTGGCAGGCTGTGTGGCTAAACATATTACCCATTCCATACCAACTGCATTATTAGGGGTGCCTGGTGATACTATGGCTGTACCACTGCTTGAACATGCAACAGCAATGCGTAATATGGGTGTTCCACATATTGCATTGCAAAAAATGATTTCAGGTGGGATTGTGGCTGCTTTGATTTCTGTTCCTATCAGTGTAGGTTTTGCCACTTTGCTGGCTCCTTTTGCGGATATTGTGAAAGCATGGGCAGGATTTTTGTTTACCGTTATGGCTATATTTATTGCTTATACATCCAAGGGGAAATGGAGCAGTGTTTTTCTTTTAATTCCTTTATCATTTCTTTTTATCGGACTTAATAAAATAGCATTTGCTGCCAATGGACATGGTGTTACAATGTGTTTTTTCTTAGGTATTGCTACCGGTCCTATGTTTTTGGATTTAGCAACAGTATTATCACCATTTGCTAAAAAGACGCTAACAACGACAATTCCGCGTGAATTTCAACTTGCACCAGATTTGAAGGATTGGCATGGTTTTTTCCCTAATCCATTAAAACAACTTACCAGGAAACAAAAATTATATACATTATTAGTTTGTCTCGCATCAGCGCCATTGTTTACATTTAGTACAGTGGGAATTACCGTTACTACGGGTGAAATTATAAAAGCGAAAATTAAAAGCTTTTATGAACAAGCAACTACATGCTTGGCTGTAATGAATGCCAGTACGGAAAGTACATATATGGCTGAAATTCTTATTCCTTTAATTGCATTTGGTATTCCCATGACTCCGATTTCTATGGGAGTTGCCTTTCCATTGTTTAATGCTCCTCCGGTGTTTACTATTAAACCTGATATTAATAATTTACATACGTTAATGACGCATGCTGACTTCTTAATATTTGGGTTAATATCTGTCATTATAGCGGGTATTATCGCATATCCTTTGACAATGAACTATGCCCATAAAGCTAGTGCTTGGATCATGCAGCATGTTAGTCAGGAAGCAATTATTACGATGTTTGCAGGTCTTGTTGTCGTAGCATCTTGTTATGAAGCCGGTTTTGTTGGGTTAGCGATTACTGTTACGGTGGCCATTGTTGGTGGTGCTCTAAATAAATATTTTGGTGTGAATATGGGAGTTCAATTCATGTCAATTTACGCTTCTACGTGGATTATGGCTAAATTATTTGGGGTATCTTAATTAACAATTTATATAATATTTTATTCATAAAAAGGGGTTGATTTTTTATGGCAGATAAGTTTGAAGAAGCACTGGCATTACATGAAAAATTAGCAGGTAAATTAACAATACGGAGTAAAATTCCTGCCGATTCGAAAGATGCATTGTCACTATTGTATACACCGGGAGTTGCGGCACCCTGTCTTAAGATCGCAGAAGATAAAAAGCTGTCATATACTTATACCGGACGGGGCAATACGGTTGCTGTTATTACAGACGGCAGTGCTATTTTGGGCTTGGGTAATATCGGCCCGGAAGCCGGTATGCCGGTGATGGAAGGGAAATGCCTGCTGTTCAGTGAATTTGCAGGAATCAACGCTATCCCGCTTTGTATCGGTACGCAGGATGTGGAAGAAATCATCAAATTTGTCCAACTGACGGAACCGTCTTTCGGCGGCATCAATTTGGAAGACATCAGCGGTCCCCGGTGTTTTGAAATTGAACGCCGCCTGCGGGACACGATGCATATTCCTGTATTCCACGATGATCAGCACGGTACCGCTATTATTGTACTGGCAGGTATCATTAATGCACTGAAACTTGTCGGGAAGACAAAAGAAATGGTACAAGTTGTCATTAATGGGGCGGGAGCTGCCGGATTAAGTATAGCGACGCTGCTGCTAGAATACGGATTTAAAAACATTATTTTATGTGACCGTAATGGAGTTATCTGTGAAGGTGACCCGGCTATGAATCCGGCTCAGGAAAAAATGGCGAAGCGGACGAACCGGAATCATACAACAGGGGCATTAGCTGATGTACTGGCTGGAGCAGATATCTTTGTCGGGGTATCGGCTCCCAGGATTGTCACACAGGATATGGTTCGTTCTATGGCATCCGATGCCATTGTGTTTGCCATGGCCAATCCTATCCCGGAAATTTATCCGAATGAAGCAAAAGAAGCCGGTGCGCGTGTGGTGGGATCCGGCCGGTCGGATTTTCCGAACCAGGTGAATAATGTATTGGTGTTCCCGGGCATATTCCGGGGAGCAATCGACTGCCATGCATCCGATATCAGTGAAAAGATGAAGCTGGCAGCCGCGGTAGCACTAGCGGCGGTAGCGGAAGAAGACGGATTGAAAGAAGAGTATATCCTTCCGGATGCGTTTGATAAGCGGGTGACACTGTCGGTAGCAGCTTCCGTAGCTGCGGCCGCTGCAGAAGAAGGGATTGCTGGTAATCCGTTGACATATGAACAGGAAATAGAAAAAGCAAAGAGTTTCATGATCCGGTAAATCTGTAATTTTACTGGAATATATAGGGAGGTGTCATTGATGCAGTATCGTGTAGAAAAAGATTCAATGGGCGAAATCAAAGTACCGGCTGATAAATTATGGGGAGCACAGACTCAACGCAGTTTCGAAAACTTTCGTATCGGGACGGAAAAAATTCCGCCGGAAATGGTTACTGTCTTCGGATATCTGAAAAAAGCAGCGGCAATCGTCAATAAAGAACTTGGGGTTGTGGATGCCGATCGGGCAAATGCTATTATTGCAGCGTGTGACGAAATATTGGCCGGTAAACTGGATGGAAATTTCCCATTGTCGGTATGGATGACCGGCAGTGGAACCCAGTTCAACATGAATGTCAATGAAGTGGTGGCGCATCGTGCTATGCAGTTGCTGCAGGAACAGGGTAAACCGATGATCGTCCATCCGAATGACCATGTCAATCATTCGCAGAGTTCTAATGATATTTTCCCGACAGCACTGCATGTTGTCGGCGTGCTGTTGATTACCCGGCACTTGTTCCCGGCACTGGATACCTTGCACCAAACGCTGCAGGAACATTCGGAAACATTCCGCAACGTAGTCAAGATCGGGCGGACGCATCTGATGGATGCAACGCCGCTCACTCTGGGACAGGAAATCAGCGGGTGGGATCGCATGATCACCCGAAACAAGGAAATGCTTACCAGCGGGATCGACTTCCTTCGGGAACTGGGGATGGGAGGTACCGCGGTTGGGACGGGCATTAACTGCCCGGCAGGATTTGACGGTAAAGTAGCAGCAGAAATCAGCCGACTTACCGGAGAAACCTTCCACACAGCACCAAATAAATTCCATTCACTCTCCAGCAAGGATGAATTAGTAGTGGTTCACGGCATGCTGAAAGCGTTGGCGGCGGATCTAATGAAAATAGCGAACGATATCCGGTGGCTTGCCAGCGGGCCGCGCTGCGGGATCGGAGAAATCACGATTCCGGAAAACGAACCGGGGAGTTCCATTATGCCGTCGAAGGTAAATCCGACACAATGTGAAGCCGTTACGATGGTAGCGGTACAAGTGATGGGAAATGACGCGACGATGGGATTTGCGGCTAGCCAGGGGAATTTCCAGCTCAACGTGTTCATGCCAGTGATAGCGTACAATTTGATTCAGTCTGTCCGGCTGTTGAGTGACAGCATGCAGTCTTTTACTACACATTGTGTGGCAGGGATTCAGCCGAATACTAAGAGAATCGAAGAACATCTGCATCAGTCATTGATCCTGGTAACAGGACTCGTGCCATTGGTAGGATATGACAAAGCATGTACGATAGCAAAAAAAGCAGCTAAGGAAGAAATTACACTGCGTGAATCAGCTGTTGCTACTGGATGGGTCACAGAAGAAGCATTCGATGCCAATATGGATCCGGTTAAATTAGCCGGAGTGAAAAAATAGTATTGAACTCAGGTGAAAGGAATGGTTACTATGCCTAAAGTTGAAAAAGGACAACAATTTCCTGATTTTACGTTTCATGATGTCTTTTATGGAGAACAAAAATTTTATCAACGTAAAGGAAGTCAACACACAATATTACTATTTTTACGATTTATGGGATGCCGTTTTACACAGTATGATATGATGCAAATGCAAAAAAAATATAAGGATTTTCAAAAAAAGGATACACAAGTGTTAGTAGTCGTACAATCTCCGGTAGAAACAGTTTGTGGATATTTTACACCAGAGACACAGCCCATGACTATTATTTGTGATCCAGATGCAGTTCTTTATCAAAAGTTTTCCGTATTACCTGCAAAAACAAGAGAAGAAATAAATACGAAGGGGTTTTATGATAAATTAAAGATAATTAATGACACAAACTTAGTTAAAGGAAAACCAGAAGGCAATCCATTGCAAGTACCGGCGATATTTATCATGAATGTTGGCAACATTGTTGAATATGTACATTACGGAAAAGATGAAGCAGATATTCCAACCCCAAGTGAAATTCTTGAACTCATCCCGTAAATCTATATTATTCATGATAACTTAAAATTCATTTCCATTGTGGATGACTTGTCACCACCACGGTTATCAATACTTATTTTTATTGCAATACACATGATGACAGAAATAGCGTCTAAGATATCCGATGATGCTGATCGGGATATGTTAGGCGCTTTTACGTATTGCTGTTTCGGTTCAACTACATGTTATTTTTGGTTCTATGTTAAATGTTGGGGTAGCTCAATCATAACACATGTGTGAGAGGAATATTCAATGGGATGTTCCTCTTTTGCTATGCGTAGCAGCATCCATAAACAATATGCGATTTCGGAAACGATGGAAATTACGAATGCCAAAGCAAACCCGTTTTAATACTTTTATCTTGTTGTTATGGCCTTCCATAAATCCATTGGAATAGTGAAGCCGGATGGTATTAATAATACCGTCAAACCAATCTGTGAACTCGTGTATTTCTTTTATTTTCGGATCTTCAGAGATTTCATCACTAAATAAAACTGGTTTACCTATTAATATCCAATCAGCAGATATTCTGTAAAAATTAGATAATGAAATAATTGCATCAGCTGTAGGTTTTACAATATCTTTTTCGTATTTATCAAGATTATTTCTTGAAATATGACTGCTGTCAGATACTTCTTGCATGTTTTATTACAGGATTGTCGTAAATAATATAACCGTTTTCCTAGTGTGTCTAATTCGGTCAAATTTTCATTTTTGCCTCTCTATCTCAAATATGATAATTATGTAGGTTTGTCATAGATATGTTACAAAAACAGAAAAGAGAGAGCCCCGTTTTATGTTATGCTTAAGTTGTTATTGGCTTGTATCGTTATTTAAAGCGCATCGGACTCACGCGGAAAGCCGTACCGAACCCGAAGTACATTCCCAAGCCTTATCAAGAAGCGCTGTTCCCCGGAGAAAAAGTGCAGATAGATGTCAAAGTGGTTCCTATTGCCTGCATCATGAGACAGGCACAGGCGCGGGGTGAAAAAATGTACCAATACACGGCCATTGATGAATGTACGCGCATGCGGTATTGGGAAGCATTTCAAGAACAGAGCACCTATTCTTCCACTGTATTTCTTCAGCACTTGGTACGAAGGTTCTCGTTTCCTATTTGTAGAATCCAAACCGACAATGGTTTTGAATTTACCAACCGATTTGGTCGAAGTAAGACAGCGAAACTGACGCTGTTTGAACGACAGTTAGCCGCGTATCATATTATTCATTAAAAAATACGTCCCTATACACCGTGGCATAACGGGAAGGTGGAACGATTTCATCGAAAAGACAACGAGTACTTCTATGCGGATCATCGTTTTTATTCTTTTGCTGATTTTAAAAAGCAACTGGCTGTGCGTAATAGAGAATATAACAATTTCCCTATGCGCCCTCTCGCTTGGAAATCTCCTAACGAAGTTCTTCGTTCTTTTTTTACTTCGGTGTAACATATGTTTGACAAACCTACATCAAAGAAAACGATAATAACTTTATGTTTCTTTCTCTAATGTGACAGCCCTTTTGATTATCTAAGTATATCATTTACTTAGCATTTTAATTTGTACCATATCGTCGATAGTTATGCAAGAAATATAAAGTAGAAAACAAATCCCAATAGTAAAGCTGTAGTGTATTCTTGCTCGACGCTTTACTGTTGGGATTTGTTTTGTGCGGGTGTCAGTTTATTGGACTATGTTACCTTACTACGTGTTAATAGGGGCAAAGAAATTTTCACTAGTGTGATTTGATTTATGTGCAGTATTATTTTCTCCTATAAATCAGCTGATACATGGTAAAACAATTGCATTATAATAGCAATTTCAGGGTGAAAGCAGTACAATACATTTATACATGCTTAGCATGTTATGGTAAGTTAAAGTGAGGATCCATTTCTCCTTTTATTTTGTACTAAATATTGACATAGGACTAGCATAAACTTACTATGTTGATGGGTTTATTCTATATTAAGTAAGGGGAATTATAATAGTGAAAAAAAGAAAAATTTCTATATTGGTGGTTGCTTGTATATTTATATCAGGAATAATTATTGGTTGTACTTCAGCCAAAGTAGCGTCTATAGCCTTGCCACAGGCAATCAGTGTGCCGCATACAGTTCCTGCTGCCGGAACTATTGAGGTGGCATTTAGTCCGAATGGAAATGCCACAAGTACTGTTATTAAGGCTATCAATGAAGCTAAAAATAGTATTCGAGTACAAGCATATATTTTTACTTCTGAGCCCATTGCTAAAGCGCTTCTTGATGCACAAAAACGAGGTGTTACCGTGCAAGTTATCCTTGATAAGAGTCAACTGACAGAGAAATATTCCTCTGCAACTTTTTTTAAAAACAACAATATTTCAACAAAAATTGATTCAGATTTTCAGATTGCACATAGTAAAGTCATGATTATTGATAACAGTACAATTATCACTGGCTCCTTTAATTTTACTAAATCTGCCGAAAAAAATAATTCTGAAAATGTTTTGATTATACGAGGAAATAAAGAATTAGCGAAATTTTATATAGAAGACTGGGAATGGCGATGGGATAATACGAAATCGTTATAAATTCAATTGAGGATGATTAATAAAATTTTTACAATCATTTGTTGGTATTATCGATGCCTGTTTGATAGTGTCAGCATTTGTAATGAGGCGCGTCCTGTAACCGATTTTAAGTCAAATGGATCTCGGCTATTTCAATCGTATAGGGGGCTGTAACAAAATGAAGGGAAAAACTTCATTCTGTTACAGCCCTCTGACAAGTAAATTATTAAGTTGTCTCAATATTTGACAAAAAAGCTGAAAACGTATTAATGGTTATTGATGAGGAAAATGTATGTGCGTCTATTATTTAGAAGCATTCTAGGAATAGCGAATGTATTATTCTTCACTTCATTTTTTCTAAATCAAAAGTTTTCTTTCGCACTGCAAACAATACGATATTTTATTAAAAAAGTGTTTTCATGGCAGCTTTAGTAAATGAAATAAGTTCTGATTCTCGATGATGATGAACCTTGACGGCCCAAGACGGATCTGCCAGCAGAGCTCTGCCTACTGCAACCAAATCAAATTCATTATGGGTTAGTTTTTCTAAAAGTGGCGTCAAACTACTATGATTTGCGCCTTTTCCTTCCGTAAAAAAATCTACAACATTTGTATCAAGTCCTACAGATCCTACGCTAATTGTAGGTTTTCCTGTTAATTTTTTAGCCCAGCCGGCTAAATTTAACGGTGAGTTCATAAATTCAGGTTCCCAATACCGACGGGTAGAAGCATGAAAAATATCAATTCCCGCATCGCTGAGCGGTGTCAAAAAAGAAGCTAATTCTTCAGGATTATTTGCCATTTTTTCATGGTAGTGTCCCATTTTCCATTGAGAAAATCGAAATATAATAGGGAAATCATTTCCTACGGCACTGCGGCAGGCTTTAATAATTTCGATGGCAAAGCGAGTTCGTGCAGCAAGATCACCCCCATATTCATCTTTACGCTGATTGGTCCTAGCCCAGAAAAATTGATCAATTAGATAACCGTGCGCCCCATGTATTTCAATACCATCAAAACCTAATCGTTTTGCCTGGTTAGCAGCTTCACCAAAAGCATCTACAATACCATGAATCTCATCACGTGTCATTGGTTGAGTAACCTTTTTACCAGAAATCACATCAATCCCCGAAGGTCCAATTGGTAATGCCTCTGGATTCGGATTTTGACCTTGAATTTGACGTGCCATCCCTACATGCCATAGCTGTGGTATAATTTTACCATCGACCTTATGCACTTCTTCTACAACCTTTGCCCAACCAGCAAGGGCGTGCTTACCATAAAAATTAGGTCGTCCCAACCCTTCGGCTGCGGCGGGGTGATTGATAAGGGTTCCTTCCGTAATAATCAGGCCTACCTCATTTTCGGCACGCCTCCGATAATATGCGGCTACATTAGAATCAGGTATACCATCTGGTGAAAATCCACGAGTCATCGGAGCCATAACAATACGATTAGACAAATCGAGTTTTCCTATTGTAATAGGTTGAAATAAAAAATCTAAATTTTCAGTTTTCACCGTTCACACTTCCTATTCATTAATAAATTGGAGTATATAAAACTCCATAATCCAGTAAAAACAACAGCGCAGGTAAAAATATTTATATTACCAACATAATTGCTCATAAATTCAACAATTAGCTAATTGTTGAATTTAAATAGTAATATAAAGAGCTGTCTGTTATCTATCGTTAACAAGTCTTTGACTGGAATAAAACATGGACAAACCCACCCGTTCAGATAATAATATTTAAGTATATGATTTGATTAATTGATTCATATAATTGAGATCCGTTTTTCTGTCGAGCAAAGGAGTTCCCTGATTTAAAATCGCATTTTTTTGATGAAACGTAACCTTGTCTTCCCTATATAGAAGTCCAATTGGAATGCGGTCACCAAATTCCATGGCTTTCTGCATGGCATCAATTTTATTTTTGTGATTATAAGATTCGTCTAGTTCATAAACACGACGATTGTACCAAGTAAAAGTATTGGTTTTGTTAAAACTTACACATGGCTGCAAAATATCAACCAATGCGTAACCTTTGTATTTAATTGCTTGTTTCATCAGTGCTATCAAATGCTCCTTATGACCGGTAAATGCGCGTGCAACGAATCCTGCACCGCATGCGATAGCAAGAAGAACCGGATTGAGAGGTTCATTAAAGTTTCCATCTATCTGAACACCGGTTTTCAATCCTATCATGGAAGTTGGCGATGCCTGACCTTTTGTCAGCCCGTAAATCTGGTTGTCGTGAACAAAATGCGTGATATCGACATTACGGCGGATATTGTGGATAAAATGGTTTCCGCCTTCTCCGTACGAGTCTCCATCGCCAGTATCGACAATGACTGTCAATCTTTCATTTGCAATTTTAGCTGCTACGGCCGCAGGGAGAGAGCGTCCATGAAGACCGCAGAATGCATTTGCATTGATATATTGGGGCGTTTTCGCCGCCTGACCGATACCGGCAGCAATCAATACCTCAGAAGGATTTTTACCAAGCTGTTCAAGAGCAATTTTCAGACATTCCAGAATGGTAAAATTTCCACAGCCAGGACACCATGCCGTTTCATAAGTACAAAAAGTTTTCGTCTTCATTTTACCGTCCCTTTCCGAATCTGTTCGACGATTTCCTCGCCGGAAATCTGGCGACCATCGTATTTTAAAATGCGGTTTTCACAAAGGATGCCAGTTTCTTCACGAATCAGATCTGCCAATTGACCTGTTGCATTTTGTTCGATGTCAATAATACGGTAGGCTTTCGCTGCCTTTTCTTTGAATTGTTTTAATGGCAGGGGATATACATCGCCAAAAACAAGCGCAGCATAGTGGGGATTGTTATCTCCATTTAGCAAGTTAACAGCTTCCTTAATCGGTCCCCATGTGGAACCCCATCCAATCAAAAGAGTTTCAAAGTCGTTGGTGCCAATAAATGTCGGTTCCTGCAGTTCTTGTTTGAGTCCCTCGAGTTTTTTCATACGTTTATCCATCATTTTAGTACGTATTTCAGCCGATTCGGTAATCCAACCGCGCTCGTCATGTTCGTCACTATCGACTGCTACGAGTTGTTTTGTTTTTCCGGGGACTAGCCGAGGTGATATGCCATTTTCCGAATACTGGTACCGAAGGTATTCGGTATTTTCTGTGTATTCCAACTTAGGTGAAATCATTTGAATTTTTTCTGGGTTAAAGGGATTAACGGTAAATGTGGTATCACCAAGATACTGATCGCTCAATAAAATAACCGGAATTTGGTATTTTTCTGCTAGATTAAAAGCTCGCATTGTTTGATAGAAAGCGTCATAAGCATTTCTCAGTGCAATCACCATACGAGGAAATTCGCCCTGCGATGCTGAAATGACAAATTTTAAATCGCTTTGCTCTGTCCTTGTCGGGAGGCCGGTTACCGGGCCTGGACGCTGGACGTCAATTACGACCAGCGGAATTTCCGCCATACCGGAAAGGCCGAGGGCTTCCACCATCAGAGAAAAACCGCCTCCAGATGTGCCGGTCATAGCACGAGCACCTCCATAGGAAGCGCCTAGCGCCATATTGATAGCGGCGATTTCATCTTCCGCCTGCTCCACTACAATACCCGCTTCATCGGCTTTTGACGCAAGCGTTTCCATGATAACCGTGGAAGGAGACATCGGATAAGCAGAATAAAACCGAAGCCCCGCACAAATAGCTCCGATTGCGACCGCTTTACTACCAGAAATAAGCATCTGATCGCAATACATTCCATTCAGATGTGAAAAGTGTGTTTCAGTGGACGCATAGCCTTCTTCTACCGCTTTGACATTGACATCGAGATATTGTTGTTTTATAAAGATTTGAAGAACGGTTCTGACGTTATCAAGAGATTCTCCAAACAGTTTTAGAACGGCTCCCACCGCAATACTTCCTGAAACCTGCGGATTGCCAAGACCTTTTGCCATTGCATCCATTTGTATGCGGATAAGGCGGGAATCAAGCCCGGACAGTTTAGTGTCGCAGAGAATAAATCCGCTATCTTCTAATTGTTCCTTATGCAACTGGATTGTTTCTTCGTCAAGGGCAACAATCCCATCGAGTCGATTGCTGTGTGAATATATTGATTTGATTCCAAAACGTATTAAAGAAAAATTATGTCCTCCCCGTACCCGGGACATAAAATCCCGTGTTGTAAAAACATTGTAGCCAGAACATTTTAACAGTTTTTCAAGAATAGACACAGTAGTGTCTATTCCCTGACCAGCGGCTCCGCCAATTAATAAATTATACATGAGGATCTTGTATG
>JALCNL010000031.1 GCA_022649055.1 Megasphaera sp.
ACTAATTTCAAATCAGAAAACCCATCTTGTTTTGCAATTTTTCGCTGCAATGCATGAACAGCTCCCAGCCACGCCGTCATAGCAGGAAAACCAATGGTATATGTACTGCTCATAGCATTGGCATTGTGAATGCTAATTTTAGGTATCAACATATATGCTTTCATGTTCGGAATATCACCTCATCTTCCAGTACCTTATATAATCTTTCTTGAAAGAACACTAATTCTGCATCACCTAAAAGAATACGATTTTTCTTCATAATTTGTTCATACGTACGAATACACCATCTGCCAAATTGTTTGCTAACGTCTTTGATCCATACTTTATTTTCTCTGACATTCGCATATTGATTATCCAACCATATTTTTTGCGATAATGGTAATTTCCTGAATAAATCATCCTGACTCCACCCATCTCCTTCATTCCGGACTTGATAACTGACAGTCAACACCCTATCAACAATATCATCAATCGTATCTGTCATCATATTTCGTATTTCCCGATTATTTTTATCAATTCTCATGACTCGATCTAATTTGCGAAACTGATGAACATACATACTATAACGTAAGGTTTCACCGAAAAAATCAACTCTCGGTAAGCGGAGCCGTTTTTGTTTCAATGTAGGGGGAAGCGAGGATAATAAGTATGTCTTCCCCCCCCTTTTTAGCATTTAAAGCACTAATATTTTGCGGTTTTGTCCCTCCAAAACCAATAGCCGTAATATCGGTAATCTCGTAGCATTCATGTCCATATAAGGGATCTTTCTTGTCAGAACATTGCCATTTATAATGATTCATTCTATCAATCTTATCTTTCAATGTTTCCAGCAAACTGGAGGCAGGCAATACAGATAACAAATGGTATGTTTCTTTCGATACAGGAAAAAATACTTGTTTTAATCTGCCGTCAGTGCAATCAAGATTCCGTTCTTTACTGATTTTTTCAATTGCATCCTGTATAGGGATGAATTCTATACCTAACATTTCAAATTCTTTTTTAATAAAATCTGTATGTTGCTGTATATGTTCTAAAACAGTCTTTTTATCTTCCAGCAATAACAACAGAAAATTAGCGGTTCCAATATATTGAGCCGGAGTCAGGATATCGGTACTGCAATGAGTACCTGCGGTCGTTACATAGGGAATAGATAGCTCATTTTCTTGATCCAATAAAGATACTTTAGATATAATATCTGGATGTGTAAATTTTCCAACATGCGTTGCCAACAGGCAGTTAGGGATATGTGATACCGTATTTTTCAACCATTCATTTACTGTTTTATTCTTCTTCTCCGCAGATTCTTGCACATACTGCATTAAAATTCCCAAAATCATCCCTCCATCTTCTCATTCACTATTTTCCTCTTTAAATAACCCTAATTGATCTGAATACTGCCATTTTATATTTTTTCCTTTAGGGTCGGGTATTGTTAATTCACCAAACCGTAAAGACATATACTTCATAATCACTTCAAACGGTCTTTCATCTTCTGGCTTAACTTGTTTTTTTAAAGAAGAAATATAGTCACGTACAATCCAGAGCCTTTCACCCATTTCGTTTGTAATTTTTTTATACGCATGTATTCCAAAAAAATCGGTTCTTTTAACACACTCCTCTGCTGTATATTCACAAAAATCTATTGTACCTTCATCATAACAGGCATATAATTTTATATCTTCTGCATAACTTTCCCGAAATCGGTTAAAACACTGTGGTAAAGCCGTCAACCACCAATACTCTTGTATCCATCCATGCAAGCACTGCGGTCCCTGTTCGGTGGTACTATTAAAATCTTGCATCACACTATGTTCCAAATCGATCAGCTTATGCTGCGGATCTAATCGAGAAGCTTTTTTAATACGCAGCACTGCATCAATTCGCTTTTCCAAACTCACTTCATCCACAATATCTTTCAAATTGTGACTTGCAAGATAATATTTTCCTTGTTCATAACCGGGACAATTAAACGCCTGTTTTTTTCCTTGTAATCCTTTAATATTATATTGCATGATAGCCATATTATAGGTGTTAACTGCATGGTTAATTTTACGATGCCGCAATATCCGCCCTGCCAGTTGAATAATAGAACGATAAGAAGAAGGTTCTACTAACGCCCAGTCAAAATCATGATCTCTGCCGATTTCCTCAACAGGAGTGGCTACAACAAAGAAAATAACATTATCTCCTTTTGCAGCATCAATATGCTTCCGAATAACAGGATCCGTAAAATCAACAGGCACTGCACTCTCATATTTTCTTTTTAGGACTGCATCTAAGTATTGTTCCTGTTCGTGACGGAGAAGTAGTATTTGCCTGCTGTGATAGGTCATCATATGTATCGCGTACCCATCAGTCCATGTACATCGCATAAAATATAAACTTAATGCCACACAAGGTTGAATATTTGCCACACGCACAACACCAAAAGAAATCTTTTTCCCCGTTTGTTTATCGACTACATAATTTGCATCGTGTAGTTTTTCTATCGTCGACCGAATCGTATCAAAATAAGTTTCTTTCAGAGATAGGCTGTTCTTATTGCTTTTAGCATCCATATCCTCACTAAGCATACACTCAACAATATATCCTTTTCTTCTTACTGGTTCTCGTTCCAGACATTTTATTCTTTTTTCAATAAAACCATTATGCAGTTTTTGATATGCTTCAGGATTTCTGCCCTTTATATTATCTATTTTGCTCTTAAATTCATCACAAAGAATAACATTACAACTTTTGGGTTCAATAAAAAAACTATTATAACACGCAAGTCCTTCTACATATGCCCGATACATGCCTTCGGCTAAATCAGGAGGGATCGTTGCAGAAGACAGAACAGCATTTCGTCCAAACATCCCCGCCAAATGAACCAGCCGTGCAATAGCGATTAAATCCTTTTTATCAAAATCATCAATTTCATCAATAACCAAATCAGATGACATTAATCGTAAAAAGGGTAATATGTACCTGCCCCCGCGTGTGGTTTCAGTGGCACCCATCATGTGATCTATTGTTGCAACAAGAACCGGTTTATATAAAAAAGCCTTATTTTTCGATACGTTACCATTTTTCCCATTAAAAAATATATCCAAAAAAGCCGTCTGATTATCACTACAGGTATCTATATAATCCAAATCTTCAGCTAATAATTCCTCTATCACACCACTTATAGAAGGTTCCTCGTGCTTTTCTTGTTCATGCAATTCTTTAATGGCACTGGAACCTATTAATACTGCTAATTCACTTGCATCGAGTCCAATCCGTTCTCTATATTCATCTCCCGTCTGCAATGTAAGTGTCCTGAGTCCCAAAGCTAAAATATACCGCAGTGATTTTTCATCATCAGATATAGCCTGCATGATTTTGGCATTGGCAATCGTTTTTCCACATCCTGTACTCGCCATATTTACAATAAAATAGGCTTGATTATTTTCATGATCCTTTCGGAAGACTTTTATTTTTTCTACAACATGATCCTGCCATCGAAACTGTATCGGTCCTTTTTTCTTAAGAAATTTTACATCATATGCTTTTTCCATATTGTTATAAAACACGGGAAGTTGATGTGCTATTTTTAATGCCTGATGAGATACGTTTACCAAATGTTCTTCTAGATACTGTTTAACTCCATTCTGATCGGTATTAGCCCATAATTCATTTTTAGCCCACTGACTTATTTTCTTGCTATCTGTTACTTTTGGCAAAGAGGAAGAGTAGTGATCTCCTAACATCAAGCATAATCTTGCATACCCCAAAACCAGCCGAAACGATTTTTTAAATTCGGGTTCTGCCATTATATCTATTATAATTTGCTGCTGAGATAACAGACGTTCTGACCATTTTTTTATATTTTTTAACCAAACTGCCGCATTGCCAAATAAAATTCCTCTATGAAAAGTAAAGCATAAATCCCATTTTGCATCTTCTTTTTCAATATGTGTATTTTCATAGCCCCATGACGCATCTATACTATGAAGCATTTCCCAAAAGGTTTCTTTTGACGTATTTTCATATTTATTTTTTTCTATATTGGGAACTCGATGATGAGAAAGAATCAACCAAACAAGAACGCTGGCTATCGGCGGCAACGAAATTAACTTTCCTATTGAATCTTCCCCACTATGCTGTGCTGCAATACTTTCAATTTGAGGAATATCCAATGTATTTTCTGCAAATAACTCCAGCCATCTACTATCAGTATCTAATACGCCGGAATATATAACTAAAGCTTCCATTAATTTACAAGATATCCATTCATGTCGAAATGGATCTGCTTCAAAACTTTTATTTCTTAGTTTTTGCTGGAATAAATCACTGCTTTTCCCCCAATCATGGAGTAGTCCTGCCACTGCCGCCAACGATTTTATAACCGGCAAATACCGCCATCCATTCTCCCATTCACCATGAGTAATATTTTTTAGCGTCGAATTAACCGGAACAATACCTTCCTCATTAAATTTATCCCGATTTCCCACGATCCAAACCAATTCACTTCTGCTGCGAGATCGAATCCAATGACAGGAAACAGCCATACTTTTTGTCGCATTTTTACGTAACAGCGTCTTAACAGTAAGTAATCCCTCTGCAGTTATTACTGTTTTCCATGTATCATTTCCAATGCGGTCTGCAAAACTATCCAAAATTCGTCTGACTGTATATAATGTTTTTTTTTCACTTCTGCTGGTAAATATAACCATCATATGGCATCACCTTCACCTTAAAACAGCTGGCTGCATTGTTTTACTTCATCAAACATAAAATCCAAGGCTTTATGTTCTGTAAATTTTTGCAGACATGTTTGTCTGAATTCTTGTTCCGGCATGGCCATTCCCGCACAAATAAAAGCCCATGGCAGTACAATAGAATCTTTAATCAAATCAGCTACATCAAAAACCAACGCGCCTCTTCTTGTTTTTCCGTGCATTACCGCAAATCCATGAGGGATTCCTAACACCCATAACGTGCTGGCCGCCAATCCATACGCCAAATAATTACCATGATTTAAAAATATATTTGCTGTATCATCCGCATCATGTTTTCTCGAGAAATTATGCAACCCACTAACTCCAGCTGCGTATTTATATAACTTCTTTGTAAATTCAGCCTCACCCGCCAGAAGTTCTGTAACATTCCCAGCTTTTTTAATTTTCCGCTCAAATGTATGTAAGGCATTGTCTACAGCTTCATCATCATCATAGAAACCGGCTTCCTGCAATTCATTATCTTTTTCCCACGTCTTACACAAAAACTCACATCGTTTCTTTTGGAATTCCTTCGCGACAAGCAATCGTTTCGCATCGTCAAACCAGAACGACATCCAGCCTTGTACATATTCCGTCGGTCTATATTCACTCTGAGGATTTAACCACTCTACTTCTGTCCCCGAAAATAACGGAGTCGCTCCTCCGCCGCAAAATCCAACAAGCACACCTGCACTGGCTAACAATCGCATAGCTGCTTGGGTAATAGATGTTCCCGTTCCCAAAAGAATAACCGTGGTATTTGCAATAGGTATATTCCAATAAAAGTTTTCTTTTTTACCGTCCGTTAAATACACCACCCGACCGTCTTTCTGCATCACGCGGCATTTATTCAAATAATATATATTAGCACGTTTCGAGTGCAAAATGGCTTTTAAATCAGATGACGTTATATCCTGATTCATAAATGTCCCCCCTATAAAATAATTTTTATATCTCATACGTTATGAAATTATTCTTAGCAAGATTATCTATGTTTTGCATTCACGACAAAAACAAGTACCAAACAGTATTTTCCCATCATCCGAAGCTTCTCATATATTTGCTGCACGCAAACATTCCATTCGTTCTTTCAAAATTCCCGCCATATAGAACAAAAGGCAGCTATAAGAAGCGCAGGCTTATTAGTTATAGTTACCTTTCTATATGCAATAATGTACATCGTATTTTTCCCGTAGTTTTAATTACTTTCATTTTAGTTTAATAACCAAACATGATAGCTTATTTAAAACTTTTATTTACACATAGTATAACACACTTCTTTTGTTATTATATATTAATATTTTTTTAATGAATTCACATAAAGCTATTTACGCACTATGCCCGCACGATTTATTTTCTAAACCTATTCCCATAGATTACCATGCAAAAACGGTCCCCAAAAGGTTATATTTTTGAAGTTTAACCGTTGAGGAACAGTTCTTACATTTTTTATTCTATTTACTCCATGTATCGAATTTCTGCACCGTCTGCAGCATGCCCCTTAACCATCTGCATAGCCAAATTTTTGACACTGTCCGCTATTTTACTGCTATGGGAAATGGTATGGGTAAAATCAGTATTTTTAGATTTGCCATTAAAATTATTGTACTGCAATGCAAAGTTGTATCCTAATAACTATATAAAAATGAGTAGGCTGAAAATGCGATGCAGTTTTTCAACCTACTCAAAATATCTAAAATAAACATTGGTATGGATCCTTTACCGAAATCATTTTCCGCTCAGTAATAACCGCATCTTTTGGCAAATGACCAAATAGGACAGGTGACATAGGGTCATGACAAGCTATATGCTGCCGCACGGTCTGCATGGCTGAATTCGCATAACAATATATGCATCCATGTGCACAAGAATCGTACGTGCCAATTTCCACACTTTCCATACAGCCACACCCAGGACGTTGATTAGCATCTTTTTTTGAATGAACAGCGCAACCAAGAATATCCTCAATCAACTTTGCATCAATACAGGCAGCATGTTCAATATCATATCGACTCAAGTCTATCGCTTCACAGCAGGTAGATAACCGAATTCGATACTTTTGTGCAATGTTAGAAAAGCCCTCCGCAATTCGAAGCATATCGGATTGCTGCACTTCCATTACGGCTATATTTCGCAAGGCGCTACGCACCTTGGGATAGAAATCCAAAAAGCTGAAAATACAACGCTTCGTATAACCTTCTATCGCAGCTGCTATTTGCTCAAAATGTTTTAAATGATAGCTGACATCCATATGATCTGTTAGCATAATCGGATCATATCGCCATACGACTCGCTTCGCTCCTATCAATGTACTGAGTTTGCGAAAGGTTTGCACTAAAATAGTTTTAGGTGGTAAATATGTCTCTATTTCCCGTCCATACGGTGTCAAGGTAAACTGGAAATAAAATGGGTAGCCCATCGCAGCAATCTCGTCTAACTTTGAAATCATCGGCGCAGGATTTTTTGTCCAGAACACAAAACAGTCTACGGTTTGTGGCTGTAACTCCACCCGACTATAATGCAGCGGATTTCTTGGATTTGGAACGAATACATACCCGTCTCGCAAGCGATTAAGCAGCCATTCTGAATAAAAAGCCGGAATATCTGTACGACGGCTCGCACTCACGATCATGAATCGGCCTCCTTACTAAAGACATTTTTCCGATATACATTCGGTGACATATCCATGAATCGCCCGAACTGTGTATACATAGGTTAATTTTATTTTTTCGGCGTTCTCTTTTTTGGGCTGAAATTCTAATAAATCAGGGCGCCATCGTTTACAAGGACGAATGCCATTTTTTCTCGCCTGTTCTTCCGTATCAAAGAACACTGTATTTTTTCGCTTGGGTTGTTTAGATTTACAAGAGGGACGACAAAAAATAAGTTTGTCATTCCTTTCTCTTTTTTATTATCTTGATAGATTCCCGCTTCAGTGTTCGAATTTGTTTTTTCGTTTCTTTATCTACTTTTAAAGATTCCATGATTTTCTGCAATGCTTTATGATATGTAAAATCATCCAAACAATTCTTTTGCAGATACTGCAGCGTAATTTCAGGAAACTGAATATAACAGACAGAAATTGCCCAAGCGACTGCCATCTTTACATAATATCCACTATGCTGCACCCTATCCAGTTGATGAATAACTTCCACAATATAAGATTCATTAATATAGTAAAAAATCAACATAATGACCGCAAACCGGATATAAAATTCCTGATTTGACGTTAAATACGGTTGCAAAAAATCCCACATTTGCGTAGGACATTCTCTCGTAAATTTGAGTCCCGTGCAAAAGCTGTCACATACCGACCAATTATCAATTTTAGGAACAAAAGTTTGTATATATAAAAACCGTTCTTCTGGTGAGCACTTCACACAACCTATCACCATTCCCTGCAGCATGATCTCTTCAAATGAAGCATCCTGTGCCGTTTGCAAATATGTACGCCAATCCGATTTTGAAAGCTGCTTTGCTATTTTTCGAAGTAAAGGGAGCCGAACCCCCAGAACATGTTCCGTGTGCGGAAGCAGTCCGGAAGAAAAAATACGATAGTCTGTTTCCGCCAGCGCTTCTATCTGCTGTCTAATCTTTTTTTGCATCCGTTTTCTTCTCCTTTTTATTTAAAGTCAGATAAACGTTGTCTTTTTGTTTCCTAGGTGTATTTCTTCTTTGATTCCATGTTGTCCTGCTCCCATCCAGCCTATAAAAAAGCAATTTTCCATAAATAAATAGAAACTACCGAACCATACGGTGAATAGCTGCTTTTACACCTTTCAAACTGATCCGTCGTCAATTTTGGGAACCCATAGAGTTTTTCCATTCCTCTGCGAATAGCGATATCGCCCTAGCTAACGATATCGGACCGTTCCATACAATTAATCAACAGCATTTATGCCGTCCAAAGACCGATTCCTTTGATTGCGGTTAGACGCTCAATAACCGCCTGATCCGACAATGTCCATAAATTCTCCATACAAATACTGCACTGTATAATCTTTTTTGACCATGACGAAATCATAATCGCTTTTTTCATGATCATGCCACATTGTTGAATCGCATCGTCAGAAACGCACGACAGATTTTCCGGTGTAATATCGTCGATATTTTGCTACATATCCATCCAGACTATCTTTGCGGAACGTACAGAAACCAACTGACCTACAATTGCATAGACCAATACTGCAAATAAATCAGGAATCACCTCGCGTTCCACACTACCAAGCATTGCCATTGCAGTGCCTAACACCGGATCGGTAACAGCGAGGTATTCCACTTCTTTTCTTCCATAATCAAAATATTTTGTTTCAACAATTGGCATATGTTTGTTCCAATTTCAATAATTTTTCCTTAATATCCAAACCGGCTGCATATCCCACAATTTCCCATTTACGCCAATGACACGGTAACATGGCGTCACAAGTAAGATTGGATTTTTATTATTTGCCATCCCCACGGCCCGGGATGCTTACGAAAAAGGCTCTTCGACACTTCAACTCCCCAATCCCCTTAATTTTGAAAGATAGTGTTCTTTTTCTCGAAGACAGGTTTCTTCTCCATTCTCATTTTCGCGTTGTTCACAGTGTCATTTCTATTGTATTCTATAAGTTAGCTAAAACCAAAAATTTTATCTCTGGTTTTAGTTGCGTACCCCATACGTTTGACCGGCCGCTGGAATGGAATTCTCAGCTTTGCTGTCCTGCATGCAGCAGCGATATAATCATCGCTGAAATTTGTTACAATCATGCTTTGGTTTCTCTCAAGCAATTTGTCAAAAAAACAAAACACAAATTGCCATGCCGATCTTCTTGATTTTAGCTCCTGTCTGCTCCCATATCGGATTCATACTCACTGCATATAGATGTAATGTACGTTATAAATAAAAATTTTTTAGAGGATTTGGCCAACTCTTTTTGAAAACTTTTCTATTATAACAAAAGACCTTGCACAGGCTTCGTAAAAAGCTTTTATACAAGGTCTTTTTGTATATATCAGCAAGCTAACCATTTTTCCTCTCGGTGAATACATGAGGGTATCCTGAGACATTTATTTCTTATTCCCATTCTATAGTAGCAGGTGGTTTACTGGTTATATCATATACAATACGGTTAATGTGGTCTACCTCATTTACAATACGGCTGGAAATTTTATCCAATACGTCATAGGGAATCCGAGCCCAATCAGCCGTCATAAAGTCTGTCGTTGTGACTCCGCGCAGGGCCAGCGTATAGTCATAGGTACGGAAGTCGCCCATAACACCGACGGTACGGTTTGAGGTCAGTACGGCAAAGTATTGATTAATGGAGCGGTTCAAGCCGGCATTCGCAATTTCTTCACGGAAGATGGCATCAGCGTCCCGCAGGACCGCTAGTTTATCCGTCGTGATTTCACCCATGACACGGATAGCAAGTCCCGGTCCGGGAAAAGGCTGACGCCATACAAGGTATTCCGGAAGTCCCAGTTCAGCCCCGAGTTCACGTACTTCATCTTTAAAGAGGTTGCGCAGGGGTTCGATAAGTCCCTTGAAATCGACAACCGCCGGAAGGCCTCCAACATTATGGTGGCTTTTGATAACTGCCGCATCACCGGCCCCTGATTCAATGACATCAGGGTATATCGTACCTTGTGCCAGATAATCGACGGTTCCGATTTTACGTCCTTCTTCTTCAAATACACGGATGAATTCTTCGCCTATGATTTTGCGTTTCCGTTCCGGTTCACTTACTCCTTTTAATTTGCCAAGGAATCGGTCTGAGGCATCGACACGGACAAATTTCATCCCGGAGTTCTGAAATGCCGCTTCTACTTCGTCTCCTTCGTTTTTCCGAAGCAGGCCATGGTCTACAAAGATACAAGTCAGCTGACTGCCAACAGCCTTAGAAATCAATGCCGCTGCGACAGAGCTGTCTACGCCACCGGATAGAGCAAGAACTACCTTTCCATTCCCGATGGTCTTGCGAATAGTATTGATTGCCGTTTTTGCATAATTAGCCATCGTCCAGGATCCGGTACAGCCGCAGACTTCAAACAGGAAGTTATGAAGCATTTCCTTACCGTGTTCGGTATGCAGTACTTCCGGGTGGTATTGCATCGCATAGAGTTTCTTTGCTTTATTCTGCATCGCCGCGACCGGACAGTTTTCTGTATGTGCAATGATTTCAAAATCAGCCGGTATTTTTGCAACGTAGTCCGTATGGCTCATCCACACTGTTTCCTGTTCCTGCAATCCTTTAAACAAAGGGGATGCTGTATCGACAGAAATAGCCGTCTTGCCAAATTCACGCATATCGGCTTGTTCTACTTCGCCGCCCAGTGTTTGTGCCATAAACTGCATTCCGTAGCAAAGCCCCAGTACAGGAATTCCCAGTTGAAAGACTTTTTCTTCAATTTTCGGTGCCTTTTCTTCATATACACTTGCCGGACCGCCGGTGAAAATAATCCCCTGCGGCTGCAATTCCTTTATCTTGCTCACCGCTTTGTGATACGGGTACACTTCACAATACACATGATTTTCACGGACGCGCCGCGCAATAAGCTGGTTATACTGACCGCCAAAATCGACAACAACTACTACCTCTTTGTTATCCATTCATATCCTCCTCAATACTTTTAGTATATTTCATTATATCATCTCATAGATAGAATGGAAACCGTAAATTTTTAAAAACAAAGAGGAATGAACCCTGTCATGAGCTCATTCCTCTGTTTTTATATCACTTTTTACTTTTCTTCTTCCGTATCTGCCTTACCATATTCGGAATATAACTCTTCCAGAATGTCCCGCCGTGTAATGATTCCTACTACACGTTTATCCTTTACGATAGGAATAACCTTTAAGTGTTCGGCAACCATAACCCCGGCAATCTGTTCGATATCGGCATCGGGAGCGGCAATAATAACATTGCGTGTCATCATATCCCGAGCGGTGCAAGCCAGCAGTTTTTTAAAACCCTTATCATATTCGCTGATGCCATTATAATAAATACTGGCTCCTAGTAGATTGACATAATGCGGTACATGAGGCTTTATCTTTTTGTATAATAAATCCCCATCTGTAATAATTCCAATCAGTTTTTCTTCATCATCTACCACCGGAATAGCAGACACTTTGTTTTTTACAAACATGTCTACCAAATCAAACACAGATGTATCCGGGCTTGCTGTAATGACATATTTTTCCATAATATCCGATGCTATACGTTCTTGCATACGCTCAACCTCCCTGCTTTTAGTCTTTATACTGACGATATGAAATCCCAAGTAAATTTCATTCTTAGTATACTAATTACACAAAAGAAGTTGAAATTCCTGCTTTTATTTTTAACTTGCTCAAATTTCACAGATGATATGGTTCATGACGTCCTATTTTAATAGCTCTATACAGTTGCTCCAATAGTAAGAGACGTATCATTTGATGCGTCAATGTAATGCGTCCAAAGGAGATACACAGATCTGCACGGCGCCGTATCCTGTCCGATAATCCAAACGGACCACCGATAATAAAAGATAATTCACTGCAGCCATAGACAGCCAATTCGGAAAATTTCTCCGCCATCGCTTCGGAAGAGATAAGTGTTCCCTGTACATCCAGTACAAAAAGAAAGGAGTCCTCACGCACCTGGCGCAAAAGCTTTTCCCCTTCCGTATCAAGAACTCGTTTTTTGTCGGCAGCAGAAGGTCTGTCCGGCATTCTTTCTTCTGGTAGAACCGTTATTTCCACCTGTCCATACGGTCGCAGTCGTTTCAAAAACTCGTCCATGCCTGCCGTTAAATACGCTTCCTTGATTTTCCCAATTGTAATAATATGATATTTCATCCTATTTTTCATCATCCTTCGGTGCTTCCTGCAATGTTACCTGCACCGTTTCTTGCGCATTGTTGCGCAGATAGGTAATCGTCACGGAATCGCCGACTTTATGTGCTTTCATTACATCCTGCAAGGCATTAAAGTCCTTTAAGTCCGCATCATCCATCTTGATCAGTATATCACCATGTTGAATTCCGGCCTGTGCTAGCGGGCCTCCAGCAATAACCTGATATACATAAATACCATCCACCTGCAAGTCCATGCCAAACCGTCCGGCCATTTGCTTATCGAGTCCGTATACTCCCAGATACGGCCGAACTACCTTGCCATTTTTAATCAAAGATTCCAAAATAGGTCGTACCGTGTCGATAGGAATAGCAAAACCCAACCCCTCAACACCTTCTTTTGATATTTTGGCACTGTTAATACCGATAACCTGTCCATCCGCATTGACCAAAGCTCCGCCGGAGTTGCCGGGATTAATAGCAGCATCTGTCTGAATAAGTTTCATGCTTTGTCCTTCTGCCCCGATAGTACGATTCAACGCACTGATAACACCGGCAGTGACGGTACCTTGAAATTCCAATCCCAGTGGATTACCAATAGCAATGACCGGTTCCCCGGCCTGCAGCGAATCGCTGTCGCCAAATTCAGCAACCGTAAGATTGCTGACATTTATTTTGACAACAGCCAAATCAGTTCTGGCATCACGGCCGATAACAGTACCTTCCGTACTTTGTCCGTCTGCTAATGACACAATAACCGTTTTGCCGTCGCCGACAACATGATTATTCGTTACGATATACCCGTTTTTATCAAAAATGACACCCGAACCGACGCCTTCCCCGACAAGAACTTTGCGGTTAAACATATCGCGGTTATAGACTTTTGTCGTAATACCGACAACAGCCGGGCTGACTTTTTTAGCTGCTTGCACAGCCCATGTATTGCGTGCATCGGAAATTTTATCCGTTTTTTTAGGCGGTTCCAATTGATTTGTCGTTCCTTTAAAAGACTGTCCGTTATGAAGGAACGTATTGTTGAGAAAATATCCTCCCGCTGCCCCAACTATAATAAGTATGATTGCCGCTATCACTATGGTAATATGTTTTTTTGACATCTGTCATCACTCCTTATCTTGAAATCTCACTTGCCCTGATTGACAGGCCAACCGGATGATAATATCCTGTCCCATCACTATCCCCGCATTATACAGTATATCGCGTACCGTCTGTACCGTACAAGCAGGTGAATTATTTTTAGCGCTGCGATGAGCCAGCAATACTTTCATGCCTTGTTTGCGCGGCAAACGCGTCAATAAGGCTGCCGCCGTTTTATTTGACAAATGTCCTTTTTGTCCCAAAATCCGTGACTGCAGGCAATACGGATACGGACCTTCACGAACCATTTGTTCATCATGGTTTGCTTCCAAAATCAAAATATCCGCATATGCTGCCGCTAATTCCACATCCCGACTGATATAACCTAAATCCGTAGCCACCGTGATCTTGCTGTCACCACATCGCAGGGCATATCCTACAGGACGGGCCGCATCATGAGAAATGGCAAAAGGAATAACCTGCACATCTTTCAAATTGACACGGCGCGGTAATCTGACAAACCGCTCACTGTAATCATCAACCTTTTTGCCTATAGCCTGCCAAGTGTCCCGTGTTGTATAAATCGGCATATGAGAATGCTTCAACAAAACAGGCAGCCCCGACGTATGATCAGAATGTTCATGCGTAAGAAAAATGGCATCCAAATCAGCCACGGCGCATTGAACCTGCCGCAATCCTTGTTCAATGCGGCGGTAACTGATACCCGCATCAATCAGTATCCGTGTATTTCCCCAGCGGATAAAGGTCGCATTGCCACTGCTGCCGCTGGCCAGGATGCTAACGGTACAATCAGACGGACCATGGGTTGGCATCGTCTCCATAAAAGAAGCTTCCGTATGAGTATATGTTATTTCTTCGGCTGTCTCCGGAAGCTCCATATTAGGAGTACAACCGCGGGCCTGTCCGATAGAATACGCCATTTTCTGTAACTGAAATTCACTTTCCGTCATGCTTGCATACCTTTCATAATGGCTGGTCCGCTGCTGGTTCCTAATCTATCGGCACCTGCTGCAATCATGGCACACGCCGTTTGATAATCGCGTATACCGCCGGAAGCCTTAATACATACATTCTTACCGACCATGTCCCGCATAAGCCGTACGTCTTCCACAGTAGCACCACCGCAGCCAAAACCCGTCGAAGTTTTTACATAAGCCGCCCCTGCTTGCACAGCAGCACGGCAAGCCAGCTTTTTTTCTTCTGCCGTTAACAGCCCTGTCTCCAGAATAACCTTTACGGGGTGCCCGGGAACTGCCGTCGCAACTTGATGGATATCCTCTATTACATAATCCCAGTCACCGCTCTTTACCCGTCCGATGGCCAGAACCATATCTATTTCATCGGCTCCGCAAGCAACCGCATACACTGCTTCTGCCGCCTTGATTTTTGTTGCCATAGCACCCAAGGGAAATCCAACGACACAGGAAATCCGTACATCGCTACCCTTAAGCATGGCATGCGCCGTACTTACATACGAAGAATTTACGCAAACAGCAGCAAAGTTATATGTTATAGCCTCACTGCAAAGCTTGGATATATCCTGCAGCGTCGCCTCTGGTTTTAGATTCGTTTGTTCGATATAGGATGCAATGTTTACCATATACTAACCTCCTTTTTCTTATGGCATTGTATTATTATAACATACTTACATGCGTTTACGTATATAAAAAGCCCCCTCAGTATAAAAACCGTTTATACTGAGGGGAGAATTTTGGTGGGCCTGGGTGGACTTGAACCACCGACCTCACGCTTATCAGGCGTGCGCTCTAACCAGCTGAGCTATAGGCCCGCAAAAAGGAAGACCTGAACAGTTTAACAAAATACAAATTGTTTGTCAAGAACGTAATAACCATAGGCGGTAAAAAAGTACTTCACCGCTGCTATGGTTAAAGTCTCGTCATTACTATTTATATTGATTAATAAGTTTTTGGAACGCGGCAAAAGAACGTTGGATCATATCCGGATCCACACAATACGATACGCGAACATATCCGGGACAGCCAAAATCATCAGCAGGAACAATCAGCAGATTGAGTTCCTTGGCTTTTTCAGAAAACACCTTGGCATCTGGTTCCGGTGACTTCACAAACAGATAAAATGCACCGCTCGGATATATACATTCATATCCCATATCCTTCAATCCATTGTACAGCAGTTTTCGGTTAGCATCATATACAGCAATATCTGACGTTTTTCCCAAACAAGCCAGAACAACCTTTTGGAACAGATTCGGGGCACAGACAAACCCCATCGAACGGCCAGCACCACAAATAGCTGCATAAATTTCCCTGGCACCTTCCACATAGTCCGGTACAAGAATATAGCCAATACGCTCTCCCGGAAGGGACAAGGATTTACTGTACGAATAGCAAATCACCGTATCCTTATAGAACTTCGGGACATAAAGGATGGGCATATTATCATAAATGATTTCCCGGTAAGGTTCATCGGAAATAATGTAGACAGGATGCCCGTATTCCTTTGATTTCTGCGTAAGCAATGCAGCCAGCCGTGTATAAGTATCTGCCGTATATACTGTACCCGAAGGATTATTAGGTGAATTGATAATGATGGCTCGTGTATGCGGCGTAATCGCATGTTCCAACGCCGCAAAGTCAATTTGAAAATGCGTTGTATCCGGGGGAAGAACCACCCGTTTTGCTCCTGTATTTTGAATAAATACAGTGTATTCTGAAAAGAATGGCGCAATAAGAATAATTTCGTCCTCCGACGATTCCACTAAGGCTTTCAGAGACATCGTCAAAGAAGCCGCTGCCCCACAAGTCATATAAAAATTCTCTGCTCTGACGCCGGCATCATAGGTAGTATTCATGAAGTCAGCCAAGCCGTTACGGACGGATATATCACCTGGTGCCGAAGTGTACCCATGAATTTCCACGGAAGCCTTGGTATTCAGTAGATTTTCAATTGCTTCCTTAACGCAAGGCGGAGCCGGTACGGTTGGGTTCCCAATACTGAAATCGAAAACATTTTCTTTTCCTACTATAACTGCCTGCTTTTGCCCGTAATCAAATAAATCTCTGATAGCAGAACTCTTAGAGCCTAATTCAAACATTTCTTTTGACGCCATATGCTCAACTCCTTAATATCTAATACCATTTTTCCCATTATATCACATAGAGCTTTTTTTACCACCTGTAATCATAAATATACTGAAAAAAACACTTTACATGGCTGTATATAGTAGATATCTGCCTATTTCTCTTGAAAACTATAAAGTACTATGTAATAATAACGTATATGTAACACAAGAATATATAGACATCCTATAAAAAGAAGGTCGTATCTGCTATGAAAAAACTAAATCCCTTTGTTTATCTCTTTACTATGGGGCACTTTGCCGCTGATTGGTGCCAAGGAGCAATTCCGGCACTGCTGCCTTATTTTATTGCTGTTTGTAACTTAAGCTATCAAGATGCCGCTACGTTAATTTTCGCCAACATGCTCTTGTCCTCTGTATCACAACCACTTTTTGGTTATTATTCTGATAAAATTTCCAAACCTTGGTTTATCCCTGCCGGAACTATGATGTGCGGCATCTGTCTTACTATCATAGCATTTACGACCAATTACTGGACTATTTTTATCTGCGCCATGTTCAGTGGTCTCGGCTCTTCTATTTTTCACCCGGAAGCGGCGCTCATGGTCAACAAAATTTCAGGAAAACTCAAAGGCCAGGCACTGGGTAGCTTTTCAGTAGGTGGGAATGCGGGGTTTGCCGTGGGTCCTATGGTTGCCGGTTTTTGCGCCTACGCCTTTGACATTCGCGGATTAGTCATTTTCGGACTGGTAAATACCGTTCTTTCCGCTATCTTATATATAAATATGCCCAAAGTTCTAAAAATGGCAGCCGATGTAGAAATCAAAAACACAATAGCTCACAAAAATGAAACAAAAGAAAACGATTGGAGCGCTTTCAGCAAATTGACCGTTGTTATTTTTGCACGTTCCGTCGGCTTTACAACCTGCAATACATTCATTCCTATTTACTGGATTACCGTCCTGCATGAAACGCCGGCTAACGGCAGCCTTGCATTATCCATCTTATTTGCAATGGGTGCCTGCATCACCTTTTTAGGCGGAATTATGGCGGATCGCTTTGGCTTTATCCGTATCATGCGGGGATCGTTCTTATTAATGATCCCTGCTATGTTCTTTTTCACAAACAGCACAAACATCTGGTTATCTACATTATTGCTTATTCCGGTTGCCTTCTCTCTGTTTGCACCTTATAGCCCTATCGTCGTTCTCGGCCAGACTTATTTATCTAAAAACGTAGGTCTGGCATCAGGTGTGACCTTGGGACTGAGCACTACTATGGGAGGGCTCATATCCCCGCTCGTTGGCTGGGGAGCCGATCAATGGGGCGTTTCCACTGCACTGCAGGTACTATGGATTGTTGCCGTTTTTGGTGCTATTTTTGCCTTTCTTGCCCCCAGACCCAAAAATATAAATTAAATTAGTTCAAAAAATAAAAACCAGGCGTTCAGAAAATTTCTGAACGCCTGGTTCGCATATCTGTCAGGTATGGTTAGTTGCTTTCTTCACTGACAATACCGCTTTCTTCTTCGGGTTTAGAACCACGTTTATGCGAAGTATGGTTTTTCCATACGACCCACAAAGATGTATCTACACAGATGGAAGAATACGCCCCGCTGATAAAACCAATGAGCATGACCAGTGAAAAATTTTTGGTCGAATCACCACCAAAGAAATGCAGTGCTCCGCAGGCAAAAAGTACAGTGGTCAAGGTATAGATACTGCGGTGAATACTCTGGGCAATACTGTCATATGCCAGTTTTTCATAAGTATCCGTACGGCGGTGCGTTCGTGTATTTTCCCGCACACGGTCAAAAATAACGACGGCTTCATTCATGGAATAGCCTACTACTGTCAATATAGCCGCTAGGAAAGACGCATCGATTTCCAAATGGAAAAACGAGAAAAATCCAAGCACCATAATTAAATCGTGAAGAATGGATACAAGTGCGGATATGGCTATTTTATACTCAAATCGGAAAGAAATATAAGCCGCCAGTGCCACAAATGCCACCAGAAGGTTTATAATAGCATTCTTAGTCACTTCCGAACCAATAACAGCTCCAACAGATTCTGTCCGCTTGACTTCCACATTGCCAAGCTTATTCTGCACCTGATCAACAACGGATTTGCTTTCGTCACTGGAAAGATTGCGCATGCGAATCATAACATCGGCGGAAGAACTTTCATCGGTCACGCCGGTCAATTGGATAACGCTGTTATCCAGATTCATATTCGTGCTATTGACGGCATCACGAACTTGTGCAACCGTAACCGGTTTTTGAAACTGCAGATCCAAGATCGTGCCACCCGTATAGTCAATACCAAAGTTAAATCCATAGACAAACATAGAGATAATACTCAATATAACCAGAATAGAGGATAGGGAAAACCACCATTTTTTATGAGCTACAATATTGAATCTCATGACCGTCCCCCCTTTTTTGTTTCTGATTCGGCCGTCAGCTTACGGTTCAAACCATAAAACCAAGGATTCGTGATGAGACCAGTATTAATGAACCATGTCAGTAGTGAACGACTAACCAAAATTGCTGTAAACATACTGACAATAATGCCTAACGCCAGATTAACAGCAAATCCTTTTACAGTGCCGGACCCCATTACAATAAGAACAATAGCTGCAATCATAACGGATACGTTAGCATCCAAAATCGTACTGAATGCCCGCCTGAATCCTGCCTCCATAGACGTTCGCAGACTTTTACCGATCAAGACCTCTTCCTTAAATCGTTCAAAAATAAGAATATTGGCATCTACGGCAAATCCCATGGATAAGATAATACCGGCAATTCCAGGAAGTGTCAGTGTCGCATTCAGATACTTCAGAATCGCCAATAAAATCATAATATATACCAGTAATGCGACATTGGCTACCAGACCGGATACTCGGTAGATGGCAACAAGAAAAATCATGATAAGAACGATGCCGATAGCAAACGCTTTTTCACTCTTTATCTTAGAATCCTGCCCCAAGCTCGGACCGATCGTCCGTACTTCCAATACCTGGACCTTAACGGGAAGAGCCCCGGAACGAAGTAAAATAGCCAGATTTTTTGCATCCTCCAACGTCTTACTGCCGGTAATGACGGCTTTACCGCCGGTAATAGCTTCATTAACAACAGGAGAAGTCAACACCTGGCCATCAAGGAGGATGGAAATCTGATGTCCCACATTGGATGCTGTCAAATCGGCAAACTTCTTGGCACCTTCATCCGTAAATTCAATAGCAACAACGTTTTTCTTACCGTTATCAATTTGTTCTTTTGCCGTTTTCAAATCTTTACCAGTCATACGCGTTGCTCCGCTTTCATCTTTAAATTCCAAGACAGCGGTTTTGCCGATTGTTTCAATCGCCTTTTGAGGATCCTTTTCACCAGGCAGCTCTACAATGACCCTGCGGGCACCTTCTTTCTGCACGATAGGTTCCGTCAAGCCCATTTCGTTGATACGCCTTTCAATAATAGTAACGACACGGCTGAGCGAGTCGTCCGTGACCGGTGCATCCGGCGTATCCACCGCTTCCAGCACAATATGCGTGCCGCCCTGCAAATCAAGGCCTTGCTTGATAGAATTGGCAAGCGGATAAATAAATGTAATAAATGCAGCCAAAATAATAATGACTGCGCCAAAAAACTTTACCATGTTACGAGTCCGCAACAATATCCCCCCTCTTGGGAAATACTAACTTTATTTCCAATGTGTAATAATATACCGTTGTTCCGTTAAAATAAAAGGAATACACACATCATGCGATTCTTTAGGAACGGTCGGTACTATTTGCATATCCCAGACAATGCCAATCCAACTGGCTTGCTGTGCTTTTGGCAAAAAACGGTCATAAAAAGCAGCCCCATGTCCGAGCCGCCATCCCTTTTCATCAAAAGCCACGCCTGGAACAAGTATCAAATCCAAGGTATCCGGACTAGCAGACAGATTTTCCGCCGGTGCTGTCCGTATGCCATATTTTCCGTTTACGGCTGTTGATACTGAATCCAGCCGGACCGCTTCCATAACTCCGCGGGACAAGCATCGCGGCACATATACGTGCCGCCCTTCCCGGATTGCCTGGTCCAATAAGGAATCCAGGCATATCTCTCCGGGCATACTCAAAAATGCCATGATCCGCTGCGCCTTTTTGTACTGCGGCAACACTGCAATACGGCAACAAACATCCTTGCTTACCTCAGCTTGTTCTTCCGGAGATATTTTTCCAAGACGTGCCGTAATGGCTTTTCTAAGCTGTTTTTTACTTATCATTTCCGGCATCTTCATTATCCTTACCTAACACCTGATTGATAGCACTGCGTGTGACCTTGATTTCAACCTTTTCGGAAATACGGAGAGTTGCCGTTTTTTCATCTAAGGCTTCAATGGTTCCGTAAACACCTCCGACAGTAATTATCTTAGCACCTTTTTTCAAGCTGTCCAGCATTTGCTGGCGCTGTTTCTGCTGCTTTTTCTGCGGCCGGTACAACAAGAAATAAAAAATAACCACCATCAAGAGAATCGGCCACATAGCCCCGAATTCGCCCATACTGTTTATCAATTCTTCCACTCTTTTCACCTCCTAAAACACATAATATCTATATGCAAGATGAATATAATTTATCCATCTTGATATCGGTCCCAAAATTGCTTGCGAAACTGCCGAAACGTACCATCAAAAATAGATTGGCGCATATTCCGCATAAATTCCAAAAGAAAATATAAATTATGAATACTGACCAGTCGATATGCCAATAATTCCTCTGCCTTAAAGAGATGGCGGATATAAGCTCGGGAATAGTTCCTGCAGGTATAACACTGACATCCTGCTTCCAACGGTATAAAATCATGAGCATATTTTGCGTTGCGTACCGTAAGCCGCCCGGTATGAGTCATAGCCATGCCGTTGCGTGCTACCCGTGTAGGAAAGACACAATCAAACATATCCACACCGCGTGCCACTCCTTCAATCAGACAATCCGGTGTGCCGACGCCCATCAGATAGCGTGCTTTGTGTATCGGAAGATACGATGTCGTATTTTCTAATATATCATACATTATATCCTTTGCTTCACCAACACTCAACCCACCAATACCAAATCCATCAAAATTCATTGACGCCAACTCTTCACAACTTTGCCGGCGGAGGTCTTTATACATACCGCCCTGAACAATGCCGAATACTCCCTGCGTATCGCTGCGATGATGGTCCAGACAGCGTTTAGCCCAGCGACTGGTCCGTTCCGTCGAATGTTTGGTATAGTCATAATCCGACGGATATGGGATGCATTCATCAAACGCCATGGCAATATCCGAATCCAGTTTCATCTGAATATCCATAGAGACTTCCGGTGACAAAAATTTGCGTGATCCATCCAAATGGGATCGAAACGTAACGCCTTCTTCCGTAATTTTCCGCATCTGGCCCAGGCTGAACACCTGAAACCCACCGCTGTCCGTAAGAATGGCTTGTTTCCAATGCATGAATTTATGAAGACCGCCTGCCTCCCGTACCAAATTCTCCCCCGGCCGCAAAAACAGATGATAGGTATTGCTTAAAATAATCTGAGCTCCCATATCATACAGTTCCTCGGGCGTCAGCGTTTTTACGGTTGCCTGCGTTCCAACAGGCATAAACATCGGTGTTTTAAAGGTACCATGCGGTGTTCGCAGCAAGCCTGCCCTGGCACCGTCACATTCTGCCTGCAGTTCGTATGAAATAACCAAGAGTGTTCCTCCTTATCGTATAAACATGGCGTCGCCAAAACTAAAAAAGCGATACTGTTCCTGTACGGCGATTTCATATGCTTTTAATATTTTTTCCCGTTCCGATAGTGCACTGATCAGCATCAGCAGCGTCGATTCCGGAAGATGGAAGTTAGTGACCAATGCATCGACGATATGAAACGTAAATCCCGGATAGATAAAAATATTTGTCCATCCGGAGCCCGCTTTGAGCTCCCCAGAAGTACCTGCACTTTCCAACGTACGAATAGAAGTCGTACCTACAGCAATAACACGTCTGCCTTCCGCTTTAGCTCGATTCACAGCTGTTGCTGCTTCGGGTGTAATACTGTAAAATTCACTATGCATTTCATGATCTTCGATATTTTCCTCTTCTACCGGCCGGAAAGTACCCAACCCCACATGCAGTGTAACAAATATTTCCTGCACACCTTTATCGCGTATCTTTTCCAAAAGTTCATCTGTAAAGTGCAGCCCAGCCGTAGGAGCGGCTGCCGAGCCTTTTTCACGGGCATAGACCGTCTGGTATTGCTCTTTATCTTCCAGTTTTTCATGTATATACGGCGGCAGCGGCATTTCTCCAATAGTATCAATAATATCGTCAAATACGCCATCATAATTAAACTTTACAATACGGCCGCCAAAATCAGTCTTATCCAGTATATCTGCCGTCATTCCCGCCTCAAACGCAAGCTGCGTACCCGGCAAGGCTTTTTTCCCCGGTTTTACCAATACCTCCCAGGTATCTTCCCCGCAAGGCGTCAGCAGGAGTACTTCCACTTTTCCGCCCGTGGGAATGCGATGTCCGAAAAGCCGGGCAGGAATAACCTTGGAGTCGTTGAAAACAAGAACATCTCCCGACTGCAATTCGTTAACTAAATCATAAAAATAGCGGTGTACTACGTCACCCGTTTTTTTATCATATATCATCAGTCGAGCATGATCCCGTGGTTCAGCCGGATGCTGCGCAATTAATTCCTTCGGCAGTTCATAGGTAAAATCGCTTAATTTCAATTTAAATCCTTCTTCCTAGTATAACTTTTCTAATTTTGTATTGCTATAATAATGATATAAAATCGTTTGATAACTGATATTTTCTCTCCCCATCTGGTTGGCCCCCCACTGGCTCATTCCCAGTCCATGCCCCCATCCATAACCATAAATCATAATGGGAAATGTACTTTTTACAGTGAACATCGTATTGCGCAGGGGTTTCTTGAACATGTCAATATCTCCGGGTACTCCAGATCCCTGATAAAAATCAAAAAGGGTACTCTTTAAGCCAAAAATTTGCTGGAAAGAATTTCCCGTCATACGGACTTGTCCTTTTGTCCCAACAACGACCATCGAGGTGACTCTACCCGATATCCCTCTATCGGCAGCTGTAATCGGCCGTTTCTTCAGCGGAGTCAGCATAATGGCTCGAATCGTTCCCACATCCTTGCCGGCCGCTCTGAGTTTGCGTTCCATATCGGCAGCCGTTGTAGTAACTTGCCAGCGGTAATCCGGCATTTTACTACTGTCATCGTACACACCGCGCAGATACGGGACCATGCTGCCCCAAACATTTTCGCTATGTTCCGTATATCCTCCGCCCGAAGCAGAAAACAAGGCATCAATGGGCCGTCCGCCGTATGTCAGTATCTCTCCGCGCGTAGCATCTACCGCCTGCTTAATAGCCGGCGATTCTGCAAGAACGCCGCCATAGGACTGACTGCTGGTGTCATCAGTCATATCAAATCCGCGTTTTATAAAATATTCTTTATGTGCTACCGCATATGTCCGAGCTGCCACCGATTGCGCTTTCAATGCTTCCGGTGACCAAGAAGAAGACATTTCACTTCCTACCACACCATAGAGATAATATTCCAGAGGAACTTCGTTAATAACCGTCATCCCCCATCGCCCCGGAGATTTGATCAATCGTATATCTCCCCGGTACGGACGATTGCCTACCATTAAAACAGCTGTTCCACTATTTTTAACAGGTTCGATCGTAATGGACTCTGCTAAACTGCCACTGGCAGCAAGTGCACCATTATGATAGGTCACGGCAACAGGAGTATACGCTCTTATTTTTTTCCAAATCGTTCCAT
>JALCNL010000032.1 GCA_022649055.1 Megasphaera sp.
TTTTACTTCTACAGGTTTGGGGGCTTCCTTTACAGCCGCAGCCGGAGCCGGTTGTGTGTTGACTGCCGGAACGGAAGAAACCGTTTTTGCCGGTGCACCTATTTCTTCAACTTCAACTTCATATGCTTGTCCATTTACAGTTACTTTAAACTTTTTCATGCTATATCCTCCTGAAAGAATTTGTCGTATATTATCTCATGCCAATCATACGTGCAGCCATAATCCAATTGCTGGTCCGCTGACGTTCCGGTTTAATGGAACGAATCGCCGACGGCGGATACCCGCATGCGGTAATAGCAGCGGTAATAGCGGCAACGATTTCGGGGGTCAACGCCGCTGTTTCATTATGTACAGTAATCGGTTTTACGTTAAAAGCAGATGACTCCTGCAGTATACTTGAGTTTTCCGGTACATTCACCATTTTTTTTGAAACTTCAGGTTTTGCTTCTTCATTTTTTTCCATTTTTTCCAGACGAACCCGCAAGTTTTCATTTTCTTGCTGGAGTACAGCTATATCGATTGTAATCTTTTTTATATGCCGTACAACAACAATAACAAATGCCAAAATAACTACCGCCCAGATAACAAGAACCTTACTCAAAAATGCCAGTGACGTTAAAGACGTCAATTCTATCATATACGTCACTCCTCCTTATAACGGCATATTGCCATGTTTCTTAGCCGGCCGTTCTTCTCTTTTGCTGGCCAGCATCGCCAAGGCATCTATGATGCGCGGACGGGTTGCCTTCGGTTCAATAACACAATCGACATAACCATGTTCAGCAGCTTTATAAGGCGTAGAAAATTCTTCGATATATTCCTGCTTTTTCTGTTCTTTTTCCGGATCATTTTTAAAAATAATATTTGCCGCTCCATCAGGTCCCATAACCGCAATTTCAGCAGTAGGCCATGCAAACACCATATCCGCTCCAAGCTCCCGGCAGCACATCGCAATGTAAGCACCACCATAAGCTTTACGAACAATGACCGTGACCTTAGGTACTGTTGCTTCACAATACGCATAGAGCATTTTAGCACCATGGCGGATAATCCCTCCATATTCCTGTGTCGTACCCGGTAAAAATCCCGGAACATCCACATATGTCACAATAGGAATATTAAAAGCATCACAGAATCGGATAAATCGTGCGGCTTTATCGGATGCATTGATATCAAGGCATCCTGCCAGCCATTTTGGCTGATTGGCAATGATACCGACTGATTGTCCATCAAAGCGGGCAAAACAAGTAATAATATTTTGCGCATAGTTTTCCAGCACTTGGTATATTTCCCCGTTATCTACACTGGATTTAATAATATCCAGCATATCATACGGCATATTGCTGCTGTCAGGTATAATCGAGTTAAGCGACTCATCTTGACGCTGCGGATCATCTCCGGTTTCCACCAAAGGCGCTTCCTCCATATTATTACTGGGTAGGAATGCAAGAAGATATTTTATTTGATTAATGCAATCTTCTTCATCTTCTGCAATAAAATGAGCTACTCCAGAAATAGAATTATGAGTCATCGCTCCGCCTAATTCTTCTGATGTTACTTCTTCGGCCGTTACCGATTTAATAACCGCCGGTCCCGTAATAAACATATTGCTAGTCTTTTTTACCATAAAAATAAAGTCTGTCAAAGCGGGGCTATATACGGCACCGCCCGCACAAGGTCCCATAATAACAGAAATTTGAGGAATAACACCGGAAGCCGATGTATTACTCATAAAAATACGGCCAAACCCCGACAAAGCATCTACTCCTTCTTGAATACGTGCTCCGCCTGAATCATTAATACCGATAATAGGTGCCCCCATTTTCATCGCCATCTGCTGTACCTGAACAATTTTGTGGGCATGCATTTCTCCTAACGACCCGCCTTCCACGGTAAAATCTTCCGCGTAAGCAAAAACAAGCCGGCCTTTTACCGTGCCATACCCGGTCACTACACCATCACCGGGTAAATTCTTATCCTGCATATTAAAATTCGTGCAGCGGTGTTTAATAAACTGACTTATTTCAGTAAAACTTCCGTCATCAAATAACTTAAAGAGACGTTCGCGGGCCGTCATCTTACCATTTTCGTGTTGCTTATCAATACGTTTTTGCCCTCCACCCATCTCAATTTTTGCAATTTTCTGATGGAGAAGGTCAATCTTTTCTTGAACTGTAGCCATAATACACCTCCATTACGTCTTTCACACAATTACTTATTATATCATGAAACAATTTTTTTTTCATTATCCTTCATCATTTCATACTATATTATGATACGCCTTCTATAGTAACACTTGCCCCTTACATCGCATAATACACCATATATATCAGTCTTGATTTTTAACGTTTACAAATTTATTATTGCATATCTTATGCTACATCCCTCCTCAATACACTGTAAATACTACATCGCATCCTAAAATATATACATACTCTTTTTATCCCAATAAAATAGCAAATTATTTAGAATCTCTATGCTTCAATAATATTTTCAGTACATTATATTATATCACACACCCTATAGATAACAAAAATCTATAATAATAAATTTTCCATATATACTGCAGACTAATACCTCTTATCTGCTATTTATTTTTAATATATTATCTATAATTATCAATTGTTATTACTTGTTATTTTTCCGCTCAATTTTTAGGAATCTGCCGCAAACTCAAAGAAGAATACGGTTATGAAATAGACATGAATCGTACAAATGTAAATGGTTCCGGTATCGCCTTAGGGCATCCTGTAGGATGTTCCGCATTGCGGATCATTGTTACTATGCTATATGAAATGCAGCGCCAAGATTACAAGACGGGATGTGCTTTTCTATGTGTAGGCGGCGGACCCGCGATGGCATCTTTATGGACACGTGATATCTAAATGCAGTTATAAAAATTGCATATAGAAAAACAGTCGAGATAAAATTTTTATCCCGGCTGTTTTTATTCAATATATATAATACATCCTGATGCATAAATCAGTATTCTTCGTTACGGAGTACGAATATAACGAGAATCGGGAATTCCTTCATATTTCGATATTTTCGTTTCACTATTACTATAATCCGTAATCTTATAGTATGCTCCATCTGTACTTCGAAAATAAGTAGACATGCCTCCATCGCTTTCATGTTCAACAGTATAATCATGTCCCCAATGAATACCTTGTAAATCCGAGGTATCATGTAATCCGTTAGTATCCCTGTAGGGAAAATAAACTCGCTGTCCTTTATCATCTAAAAACCAGGCAACTCTATATATCCTATCTTTGCCCTGAACGGTTAATGTAGTAAAAGTAACCTTTTGTCCTGCTACAATCGTTGTTTCATCCGTATCATAATTTTCGTTGTTTCCGGCCATAGATCGCAATTTAGATGACACCGCGGAATAGATACCCCTTTCATTATTATTTATATAAAAGACAGATAAAAAACCGATTCCCACGATGAGAAGAAAAATAATTCCATATTCCGTCAGTCCTTGCCCTTTTTTATTAAGCATACTATTTTCTCCCTGATGTATTTCCATTAAAAATAATCTCCATAATTATATATTACTATATCCATATGAAAAAATCCATGCATGTAAAACATGCATGGATTTTTTCATACAATATCTTATCTTATATAAAATCTAATCTCCATATTTCATACGTATATATGGTATGTTACATAGTATCAGGGAGTTCTTCATAGTTTTTTAATTCTGTACCATCAGCATACCTAATACAGTTAACGATAATCCAAGAATGAATCTCCGCTCCGTTCATAGTAAAAGCTCGTTCTTTAGGAAGGAACGGATTAAGATCCGATACAATATCTATCGTTTGTTGAAGTTGTTCCACAGTTCCTCGCTCAATCAAAAAAGGAAATTGCAATTGCTGTCCATCCGCAGTCCTAGCATACGCTTTACCGGAAACAGACTGAATCGGTTTACTGCCGTGCAAAGTAAGCTGCGCATGAATTTGCAGGGATTTCCGCTGTCCCGATACCCCATCAGACACAATTTTCACGGTTGTGTATCCCCGCTCAGCTACCGAATCAATTTTTTGCCGGATACCTGTATTTAAAACTTGAAGTTTTTCCTGTCGTGCCTTTTTAATAGCTCGAATATATTCTTTAAGATTAAGAATTTTTATAATCTTCCAAGAACCGTCCAGATTTTTCCGCATCGCCAAATCCAAAACAAACGACTGTTTCAACACAGAATCCGTAACAACAATACCAACAACAGGATTTCCATTGTCACTTTTTTTTGTATATAATACATTTTTATATCGAACAAAATTTAAATCCGTATCCTTTTTCATATCTTCCAAATTCAGGCGCTGCCGAATGTCCATATCCTGCAAATTTGTTTCGTAATTTCCTGCTTCTATATAATCATGCAGACAATCCTGCAGAGAATCAACCAGTCCCGGCTTCAATATCTGAAGAAAAGGTTCTGTTAAGTTCTTGGCCATATTGGCTGCTTCGGCATCGGATCTGCTTTCTTCTAATATATCATCAAAAGCAGATGATAAAACATGGTCTGTATCAACATGGTCTGCAAAAGTTTCCCAATCATGCTGTTCTATAGCTTTTTGAACAATATATATCGAATATGCAGGAGTCTTTGTATAATAGAAAAAATAACTCAAAAGCAGAACAACTACAATAAAAATACTACCAGCAATAGGAAATGTTCGTTTTTCTTGTCCTAATATATGCATGAGATCTCCTGTAATATTACCCTTATCATATTTAGCTTCGGCAACTATCCCCATCAGATTTTGTTCGGTTACCGATGGTCATAAACGTTCAAAACTTCCTGCTCAATAACTTCTGCTCTTCTATCAAGCTCCAACATAGCCTGTTCCATCACTTCTATAAATTGTGGGTCCTTGATGGATGATAAATTGACTTTAACACTATAAAAAGCACTGCGCATAGCCGCTCTGGCTTGTAAAACAGAAATAGCTGCATCTGTAAGAGCCCATGAATTACCATTGCGGATAACATTTTGGGATAGTTCAAGAATAATAAATATCTGTGTACTCAGCTCATAGGGAACTTGAGCTGCTTCTTTAAAAGCCTGCTGGATTTTTTCTGGCCGTTCCGGCCTGTCTTTGGATAAGCGAAGCGCAGCAATAACAGAACGAAACGCCTCTGCATCTGCGTCAATCGCAGTAAGGCAATATTCCCGTATCCGTTCACACTGCAGTTTGATATGCTGCATATCTGCCGCAGCTTGTTCATATCCTTTTTTTCCAATAGTAAGGTTTGCAACCATTTCCAGTAATGCCGCTGCCGCCGCCGCTGTCATAGCAGCAATACCGCCGCCGCCGGGCGCCGGAGCACGGGAAGCCGTAGCGGCTAACAGCTCTCTTACCGTCATATCACATAATTTCTCATTTGCCACTTAGAACAACCCCGTAATAACACCATTTTCATCAATATCCATTCTATTAGCAGCCGGTACCTTCGGCAAACCAGGCATAGTCATAATATTACTAGTTTGACAAACAATAAATCCTGCGCCAGAACAAATCCGGACATCTTTAATCGTTATTTTAAACCCTGACGGACGTCCGAGAAGTTCTGGATCATCTGATAAAGAATATTGCGTTTTAGCAATACAAACAGGCATTTTATCAAGACCTAAGTGTTCTAATTCTGTAACTTGTTTCTGGGCGGCTGTTTCAAATATAACGCCATCTCCCCCATATATTTCCTTGACAATAGCTTCAACCTTATGAGGAATAGTATCTTTTTCATCATAAATAGGCTTATACGGTGTCTTTTCTGTTTTCATAAGTTCCAGTACATGTTCCGCCATTTCAATACCGCCTTCGCCGCCTTTTGCCCAGCAGTCATTTAATGCAACATCAACACCAAAGTTTTCACAAAGTTTCTTAAGAAGACTAATTTCTGCTTTTGTATCTGTAATAAATTTATTGATACTGACCAAAACAGGTACATCGAATTTACGCATATTTTCTACATGCTTAGCCAAATTAGCAAATCCTTTTCTTAACGCTTCCAGATTTTCTTCCGTCAAATCTGTTTTCTTAACACCGCCATGCATCTTCAAAGCCCGAATAGTTGCGACAATAACAACTGCATCCGGTTTAATACCGGCAAAACGGCATTTTATGTCCAAAAATTTTTCCGCCCCCAGATCAGCACCGAAACCGGCTTCCGTAACGGTAATATCTCCCATTTTCATTGCTAATTTTGTAGCCACAACAGAATTGCAGCCATGCGCAATATTAGCAAAAGGACCTCCATGGACCAACGCGGGCGTATTTTCCGTCGTTTGTACGAGGTTGGGCTTGATTGCATCTTTCATTAAAATTGCCATTGCGCCATCGACTTGAAGATCACGGGCTGTGACAGGCTTACCTTCTAAATTATAGGCTACAATAATATCTCCCATTCTCTTTTTAAGATCCATAAGATCATGTGCTAAGCAGAGAATCGCCATAATTTCGGATGCTACAGTTATCATGAAATGATCTTCTCTGGGAAATCCGCAAACCTTACCGCCAAGTCCGACAACAATGCCTCGCAGTGCCCGATCATTCATATCCATCACACGTTTCCAAATAATACGGCGCACATCAATTTTAAGGGAATTTCCTTGATGAACATGGTTATCAATAGCTGCAGCCAGCAAATTATTTGCCGCCGTAATGGCATGCATATCACCTGTAAAATGCAAATTAATATCTTCCATAGGAAGCACCTGGGAGTATCCGCCACCGGCAGCACCTCCTTTAATACCAAATACAGGGCCAAGAGAAGGTTCCCGCAGAGCGATCATTGTTTTATGTCCTAATTTATTTAGTGCTTGGCCAAGACCAATAGTTGTCATAGACTTTCCTTCTCCTGCCGGAGTTGGATTGATAGCGGTCACCAAAACTAGTTTGCCATCTTCTTTTGCAGATAATCGTTTAATAGCACCAAAAGAAATTTTGGCTTTATATTTTCCATATAGTTCCAAATCATCTTCTTTTAGGCCGCATTTTTCGGCAATTTTTACGATTGGTTCCAAATTAGATTGCTGTGCAATTTCAATATCGCTTAATACCTTGCTCATGATATGCATCCACCCCTGTTCATAAAATTAGCAGCTTCTAGAGCTGCATGATATATTCTTACTATTTTATTATTATAAAACAAAACAATAGGTCTGTATAGAAACAATCAAACATCTCCTATCATTCCCAGGCAACAGCAAAACAGAAAAAATGATTCTTTTTATCTTTTATATAAAAGAATTATTTCCACCTGTTTTATACCGATTCGTTATACCTCTATAATTTTTTCTGTTTCCAATTTTACTTCTCCGCCAATCATAACACGCTGAAGTTCTCCTTTTACAACAACCGCAGCCGCGGCTATTACTCCGCCAGGTTGCTGCAGCTTGACAGCAATATTTCGATTCCCCATATAGGCTATCGCAGCCGCAGCCGCGGCAGATCCGGAACCACAGCTATGTTCCCAATATAGTGTATGGGTGTCTTTTACATAAACGGCAGGAATCATTTTCCATATTGTCGGATCAAGAAGAATAAGACCATAAGCAGCATAGTTTTCATCGGATACATACGTTTTAACAGCCCGCCAGAAAATATTCCTGTTGACTGCTGCTGCTCCTTTTCCTATAAAAACAAAATGAACAATGCCGGGAAGGACGACTCGAAAAAATCGGCAGGGAGCTCCGTCTATGTCAATAATAACTGCATCTACAGACTGCGGTAGAGGCATTTCAATAGAAGCATCATACACGCCTGCTGCCCGTTGATGAACGCTTGCCTTCAAAATTTCCATACAGCCGGAACATGAAATCATATATTCACCTTTTTCCGCACCTTCTACCATAGCTGCATAGGCAGCGGCTGAACGAGCGGCATTGCCGCAAAATTCGCCCCCCATCATATCTACACGCAAATCAAAATCATGCTTTATCTTATTTATTGCAAGAAAACCTACTTGTTCTGCTTCAATAGAATCAGAACGGAGGATTTTGGCAGCTAAAACAGCACGTTCTCCGGCTGCTGCCGAGTCTAATACAAATACAGTTGTATTCCCACTCGGATCTGCTAATACATAATGTATAGTTTTCATCACATATTCTCTCTTTTCAAGACGACTACGTTGCCAGAGAAGCATCTCTTCCCTGCAGCGAAATAATTACTGTATATTACAGAATAACATTGATTGAAATGCCCATTCTCATTCAGTTAATACATAACTGTGTTTTTCTTCCGCTCGGTTCTTTCCCCATGACAAATCCCAGAAATTTGAATTATCTCCGCAACAGGATGCGTACCACTTTTCAAAAAAAGGTACCGAGCTGCCGGTACCTTTTTATAAATTTCAGTGTTTTTTCCACTGGCCATTTTTATTTCTAACATTCTGGTTACTATATATTCCGTTATTTTTTAACTAAATTCTTATCTTCTGCATTGATGCGGATATGGAGTTCACGCAATTGTTTTACAGCTACTTCTCCCGGAGCTTCACTCATTTGATCAATAGCATTCTGCGTTTTCGGAAATGCAATAACATCGCGAATAGATTTTCTCTTCAACATAAGCATAATCATACGATCAAGTCCAAAAGCCAAACCGCCATGCGGCGGAGCTCCGTATTCAAATGCCCGGAGCAAGAAGCCAAATTTTTCATTTGCATCTTCCGGTGTCAAGCCAATCGCCTTGAAAACACGCTGTTGAATATCCTGCTGGTAAATACGCAAACTGCCGCCACCCAATTCAACTCCATTGAGAACAAGGTCATAGGCTTTAGCATATACATGACCCGGATCCGTTTCCAATTTATCCAAATCTTCATCACGAGGTGCTGTAAACGGATGATGCATGGCAACATACCGTTTTTCTTCTTCATTATATTCAAACATCGGGAAATCAAGTACCCAGGTGAATGCAAATTTATTTTCATCTATAAGATGAGTACGCCGTGCCATTTCTTTACGAAGTTCCCCTAGTGCGGCAGCTACAACAGCTGGTTTATCGGCAATCATGAGAACCAAATCTCCTGTTTCCGATCCACAGGCTGCGCCAATTGCCTGAATCGTATCTTCACCCAGGAATTTCATGACCTGTGATTTGATTCCATCAGGTGTAAAGCAAATCCATGCTAATCCCTTCGCCCCATAGTGTCCGACATATTCAACAAGTCCGTCTAATTCACGGCGGGGAATTTGTGAATACCCTTTTACATTGATTGCCTTAACCTGTCCCCCTTTTTCAATAACACTGCGGAATACCTTGAATTCTGTACCTCGGACAAGTTCTGTAATATCTGTGAATTTCATATCAAACCGTAAATCCGGTTTGTCGGAACCATAATATTCCATAGCGTAATCCCATGTAATACGCTGAATAGGTAATTGTATATCATGTCCCAGTACTTCTTTAAAAATATAATGCATCAGTTGTTCTGTTAACTGAAGAATTTGTTCCTGACTCATAAAAGACATTTCCATGTCAAGTTGTGTAAATTCTGGTTGGCGATCCGCACGCAGATCTTCATCACGGAAACAGCGGGCAATCTGAAAATACCGATCCATGCCGGAAATCATCAAGAGTTGTTTAAATAACTGAGGAGATTGCGGCAATGCATAAAATTTTCCTGGATTTACACGGCTCGGTACAAGATAATCGCGGGCCCCTTCCGGTGTACTTTTACAAAGTTCCGGAGTTTCGATTTCAAAAAAACCGTTCTTATCTAAAAATTCACGCATAGCATGTTTTACACGATGACGCATGATAAGATTCTTCTGCATTTCCGGACGGCGAAGATCTAAATACCGGTATTTCAAACGAATGCTTTCATCTACATCTACATTATCTTCAATATAGAAAGGCGGCGTCTTAGAAGAATTTAAAATGCGCATTTCATCACAACGTACTTCAATTGTGCCTGTAGGCATCTTTTGATTAACGGTTTCTTCATCACGCATGCGAACTTCGCCACGAATAGCAAGTACATATTCTGTTCGTACTTGTTCTGCTTTTTTAAATGATTGTTCTTCATAATCCGGTGATGCAACAACCTGGATAACACCTGTACGATCACGCAAATCGATAAAAATTAATCCGCCATGATCACGACGACGTTCTACCCAGCCGCATAATATAACTTCCTTGCCTTTTTCTGCTTCCGTAACTTCTCCGCAATAATGACTGCGGCTCAACCCTTCCATTGTATCCATTACTTTGTCATCCTTTCTTCTGTGCTTCCATATATGCTGCTACTCCATCTAATGGAACAGCGATTTGTTCTTTTGTTTCCATATTACGAACTTGGGCTTCTCCTTGCAGCAATTCATTGTCACCGATAATCACGGTATATGCAGCATTGATTTTATTAGCGTACTTCATCTGTCCTTTCATGCTGCGTCCCATAAGATCGATTTCTGTATAGAAATGCCGTCCCCTCAGTTGCTGCTGCAGGTCAAACGCAGCAATACGCGCCGCATCCCCCAATGCAACAATATATATCGGACGTTTTTTTTCTGGTCGCTGCAAGAGATTCTGCTGCTGCAGGGTGAGCAGTAAGCGTTCCATTCCTACGGCAAAACCGATACCCGGAGTGGAGGGTCCTCCCATTTCTTCAACAAGACCATCGTATCGGCCGCCGCCGCAGACCGTACTCTGCGCACCCAGCGGTGCATACATAATTTCAAAGGCCGTCTTTGTATAATAGTCGAGTCCTCTGACAAGTCGGGTATCCAGCTCAAAAGGAATCCCAATTTTCGTAAGATAATTCTGAACTGCATCAAAATGTTCTTTGCATTCATCACAAAGATTATCGGTAATCTCAGGAACGCCAACAGTCGCTTTTTTACACCCTTCTTCTTTACAATCCAACACACGCAAAGGATTTTTATCAAGCCGTGCCAGACAATTTTCGCAAAGCATATCTTTTTTATCAGAAAAAAAATCAAGAAGTTTCTGGCGATAAATCGGACGACATTTAGGACACCCTACAGAATTTAAATGCAATACAAGATCATTTAATCCTAATTCCCGAAAGAGTTGAAATGCCATAGCAATAATTTCTGCATCTACTGCCGGATCCTGCGAGCCAATTTCTTCTACCCCAAATTGATGAAACTGCCGATATCTTCCGGCCTGAGGCCGATCATGCCGAAACATCGGCCCTATATAGAAAAACTTCTGAACCTGCTGTTCCGCATAAATCTTATGCTCCAAATAAGCTCGTACAACAGATGCTGTGTTTTCCGGACGCAGCGTCATGGATCTCCCGCCCCGATCATCAAAAGTATACATCTCTTTGGTTACAACATCTGTCGTTTCCCCTATACCACGCAAAAACAGTTCTGTATTTTCAAAGATAGGAGTACGAATTTCACCAAATCCATAATATGAACAAATTTGACGAATTTTTTGTTCCAGAAGCTGCCAATCTTCCATCTGTCCCGGCAAAAAATCCTGTGTGCCTCTTGGTGCCGTAATTGCCATTTTATCTATCCTCTCTTCCATATATATATGTACATAATTTGCGGCGCAGCTGCATTTTTTCCTCCAACGACGCCATGTATGCGTTAACTTCCTTGGGCATGTATAATTTTTCTAAGCGGTGTTCCGGCAAATTAATGAATTTAGTTGCTCCGCCGGGACCTGCTGCCAATACAGTTTGTCTTTCTTCCATCATTTGAATATTGTATTTTCCGATGGCATCAGAAAAAGCATAGCCGACATTAGCAAAACTAGCCGCCATGTATTTTTGACGATACATATAATAAGGTATATATCCTTTTTCAACAAGTCTTGCATCACAATATTCCAACATTTTTGTCACTTCCTCCTGAGATGGTATCCTATCTCTCAGCGGATGATGAAATAAAGGGGCCCTTTTTTTTAATGCTAACGTATGAATTGTAACATTTTCCGGCCATAGTTGGCAAACTATTTCCATATTTTCCTGCATATCTTTTACATTTTGAACAGGCAGACCCGCAATGAAATCCATATTAATAACCGAAAATCCCAGATCGCGACAGTTATTGAACATAGTATAAATATCTTCCACCCGGTGATGACGCCCCAATACATCCAATATTCGCTGCTGCATCGTTTGCGGATTAACACTAATGCGGTCTACACCATATTGCCGCAGTAATGCAAGCTTCTCTTTTGTTGCCGTATCCGGACGGCCAGCTTCTACAGTCCATTCCTGGACCGGGCTAAAATTGGCAGCAACAGATTGGATAATATCCTTTAAAATAGCAATCGGAAGGCACGTAGGGGTTCCGCCTCCTATATAAATGGTATCCACAGTTAGAGAGTATTGTCTGCAAAGCTTATTTAAATCCTGCAAATCGGTTTCCAACGCCTTTGAAAATGCTTGCAGACCAGCCTCTTCTTCCTTTCCAACAAGCCGTGATGGAAAGGAGCAATACAGACAATGGCTGGAACAATACGGAATTCCTACATAGAGTGCAACATGATTCCTCGGTTCCATTACAAAGGGACGTTGCAGCCGTGACATATGCACGAGCCGTTCAGCCGTCTCCTTTTCTACACGATACTGCTGCTGCAGTATCGTTATTATCTCTTTATCCCCGAATCCCCTATCAAAAAAATGATGTACCAGTTTTGTCGGACGTACGCCCATAAGGGTTCCCCATGGCCCCGTTTTATTGCCAGTAAAGCGCTCATGCCAATGTATCAGACAATTTTTTATATCTTCACGAGTATGTCCGCATCGTATAATCGAAGCCCGGGATTTCCATTTTTTGTCATCCCGTATAAACACACAAGTCAAATCAATGATGCCATTCTCATCGGAAAGAAGGATATGAGCACCTATATTTCCCGTTTCATAGCCACCGACATAACCAAGATGAGCCATTACCTGACCAATAAAGGAATGGTATCCTTCCGGTCCCTTATAGCGATATCCTTGTTCATCCATTATTTGCAGCTTTAGATTTACGGGCTTCGTCTGCCCGCTTTTTTTGGCAATTTTCACAATACCCATAAACCTTTAACTGGTGATCTACCGTTTGAAAGTGAAGTTGTTTTTGCAAAATGGTTTCCAATGTTTCCAGTAAGTCATCACGGCATTCACGCACCTTGCCACATCCCAGACAAATTAAATGATGATGAAAATGTCCATCTTCTTCTCGGTCATTTAACTCATACCGACTGCACCCTTCATCAAAATCGAGTTTTTTCAACAAGTCCATTTCCGTAAACAAATCCAATGTTCTATATACAGTTGCCAATCCGATATCGGGTGCTGTTTTTTTCACACGTTCATATACATCCTCTGCACTCAAATGATTTTCCGAGCTTTCCACAAATGCACGCAGGATAACCTGCCGCTGCGAAGTCATTTTATATTTTTTATCCTTAATTTTATCTTTCATTCGTTTCATCATTACATTCATAATATCCGCTTTAGTTTTTTCCATAAAAATTCATCGCCTTTGTTTTATAAGTATTATAGAACCATAAATGCTTACAAATAATTTGTAAAACTGCCGTAATCGGTACAGTCAAAATCATTCCTTGAATACCGAACAAGGTTCCTCCCATAAGCAAAGCAATAACAATCGCAACAGGATGAAGACTAATAACCGCCCCCATAACCTGCGGCATTATGAGATGACTGTCAATCTGCTGAATAATGATATAGAAAATCAAAACCTTGGCGGCTAATGCCGGACTGACCAAAGCCCCTAATAAAATTGCCGGGATTGCCCCAACAATAGGTCCAATAATCGGAATCCATTCAGTAACCGCCGCCAATAGAGCAATAACCATGGGATAAGGGACCCCCATAATCCACATTCCTATAAAAGTTAACAAAGATATAATACAACTCATAATAAGCTGTCCGCGGATATAAGAACTTAATACCCGATCTACTTCATCAAATAATACATCCAGCTGCAGACGATATTCCTCAGGATAAAGATGAACAAAACAATCCACCATCTTTGATCCGTCCTTCATAAAGTAAAAAGTTATAATAGGAACAACAAAAAACTCAATTACCGTTCCAGCAATAGCAAATACTGACTTAACAAGGTTAGTTACTCCATCTATACCATAATTGCCAATCTTGACTAAGAAATCATTAATAATGCCTTTTACTTGGTCCGGTATATACAGCTGCGTCTGAGAGTTTTCAAAGTTCATAACCAACGCAGCCGTTTTATCCACCAAATTTTGAAAATTGGCTGCTAATAAGTTGACCTGTATCACCAGCGGATGCAAAACACTGTTCGTAATTCCGACAAGCGCTAAAATAAGAACTACAAAAGAAATCAAAATAGCCGCATCGACAGGAATTCTCCGTCCAGTAAGGCGCTGCACCCCCTTCAATACTGCATCCCGAACAGGGATGAGGATAAAAGTAATAATAAGTGATACTATGACAGGCCAGTACACAGCATGTACAGAAATAAAGATCCAGACAGCAAAAACGGCAACAACAATACGCAGCCAAAATTGCGATTCTCTGATCATATAACTCATCCCCTGCCTTCAAGATACGGATTGCCATGCCGTTCATCACCAATTGTCGTACTAGGGCCATGTCCGGGAAGCACAATCGTATCGTCAGGCAAAGGCATCAGTTTTGTTTCGATACTGGCAATAAGCTGTTCATATGAACCTCCATATAAATCTGTACGACCAATAGAATACTGAAACAACGTATCACCGGAAAATACAACCCCGCCGCCATATAAACACACACCACCGGGTGTATGTCCCGGTGTTTCATAGACTGTAAAAACTGTACTTCCGACACGGATTGTATCTCCATCAGAAACCGTATATTCCGGTGATGCACATTCAATTTTTTTGCCCATAAACATAGAAAGATTATTCTTGGAGTTCTGAATTAATCCGCTATCTTTTTTACTAACGTATACGGGAACATTTTTATGATTCCGCAATTCCTGCAAGGCTCCAATATGGTCCGCATGTCCATGCGTCAAAAATATTTTTTTAATAGTAAGGTCATGATCTGTCAGCGCTTTGTCTATGCGTTCATAGTCCCATGCCGGATCTATGACCATAGCTTCCCTCGTATCCTCATCATAAACAATGTAACAATTTGTTTCAATAGGGCCCAGCTGCATTGTTAGTATTTTCATCACATATACCTCCTAAAATTTCTTTTTGCTATCTATCAGTATGGTAACAGGTCCGTGATTGGCAAGAGTTACGACCATCTCTGTACGAAACACACCCGTACCAACAGAAATCCCGCAACGACGAACAGCAGCAACAAAATTTTCATATAAAGCTTCCGCCATTACGGGCGGAGCCGCTTGATCAAATCCCGGTCGCCTTCCGTGACGTACATCCCCATACAGTGTAAACTGTGATATTACCAGCATATCACCGCCAACATCCATAAGAGAACGATTCATTTTTCCCTGGTCATCTTCAAAAACACGCAGATTTGTAATTTTATCTGCCATATATTGTACATCTTCTTCTCCATCTTCCTTCCCCACGCCAAGAAGAACAGTAAGACCAAATCCAGCTTTACCTGTTTGTATCCCTTCCGAAATAACCTGAGACGACAACGTGCGCTGTATAACAGCTCTCATATAGCACCTCCCGTATATCGCTGTACTGTATACACATCTTTAAGACGGCGTATCTTTGTTGCAATAAATTCAAATTGAGCCAAATCTTTGATGCTGATTCCCAAATGAACGGTAACAGTTTTTGTGTCGTTTACTTTCGCATTGACATTGAGTATGGATATCTTCATCTCGGCTAATGTAGCCATAATATCCGCCATCACGCCCGTTCTGTCATATGCTACGATTTCCATATTAACTTCAAACATTTCCTTGCCATCATAGTCCCATTCTACATCAATTAAACGATCTATATCTTCCTGGTTATTTGTAATACTGGGACAATCGGCACGATGTACAGAAACCCCTCTGCCTCGGGTGATAAATCCAATAATCGGATCTCCGGGAACAGGACTGCAGCATTTAGCCAATCTCACAAGCAGACCCGATTCGCCTTTGACAAGAATTCCCGTACCACTCTTGTTTAATGGCTTTCTCGGACGAAGTTTTTCAACAACAGCGGTATGACTATTTTTTTCTTCTTCTTTCTGTCTATCTTTTTTATGTAAGTCGAGCAGCTTAATTAGTACTGTATTAACGGCAAAGCCGCCATATCCTACAGCCGCCAGCAGATCATCCTCCGACCCAGCGTTCATTTGCTTGGCCACTCTAGCTAAACGTCCTGCTTTATTCAATACTTTCCAATCATGATTCAGTCGTTTACACTCCCGTTCCAAGGCTTCTGCCCCTTTAGCCATATTTTCTTCACGATTTTCTTTTTTAAACCAACTTCGTATTTTTGAACGGCTTTCTGAACTCCCTACAATATTAAGCCAATCTAAACTGGGTTTTCCATTCTTAGAAGTTATAATTTCAATGATATCGCCATTTTTTAACGGCGTATTCAATGGTACAATTTTACTGTTAATTTTTGCTCCAACGCAGCGATGCCCCACATCGGTATGAATACGATAAGCAAAATCAATAGGAATCGCTCCTTGCGGCATATCGATCACATCGCCTCGCGGGGTAAATACAAATACTTCATCAGAAAACGCATCCAGCTTCAACGAGTTCATGAATTCCTTAGGATTGCTTGTATCCTGCCATTCCAGCAAGTTGCGCAGCCATCCCATTTTTTCATCAAATTCATTTTTGCCGGCATTTGCATGGCCTTCTTTATACCGCCAATGTGCCGCTACCCCATACTCAGCAACCCGGTGCATTTCCCATGTGCGGATTTGTATTTCTACGGGCTGTCCCCGTGTTCCAATAACGGTAGTGTGCAGCGATTGGTAATTATTGGGTTTAGGCATAGCAATGTAATCCTTAAAGCGATATGGCAGCGGTTTCCACAAACTATGGACGATTCCCAATACTCCATAACAATCTTGTACGGTATCTACAATAATACGGACAGCATATAAGTCATAAACTTGACTAAGATCCCGGTTATCTTTTTTCATTTTTTTATATATACTGTAAAAATGTTTCGGTCTGCCGTTAATTTCAAATTTTATATGGGACTCTTCCAATGCTTTACGCATGACATTAATCGCTTCATTAACGATTTCTTCGCGAACATGCCGTTTTTGTTTCATCTGATCGACTAAATCATAATATTTATCAGGTTCAAGATAGCGAAAAGACAAATCTTCCAATTCCCATTTAATATTAAAAATTCCCAGTCGGTGTGCTAATGGAGCAAAAATTTCCAATGTTTCCTGAGCAATTCTCTTTTGTTTATCACTGCGCATGTATTTGAGTGTGCGCATATTATGAAGACGATCTGCCAATTTAATAACTACGACGCGTACATCTTTTGCCATAGCCAAAAACATTTTGCGCATACTGTTTAACTGCTGATCTTCTTTTGTCCGGTAATCAATACGGCTTAATTTAGTAACTCCATCAACCAGAAAAGCCACTTGAGAACCAAATTCCTGTGTTAAATTCTCCAGCGTATAGGATGTATCTTCTACCACATCATGCAGTAAAGACGCCGTAATCGTCGTCGTATCAATCTGTAATTCTGCCAGTATTTGTGCCACTGCCAGGGGATGCGTGATATAAGGTTCACCGCTGACTCGCTGTTGTTGTTCATGCGCTTTATCGGCCAACTCAAACGCCTTTTTCACATCGACACAGTCCGCATTAGGTTGATAGGTATGAATCGTCTCTATTAAATAATTAAGTGCTTCTTGTTTATCTTTAAACTCCATCATGACGCCCCCTATCCCCGGGTATATTTCATAAAAGTCGGTGATTCTGCAAGACTCATTTTATGTTGAAACTGCGGTACATAGCAGACCGGCCCTTCTGCAGTATCTTCTGTAAGTAAAACACCTATTTCAAAAAATACATGCAAGGCAAGACAAACTATATGTCCATCTAAAATACCTTGAAAATCAGCTATCATCTTCTGTCGAATTTGCCATATCGGCAGATGTCGGATATCCAATTGCCGGCGTAGCTCCTTAAAAACATCCACCATTACGTCTCTATCTAAATGCAAGTTCACATCAGCCTGACCGCGCATATCCTGCAATATCATCTGCGGAGAACTCACTCCATTAAACGTATTTTTTTCCAGTTGAAATACTATATCTACCGTATCCCCCATTAATATTTCTTCACATAAATACGCCATAGACCACCCCACGCCGCTTAAACATTTAGCAGAATTTCCCGCATTATCCTGCAAAACAGAAAAACGTATATGATGTCGATCTTTACCAATAGGGCGTATCTCTGTCAATTTTTGATCCATAAGAGAAAAACAAGGTCGGCTGTTTCCCATTCCATAAGGTTCTAAAAGACTTAGTTCATCAATAAGCTGTAATGATATAGACGCAGAAGGAAGTGCCATATCAACGGCTATTGTCGGTATATAATCATCAGCCTTCATATGAATCGCCGCATATTCATTCAGTCGATTACGGAACGCATTTATATTTTCCTCCTTGATAGAAAACCCAGCCGCCATAGGATGACCGCCAAATTGAATGAGTAAGTCTGCTGCATATTGCAGTGATTCATACATATTAAATCCGGCAATACTGCGGCAGGATCCTTTGCCGATTCCATCGCTTATGCTGATTACCAAAGCTGGCCGATAGTATTGCTCTACAAGACGTGAAGCGGCTATTCCAATAACACCAACATGCCAATGATTCCCGGCAGCGACTAATACTCCATCAGATCCATACCCGTTTTTTTCTATTTGCTCCAAAGCTTGCTCGGTTATATTCCGTTCAATTTCCTGCCGCTGACAATTCATCTCACTTAATTCATTCGCTGCTGCATGAGCTGCCGAACGGTCAGTTTCCAACAAAAGGCGTACTCCTTTATCCGCATGGCTGATACGTCCAGACGCATTAAGACGCGGTGCTATCGTAAAAGCAACACGTCCGGCATTTATTGTTTCTTTTTGTATGGATGCCACATCCAATAATGCCTGCAGTCCCAGATTACAACCTTCTTTCATATATTGCAGTCCTTGTTTTACAAGAATACGGTTTTCTCCTCTAAGGGGAACCAAATCAGCAATAGTTCCCAGAGCCACAATTTCCGCATATTTTTCCAGTTTTTCTTTATGCAAAATCTGCCACAAAGCCCGACATACAGTATAAGCTACACCGACTCCGGCAAGCTCTTTACAAGGATAGGTACATCCCTCTTGTTTAGGATTAAGCACAGCAAAAGCTGGTGGTATATGTTCCGGCGGTTCATGATGGTCTGTTATAATAATATCCATATATTTCTGATATGCAGTTACGTCCTGAAAAGAAGAAATTCCACAATCTACAGTAATTAGCAAATCAGTGCGCCTCGTCCGCAATTCTTCCAGCGCATGCCCGTTCAGTCCATATCCTTCACTTTGTCGAGCCGGAATATAATAGGCTGGATTTGCCCCCAAATCCCGAAGTACCCTGCATAATAACGCGGTAGCCGTAATACCATCCACATCATAATCACCATAAACAACAATATGTTCTTTATTGGCAATAGCTTTGGAAATCCGTGCTGCCGCTTTATCCATTCCTTTCATAAGAAAAGGGTCCGCTAAATCGTTCATTGTATCAAAAAGAAAATGGCGGGCATCCTCAACCGTACCTATATTTCGGTTAGCAAGGACACGCGCCAAAACAGTTGAAATGTGCAATTTTTGAGTTAGTTCCCGTATAAAATTATTATCTTTTTCCAACACATACCAACGTTTACGCATTATACCACCATTTTTCACAAATAATCACTATCAATATCAATAACGTATTTCTATTTTACCACTTTTCATTCTCACTATCTAGTCAAAATGCTATGGAAAACGCAAAATAAAAGAATTATTCTAAACATGAATTTGAGAATGCATAGGTAGAACCTTCACTATTTTTTTATAAAACAGAACACGCGGCAACTGCCGCGTGTTCTGCTAAACGTAAAAGGAATGAGTTCGACAAAATAACGAACCCATTCCTTCTTAGTAATTCAATGTATTCACTCACTGGTTGCAGTGAATACTTTTATTTTTTGCATAACATGCATATTATGCACTAATCTTAACGTACTGCTTAGGCTTCCATAGATTTCTGGAAACGAACATAGGATTCGCGACGAGTCTTGGCATCAGCTTCAGTTTTAGCATACATTTCCTGTGCTGCATCAGGGAAGGATTTAGCCAAAGAAGCGTACCGAACTTCACCTTGTAAGAATTCCTGGAATTTACTGTAGTCCGGTTCCTTAGAATCAAGGCTGAACGGATTCTTACCTGCTTCTTTAAGAGTCGGGTTATAACGATAAAGATCCCAATACCCACATGCAACTGCGAGTTTTTCTTCGTCCTGGCTCTTGCTCATGCCTTTGCGAATACCATGGTTAATGCAAGGTGCGTAGCAGATAACCAAGGACGGACCATTATAAGCTTCCGCTTCCGTCAATGCTTTGATGAGCTGATTCTGATCAGCACCCATAGCAACTTGTGCTACGTATACATAACCATAAGAAATTGCCATCATGCCAAGATCCTTTTTCTTTGTTTTCTTACCAGAGGCAGCAAACTGCGCAATAGCAGAAGACGGTGTAGCTTTAGAGGATTGTCCGCCTGTATTCGAATAAACTTCTGTATCAAGTACAAGAACATTTACATCCTGGTTTTGTGCGAGTACATGGTCAACGCCGCCGTAACCGATATCATAGGACCAGCCATCCCCACCGATGATCCAGTGAGAACGTTTAACAAGATACTTTTTCTTATCAAGGAATTCCTGAAGTGTCGCATTGCCGGCAGCTTCTTTTTCAAGAAGTGCAACCACTTTATCAGCACGTTCACGAGAACCTTCTCCTTCGTACATATTAGCAGCCCAATCACCTAGCGCAGCTTGAAGATCAGCAGAGGCTTCTGCTTTGGCAACATCAACTTTAGCAGCCATATCTTTACGGATTTTGTCAACCCCCATGAACATGCCGAGGCCAAATTCAGCAGCATCTTCAAACAAGCTGTTAGCCCAAGACGGTCCATGGCCAGCTGCGTTTGTCGTATACGGAGCAATAGGAGCAGATGCACCCCAAATAGAAGAACAACCTGTAGCATTAGCAATCATCATGCGATCACCAAAGAGTTGGGTAACAAGTTTAACATACGGTGTTTCCCCACAACCGGCGCATGCGCCGGAGAATTCAAGCAGCGGAGTTTCCAATTGGCTGCCGATAACCGATTTCTTATTTTGCGGATTAGGCTTCGGAGCGACTTTATCCATCGCATAGTACCACTGATCCATCTTAGCGATTTGAGCATCGTCATTTTGAACCATAGTAAGAGCCTTAACCGGGCAAACGTTTACGCAGCTGCCGCATTCGAGGCAATCGAGTTGAGATACGACGATAGTTACACCATATTCCTTGCCGGATTTAGCTTTCGGAGCTACCTTAAAGCCTGCCGGAGCAGCCGCAGCTTCTTCCGCTGTTGTCAATACCGGACGAATAGCAGCATGAGGACATACAAAAGAACATTTGAAACAACCAATACATTTTTCAAAATCCCAGGAAGGAACGTGCATAGCCGGACCCGGTTTTTCAAACTTCGTAGTGCCGTTCGGCATAGTACCATCTTCACGACCAACGAATGCCGCTACTGTCAAATCGTCACCAACCTGATTCAACATCGGTGTGGCAACCTTCTTGAAGTATTCCGGTGTACTTGTTTCCGGAACTGCTTCATCAACTGCATCTGCCCATGAAGCCGGATAAGATACCTGATGGAATTCCGTAATACCGGCGTCAACAGCTCCGTTGTTCATATCAACAACTTTCTGACCTTTTTTGCCATAGCTCTTAACAATGGAATCCTTCAAATATTTAACTGCATCTTCAACAGGAATAACCTTCGTAAGTGCAAAGAAAGCAGCCTGCATAACCATATTGATACGAGTGCCAAGGCCCAGTTTCTGACCAATAGCATCCCCATTTAAGGTGTAAAATTTAACATGATGTTTTGCAATAGCACGTTTGATGAGAGCAGGCAGTTCTTTATCAAGTTCTTCATCAGTCCATGTGCAGTTCAACATGAAAGTACCGCCATCTTTAATACCCCGAAGCAAGTCAAAGCGTTTTACATAAGACTGACGATGGCAGGCAATGTAATCAGCTGCATCAATCAAATACGGCATTTCAATAGGTTTCGTCCCAAAACGCAGATGAGAGATCGTTACCCCGCCGGATTTCTTGGAGTCATATGCAAAATATGCCTGTGCATACATATCGGTATGGTCACCAATAATTTTGATAGCAGATTTATTGGCACCAACAGTACCATCGGAACCAAAGCCCCAGAATTTGCAAGCCGTAAGACCGGTTGTATCAAGCGGCATTTTTTCAGCACGAGGCAGAGAAAGATTGGTAAGATCATCTACGATTCCCAGTGTAAATTCATTTTTCGGAGCAGCAGATTGCAAATTATCAAAAACAGCCATAATATCTTCCGGAAGAACATCCTTGGAACCCAGTCCAGCACGGCCGCCAATTACGTCAATCGCAAGATTCTGTTCTTTTACGAAACCATTGATATCAAGGTATAAAGGTTCTCCAAGAGAACCCGGTTCTTTTGTCCGGTCGATAACAGCAACTTTCTTGACAGTTTTAGGAAGTACTGCCGACAAGTATTTTGCAGAGAACGGACGGAAAAGATGGACATTGATAGCCCCAACCTTTTCACCCTTGCTTGCCAAATATTCTACACAGCTCTTCACTGCTTCAAACATGGAGCCCATAGCTACAACTACATATTCAGCATCGGCAGCGCCTACATACGTAAAAGGTTTATATGTACGGCCGGTGATTTCAGAAATCTTATCCATGTATCCTGCAACGATATCAGGCATAGCATCATAAAGTTTATTATTTGCTTCACAATGTTGGAAATATACGTCCGGATTTTCTGCAGTACCGCGAGTTTCCGGAGCATCCGGATTCAAACCACGGGCACGGAAAGCCGCAACGGCATCCCAATCAATTAATTTACGGAAATTTTCAAAGTCCATTACTTCCACTTTTTGGATTTCATGAGATGTACGGAAACCATCAAAGAAGTTAATGAACGGCAAGGAGCCTTTCAAAGCGGCCAGATGAGCAACACCGCCCAGATCCATTACTTCCTGAACGCTGGATTCAGCCAACATACAGCAGCCAGTAGCACGAGCAGACATAACGTCCTGGTGGTCGCCAAAAATGCTCAATGCATGGTTAGCCAAAGCACGGGCAGCTACATGAAATACACCCGGAAGAAGTTCGCCGGCAACTTTATACATATTCGGAATCATGAGCAGAAAACCCTGAGATGCCGTATATGTAGTAGTTAAAGCACCTGCCTGCAGCGAACCGTGGAATGCACCGGCAGCACCGCCTTCAGATTCCATTTCAACAACGTTGACAGTGTTACCAA